>CACBYG010000005.1 GCA_902543535.1 uncultured Pelagibacteraceae bacterium
TTCGGAAAGAAATTAGATTTACCTTTTTATTTATCACCTACTGCTTTGCAGAGATTATTTCATTATGATGGTGAAAGAGCTGTAGGTAAAGCTGCTAAGAAGTATAATACCATGTTTGGGGTATCTGCTTTAGCAACAGTAAGTGTAGAGGAAATCTCTTCACTTGTTGATACACCAAAAATGTTTCAGTTTTACTTTCATAAAGACAGAGGTCTTAATGATTCATGCTTAGAAAGAGCAAAAGCAGCTAAGTTTGATGTGATGGCTCTAACAGTTGATACAATAACTGGAGGAAATAGAGAAAGAGATTTGAGAACTGGGTTTACGTCACCACCTAAACTAACACTTTCAAGTTTATTTAGTTTTGCCACAAAGCCAATGTGGGGAATAAATTATTTAACAAAAGGTAAATTTGAATTACCTCATCTTCAAGATTTTGTAAAAGAGGGTACGAGCACCAACTCTTCAATCGGAAATTATTTTTCTACAATGCTTGATCAGTCAATGAACTGGAAAGATGCTGAACAACTTTGTTCTAAATGGGGAGGTCATTTTGCTTTAAAAGGAGTAATGAGTGTTGAAGATGCAAAAAGAGCAGTAGATATTGGATGCACAGGAATAATGGTTTCAAACCATGGTGGGAGACAACTTGATGGATCAAGATCGCCTTTTGATCAACTTGCTGAAATTGTTGATGCTGTTGGTGACAAACTGGATGTAATCTGTGAGGGTGGAATTCACAGAGGAACTCACATGCTTAAAGCATTATCATTAGGTGCAAAGGCATGTTCTGGAGGAAGATTATATTTATACGCCTTAGCAGCAGCAGGACAAGCAGGTGTTGAAAGAGCTTTAGAGAAGTATAAGTCTGAATTAGTAAGAGATATGAAGTTAATGGGTTGTACTAAAATAAGTGATTTAAATAGAAGCAATTTAAGATTTAGAACATAGCAATCATGAACATAAATGATTGTTATAACTTTGAAGACTTTAGAAAATTAGCAAAAAAAAAATTACCATCTCCTATTTTTCATTACATTGATGGTGGTGCAGATGATGAAGTTACTCTCAATAGAAATACAAATGCTTTCAATGATTGTGATCTTGTTCCAAATATATTAGCAAGTGTTGGAGAGCCTGATTTATCCACAACAGTATTTGGTAGAAAAATTGATATGCCTCTTTTCTTATCACCTACAGCAATGCAAAGTTTGTACACTCCTGAAGGAGACAAAGCTTCAGCAAGAGCTGCTGAAAAATTTGGAACAATGTATAGTATGTCTACAATGGCATCGTTTTCAATTGAAGAAATAGCAAATATCTCAAGTGGTCCAAAACTTTTTCAACTATATGTTCATAAAGATCAATCTATCACTGACGATTTAATTGATAGATGTCGAAGAGCAAATTTTGATGGGCTATGTTTGACTGTGGATACTCTTGTTGCAGGAAACAGAGAAAGAGATCATAGAACTGGGTTTACCACTCCTCCTAAATTAACGTTGGAAAGCTTACTAAGTTTTGCGATGCGTCCAGAATGGGTTTTTAAATATTTAACAAATAAAAAATTTGAGTTAGCTAACATTAAACACAAAACTGACAAAGGAACTAACATTGCGAAATCAGTCATAGATTATATTAATGAACAATACGATCCTAAAATGAATTGGAAAGATGCAGAATACTGTATCAAAAGATGGAACGGTCCTTTTGCACTGAAAGGAGTGATGTCGGTTGAAGATGCTAAAAGAGCAATTGATATTGGCTGCACTGCGATAATGATTTCTAATCATGGAGGAAGACAATTAGATGGTTCAAGATCTCCTTTCGATCAAGTGAAAGCTATTTCAGATGCAGTTGGTGATAAGTTAGAAATTATACTTGATGGTGGTATTAGAAGAGGAACGCATGTTCTTAAAGCGCTAGCTGCAGGAGCAACTGCATGTAGTTTTGGTAAAGCATTTCTTTTTAGTTTAGGAGCCGGAGGTCAAAAAGGAGTTGAAAGATTACTAGACAATATGCAAAAAGAAATTAGAAGAAATATGATTTTGATGGGATGTAAAAAAATTGAAGACTTGGATGCGTCAAAAATAATCTACCGTAACTAATCAATAAGTAATTGTCAGGATTATCGTAAAAACCTAAAACAGGTAATTTAAAAAACATGAATAGACATTAGCCTACTTTTCGTCTAGGTTTTCATTTTTAAAATTATGAAACTTGCAAAAAATTTAGATAACTTAGGAACTGAATCAGCATTTAGTGTCTTAGCAGAAGCTAAAGCATTAGAAGCAAAAGGCCATCCAATGATACATCTAGGATTAGGTCAGCCAGATTTTAAAACACCCAAGCATGTAGTCGAAGCTGCAAAAAAAGCTTTAGATGATGGACACCATGGATATGTGATGTCTAACGGAATTCCAGAATGTAGAGAAGCTGTAACAAGATGGATTAAAAAACAGTATAACGCAAATATTGATGCTGAAAGAATTTTAATTATGCCTGGTGGAAAGCCTACGATGAGTTATGCCATCCAATGTTTTGGTGAACCAGGAGCAGAAATAATTCATCCTACACCAGCATTTCCGATTTATGAATCAATGATAAATTATACTGGTTCAACACCTGTACCATATGATCTTACTGAAGATAAGGATCTTAAATTTGATCCAGATAAAATATTATCTCTAATTACTGATAAAACTAGATTGTTAATTTTAATTAATCCAAATAACCCAACGGGTAGTTTTGTTGAAAAACCTGTAATAGATTATTTTGCAAAAGAATTGGAAAAACATCCACACGTTACTATTTTAAGTGATGAAATTTATAGTAGACAAATTTTTGACTACAAAGAAATGCCGTCATTTTTTCATTATGAAGCATTAAAGGATAGGTTAATAGTTTTAGAGGGATGGAGTAAAGCTTACTCAATGACTGGTTGGAGACTAGGATGGAGTTATTGGCCTAAAGAAATGATTCCGCATGTTAACAAATTATTAATAAATAGTGTGTCTTGCGTAAATGCAGCTGCACAATATGCAGGTATAGCAGCATTAGATGGTCCAGATGACTCAATCAAAGATATGCTAGATAAATTTACATTGAGAAGAAATTTAATCCATAAAGGATTAAATGATTTGCCTGGAATTGAATGTAGCTTACCTGGCGGTGCTTTTTATGCTTTTCCAAAAGTAATAGGCACGGGCATGAATGGTTCTGAATTTTGTAAAAAAGCTATGCACGAAGCTGGAGTTGCTATTGTTCCAGGAACAGCATTTGGTAAAACTTGCCAAGATTATGTAAGATTTAGCTTTGCCGCATCTAGAGATAATATACAGCAAGCATTGGAAAATATAGGCAAGATGCTTTCTAAATAAGCTATATTTTTATATTTTTTTTTATTATTATTAATATTTAGAATTATGAACCAGCAAGTTGAAATAGAATTAAAAAATCTTTTAAACAGTAGATATTCAACCTCAGAATCTGCTCGTGGAAATTATGCAAGAGGTGAAGATACTTATGATCCAATTCTATCAAAAGCAGTAGTTTTTCCTGAAACCAATGAAGAAGTTTCAAAAATATTAAAACTTTGTAACGAACATAAAATACCAGTAGTTCCGTATGGTACTGGAACATCTTTAGAGGGGAATGTTGTAGGAAATGAAGATGGCATAACTATTTGTTTAGAAAAAATGAATAAAATTTTAAGTGTTAACGCTGAAGATTTTGATTGTAGAGTTCAAGCTTGTGTAACAAAGGAACAATTAAACGAGTATTTGAGAGAAGATGGAGTTTTTTTCCCAATCGATCCTGGAGCAAACGCAGCTTTAGGTGGCATGGCCTCTACCTCAGCATCAGGAACAATGGCTGTAAAATATGGAACTATGAAGACAGTTATTTCAGGTCTGACAGTAATTTTACCAAATGGTGATATCATTAATACAGGTGGTAGAACTAAAAAAACTTCAGCAGGTTATAATTTAACTAATCTATTTGTTGGATCAGAAGGAACTCTCGGTATTATTACTGAAGTCCATTTAAGATTATCTCCAATACCAGAAAGCATTATGAGTGCAGTTTGTCATTTTCCTTCATTAGAGGATGCAGTAATGACGGCTCAACAGGTTATTCAGTATGGTGTTCCAATTGCAAGGATTGAAATGTTAAATGCAGATCAAATGGGTATTAGTATTAATTATTCAAAATTAAAAGATATTGAGGCAGTACCAACTTTATTTTTTGAATTTCACGGATCAGAGTCCTCGAATAAAGAGAATATTGAAATTGTAGAAGAATTATCAAAAGATAACAAAGGTAGTTCTTTTAAGTGGGCTAAAGATTTAGAAGATAGAAATAAACTTTGGCAAGCAAGATGGGACGTATATTACTCTGTTAAGGCTTTAAATGATAACGGAAGAGTTTATTCAACTGATGTATGTGTTCCAATTTCAAAGATTACAGAGTGTGTAAAATTTGCAGAAGAAAAAGCAAAAGAATTTGGAGTTAGGGCTCCAATGGTTGGCCACATGGGTGATGGTAATTTCCATGTCGTTCTACCTTACGATCCTGCAAAAAAAGAAATGTATAAACAACTTAGAGCTTTTAATAGCTCATTAATTAGAAAAGCCTTAGAGCTTGAGGGAACTATTACAGGTGAACATGGTGTAGGTCTTCATAAAAAAGAGTATTTATTAGAGCAGCATCCCGATAGTATTCCAGTGATGAAATCAATTAAAAGAACATTGGATCCAAATAATATAATGAACCCTGGAAAAATTTTCGATCTAAACTAATCTTAAATATGAAAAAAATCCTGATCACTAGGAGATTACTAAGATCTTGTGAGGATAAAGCCAAAGAAACATTTGAAGCAAATTTTAATTTAAACGATGAATTATATTCTCAAAAAAAATTAATTGAGTTAAGTGGTGGGCAAGATGGGATATTGTCGTCCTTAACTGATAAATTGGATGCCGAAACAATAAATCAACTTCCAGACTCGATAAAAATTATTTCAAATTTTGCTGTTGGATTTGGAAACATAGACTTAGAAGCAGCAAAGAAAAAAGGTATTGTAGTTACCAATACTCCTGATGTTTTGACTGATGCAACAGCTGAGATAGGAGTATTATTGATTTTAGGTGCGTGTAGACGAGCTGCAGAGGGAATTGAAAGTGCAAAAGTAGGTGGCTGGAAGTGGTCAGCAGATTATTTAATTGGCAAGCAATTAACAGGTGCCAGACTTGGAATTCTTGGCATGGGGAGAATTGGACAAAAAATTGCAAAAGTTGCTAAATCTTTAGGAATGATCATTCATTATCACAATAGATCTAAGCTAAGTGAAGATAAAGAAGACGGAGCAACATACCATGATAATTTAAAAGACTTACTTTCAGTATCAGATGTATTGTCAGTTTGTTGTCCAGCTTCAAAAGAAACAGTCGATATGATTAATAAAGATACAATTGAATATTTACCTAAAGGAGCAATTGTTACAAACGTTGCAAGAGGAGATATTATCGAGGATGAAGCTTTGATAGATGCTCTTGAACGAAGAAAAGTTTACGCTGTAGGATTGGATGTTTATAAGAATGAACCAAATTTAAATCCTGGATATCTTAAACATAAAAGCGCATTTATCCTTCCACATTTAGGCAGTGCTACCAAAGAAACCCGAACTGCAATGGCTAATTTAGCAATAGATAATATTGATGAATTTTTTAAAACGGGTAGCTGTAAGAATAAAGTAAATTAATCGAAATTCATGAATAAACCTGTTTTAGCCAAATCAAAGGCTATTACGATATTTTTAGTTTTTGCTTTAGGATATTTCATTTCAAATCTTCTAAGAGCAATTACTGCAACTATTTCACCAGAGCTAGTTACCGAATTTAATCTAACAGCTGGAGAACTTGGTCTTTTAGGAGGCGGATATTTTTTAGGATTTGCGAGCGTTCAAATTCCACTTGGTTATTTATTAGACTCGAAAGGACCAAAGAAAATTGTTTCTTATTTTTTATCTTTAACAATTATTGGATTAATTTTATTCGCCTCAGCACAAAATTTAACAATGCTTCTCGTTTCGAGAATTTTAATTGGTGTTGGAGTGGGTGCATGTTTGATGGGACCATTGACTGCATATAGAATTTGGTATCAGGATCAAACTCAACAACGAGCTAATTCTTGGATGTTAATGGTAGGAGCAATCGGAATGCTATCTTCTAGTTTACCAGTTCAATATTTTTTACCAATAATTGGATGGAGAGATATATTTATGTATTTAGCTGTTTTAACTTTTTTAAGCATAGTTTTAATCATTATATTTATTCCTAAGTGGGACTCAGATAGAATTACTAGTGAAGACTCCGGCGACTCAAAATTAAGCACTGTTTGGAAAAATCCCTTATTTAAAAGTTTGGTTCCAATGGGTTTTTTTAATTATGGGGGATTATTTGCTATCCAAACATTGTGGGCTGGCCCATGGATGGTAAGAGTTTCTGGATACACTCCAGAAGAAAGTGCCCAAGGTCTTTTTCTAATTTATTTTTGTATGCTTTTCTCTTTCTTAAGTTGGGGCTATTTTGTTCCAAGGTTTTCAAAAAGTGTAAGTGATGCTGTAAAATTATTAAGATTTGGTGCTCCAATAAATCTAATAGTATTATCAATAATTATTTATTTAGGTCCAAACGCTGGAGCAATTCATTGGGCAATATTTATAGTTAGTTCAATATTTTTATCTTTAACTCAGCCTGCGGTTGGCATGGCTTTTTCATTATCTAATGCTGGAAAAGCCTTAACATCTTTTAATTTATTAATATTTATAGGAGCATTTTCATTACAATGGATAATTGGATTAATAATTGATTTAGCAATTAGTCTAAATTTTTCTGAAATAAATTCTTTTAAATTTGCAATGATTTTTGTTTTTCTTACTTCCCTCTCATCTTACTTTTATTTTTTAATTAAAAATAAATAAATTTATTTAATTAAGATGTTTATAAATAGTTGTTCTCGAAACTCCTAATTTTCTGGAGACAGCCATTATATTTTTTGTTTCAAAATAAGTTGATCTAATTAGCTTACATCTTTCTCTTCTAATTTTAGTGTCATTACATTTTTTACAAGCGAAAATTTTTTCTGAACTATTATTAGCTATAAGTTTATTTTCTTTGAAGTTTTGACTTTTTGTTACAAAAACAGATGAACCTAAGTGATCAGTTATCTTTAAAGTTTTATTGTTTAATAAGTCTGAAGCAATAGAGGAAAAAGAATTTGTAAAGATCTTATTAAAATTTTCATTTTTTAAATCTACCAAACCATTAAGCATAATTTTTGCATTTTGGTTTGCTCCAACAATTACACCATCACCGTTGATTGCCAATAATCCAACGCTTGTGGTTGATAAGTATTCTAATCTAGGATGGAAAGACAAAATTAATTCACTATTAAACTTTCTAATAAATAATTTTGTTTCAATACTACGGGTTGCAAGTTTTACTAACGCCAAAGTATGTTGCTCTCTTGACATAGAGTCAGTAGAAGCATCAATGATTCCAATTGTTTTACCATCGTAGTTAATAATTGGGCTTGCAAAACATGAAATATTTTCGTGGGCAATAAAGAAATGCTCTTTACCAGAAACAATGGTTGGTTTTTTCAATTCAACTGACAATCCTAAACCATTAGTGCCGCAAACATTTTCAGCCCAAATTGAACCAGGCACAACTGTCTTACCAACATCTGTCTGAAGACAGGTTTTATCATAAATGGTATCAAGTACTAATCCATTTTCATTTGAGTATGCTACCATGAAATTAGTTCCAGCAATTTGGGAATATAAAAGTTCTAATTCTGGAATAATTAATTTTCTTATACTCTCGTTTTTTTCTTTTATCTTTTTAAGTTCTATTGAAGAAATAATACTTTGTTTTGGATCTTTAAAAGGATCTAATCCATTATTTACACATCTAGTCCAACTTTCAGAAATTTCATTACTTATTTTTTGGGAGATCATTCCTCTTTTTTCAAGGATATTTTTAATCTCTTGGTTTTTAGGTATTAACTCCATTTATTGTTGAGAATAATAGAATTTAACAATAGAACAACCAACTTCAGGTTGTATTTGTAAATTTATTGAACACTTAAAAGTGTCATTGACTCCCTCTCATATACTATTTTTAATATGGTTTGAAAAAATTAAAGGGAGAGAATTAATGAAAGCTCAAGTTTTACATAAATACGACCCAGAAATGAAAGAAAAAATTTGGGTAACAGAGCAAGAGATGCCTGATCCTAAATTAGAAAAATCGACAGATGTTATAGTCAAAATAGGTGCAGCAGGTGTTTGCAGAACAGACTTACATATAATTGAAGGTGTATGGAAACATATTCAAGATCCAGATGATAAGCTTCTTCCTTGTGTTATGGGACATGAGAATGCTGGATGGGTGGAGGAAGTAGGAAAAGACGTTACAAATTTTAAAAAAGGTGATCCTGTTATTTTACACCCTTTAATATCAGGGACTGGTGGAACTTGTTTAGACTGTAGGAGAGGAAATGACATGCACGCAGAAGCAGGTGCGTTCCCCGGACTAAATATTAAGGAGGGTGGATACGCCGAGCTTTTAAAAACAAGTGTTAGAAATTTAATTAAGTTACCAACAGTTTTAACACCTAAAGATGTTGCTCCTTTTTCTGATGCAGGTTTGACTGCATACAGAGTTGTAAAGAAAGCTACGAGACATCTGTTACCAGGACAGAACTGTGTAATTATAGGTGCAGGTGGTCTTGGGCATATTGCTATCCAATGTTTAAAAGCAATGTGCGCAGCAAATATAATCATAGTTGAAAAGTCAAAAACCGCACTTGATCATGCTATGCCACTTGGCGGAGATAAAGGAGTGTTGATTGATGGTAATGAAGTAGAACAAGTCATGGAGCTAACCAAAGGTAAAGGCGCTGAAGCTGTAATAGATTTTGTAGGTGAAAAGGGATCAACATCTATGGGTTTAAACATGACATCAGGTGGAGGTTATTATTACATTGTTGGTTATGGTGAGGAAATAAAAATCCTTGCAGTGGATGTAATTATAGCTGAGAAAAATATAATTGGAAATTTAGTGGGAACGTGGTCTGAGTTGTATGAACTTATGGAACTAGCTGACAAAGGATTAGTTAAGTTATCCATGGCAGAATATAAACTAGACGATGCTAATAAAGCACTTCATGATCTTAACGAAGGTAAAGTTAAGGGACGAGCTGTTTTAGTTCCGTAAAAAAAAAAGAGAGGGATATAATGAAAATAATAAAAACTTGTCTAACGGCTGTAATATCAAGTGTTTTGATGTTTAGCCCAATGGCATACGCTGATAAGTGGGGTGATCAATTTCCACATATCAAAGCTACAGGAGATATTGCTGGTGATTGTTCTTATGAGGAGATGTCTAAGAAAAATTACAAAGGAAAAACTCTTAAGATAAACACGCACGCTGTACCTGTAATTGGACAGCCAACAGCTTTGCATGCAGAACAATTTGCTAAGTTAACAGGAGCAAAAGTTGATGTAACGCATACACCTGCAGGTGATTTGTACGCAAAAGCTATGGTTCCTTTTAAAGCTGGTCAAGCTCCATACGACATCGTATTTGGCTTTTCTAACTTTATAAATGACTGGAAAAGATATCTAGCACCAGTTCCAAAAAAATACATGAACTCAACAGAGATGAAAGACGTCACTAAATCTCACATAGGAGTTTCATCCTGGGACGGAACTATGTACCAGTATCCAGTTGATGGTGACAGACATTATCTAAAATACAGAAAAGACGTAATAGATAATCCTGAAATGCAAAAAAAATATAAAGCAGACACTGGTAAAGAGTTAAGAGTTCCAAGAACGTGGAAAGAATATGGCGAAATGGCCAAATACTTTAATGGTTGGGACTGGGATGGAGATGGAGAAAAAGAATACGGTTCAGCTGAGGTAATGAAAAAAGACGACTTAATGTTCGCAGCTTTTTTCAGTAGATCAGTAGCGTACGCTAAAAATCCAAGAACTCCAGGTGGTTTCTTTTTTGATTTAGATACTATGAAACCAAACATTAACAACCCAGGATTTGTTGAAGCTCTAGGTGATTGGGTAGAGGCTACTAAGTACGTTCCTCCAGGAGGAATTAACTTTGGACTAGGTGATGAAATTGGATCATTTGGAGGTGGTCAAACTTTATTTAGTTTTTCATGGGATGATGCTTTCATCGCAGCAATGCAAGATGATAGCCCTATTAAAAACAAAGTAGGTGCGGCTCCTCTTCCAGGCGCGGACAGAGTTTGGAACAGAACATCTAATAGCTGGGAAAATCAATACAACCAAGCTCCTTACATTGTATGGGGTTGGGCAGTTGGTGTTGCTAAGAAAAGTAAAGTTAAAGACATGGCGTTTGATTACCTATGTTTCTTTTCTAACGGAGCAAACCACCAAGCTGATTTAGCTATTGGTAACTTTGGTGTTAACCCATTTAAAAACTCTGATTTCGATCCAAATATTTATATAAATACTATGGGTTGGGATGCAGACATTGCTAACAGTTATACCAAAACACTTTTAGATATGGAAAAAAGTAAAAACAGAGTTTTCCCTCTAAGAGTCCCGGGTGTATTTGAGTTCACTAGTGCAGTTGCAACTGGTACTTCAAAAGCGCTGGCTGGGCAATTATCTCCACAAGAAGCTTTAGACGAAGTTGCTAAAGAGTGGGAAGCAATTGTTCAAAGGGTAGGTAAAAAAGCAGTACAAGATGCCTACGCTGTTGGTGTAAAAATGGAAGACAACAAGTTATAAAAATAACTTAAATAAAATAATAATGTGACCGCTTTTCTTAGCGGTCACATAAGATTAAACAAATTTCAAATACATGAACTTTAAACAAAAGTACGTTTTTTTATTTCCAGGTTTATTTGTTCTGATAGGTATTTTAATTTTTCCAATTATTTTTGTAGTTAGATTAAGTTTGTCCGGGTGGAATAGTTACAATGGATTAAATTTTATTGGTTTAGAAAATTACATCAGACTCTTTACAGATGACCCCAGATTTTGGGAGTCTTTCTTTAGATTGAGCTTTCTCTCAGTTACAACTGTAATCCTTCAATATGTAATAGGTTTTGCACTAGCACACATGGTTTGGAAAGATATTAAATTTCAAAGATTTTTTAGAGTACTTTTTTTAATACCAATGATGACCACTCCAGTGATTATGACAGTTATTTGGAGAACTTTTTTTCACGAGTCTTTAGGTCCTGTAAATGATATATTGTCAAATTTTGGGATGTCTCCTAAATGGCTAACAGACCCAGTTCTTGCAAAAGTTACTGTTATTATTGTTGAAGTTTGGCAATGGACGCCATTCATGTTTTTATTGCTTTTAGCAGGGCTTTTATCACTACCAAAAGAACCCTTTTTAGCAGCTGCAATTGATGGAGCAAGTCCAGTAAGAAAATTTTTATATGTAACTTTTCCATTAATGGCTCCAATTTCAATAGGTGCAATTATTATAAGGTTGATTGAAGCTTCAAAAATTATGGATACTGTTTATGTTTTGACTTCCGGTGGGCCAGGGACTTCAACAGAGACTTCGAGTTTTTATATCTTTATTAAAGGACTAAGAGAATTTCAAATGGGCTATGCTGCTTCGATGTCATTCACGTATTTAATAATAATGATCATAAGCTTAACAGTGATAGTAAAAGTTTTAACTAAATTAATGCTTAAGGATTAGGTATGGGCAAATTATATAAATTTTTAAAATATTTTTTCATAACGTTTTGGGCAGTTTTTGTTGTAGCCCCTTTTCTTTGGGCTCTTACAACTTCTTTTAAAGATTTTAATTCTGTAAATGGTGGCGCTACATACATTCCATGGGTAGATTTTGAACCAAAGTTAGAAGGTTGGAGAGTTTTAATTAAATCTCCTGCAAATGGGGGCGTTGATATTATTGAACCTTATTTTAATAGTTTGTTTGTAACATGTACTGCTAGTTTGATTAGTATAGTGCTTGGAACATTATCTGCTTATGCTCTTTCAAGATTTACCTTCAAAGCAGGATTTGTAAAGAATAATGACATTACATTCTTTTTTATTTCTCAAAGAATTATGCCACCGATTGTTTTATCAATTCCTTTCTTTTTATTTTTAGGTGCAATCAGTTTATTAGATAGTTTGATTGGATTAATAGTTGTTTATATTGTTTTATTAATGCCAATAGCAGTTTGGATAATGGTTGATTTCTTTAATAAAGTTCCACGTGAGATTGATGAAACAGCTTTAATTGATGGATGTAATCCCTATCAAGCATTTTTTAAAGTTGTATTGCCTAATTCAATACCAGGATTAATTGTAGCTGGTATGTTTTGCATTATATTTGGCTGGATTGATTTTTTCTTTGCTTTCATTTTAACTTTCACTGAAGTTCAACTTTTACCAGTTAAAATTGTGGCTTTAAATTCATCTATTACTCCATGGTGGAGCTTATCTGCTTCAGCTTTGGTTTCGGTTGCACCATTAATCATTGTTGCATTTATTGTTGAAAGATATTTATCAAAAGGAAACTTATCAGGAGCAATAAAATAATGAATTTAGTTGCAGAAAACTTATCATATAAGCCAGATGAACAGTTTCATCTTAATGAGGTGTCTTTTAAATTTGAAAAAGGAAATATTTACACAATTCTTGGAAGAACATTGTCTGGAAAAACAACGTTACTAAAAACCATTGCTGGATTACTAACACCTGATACAGGCGCAATGCAATTTGAGGACAAAGATTTTTTAAAAGTTCCAGTTTGGGAGAGAAATATCGCAATGGTTTATCAGCAATTTATAAATTACCCTCACCTTAATGTATTTGAGAACGTCGCTTTCCCTCTTAAACAAAGAAAAGTAGACGATCAGTTGATAAATGATGAAGTTACAAAATCTCTTAAATCTGTAGGTCTAGAGGGCTATGAAACTAGAAAAATCCAAGAATTATCTGGTGGTCAGCAACAGAGAGTTTCCCTAGCAAGATCTTTAGTTAAAAATGCTAAAATTTTATTGTTAGATGAGCCCTTGGTTAATTTAGACTACAAACTAAGAGAACAATTGAGAGAAGAGTTTAAGAATATATTTTCTCAAGGGTTATCTGAGGACAGCATTGTTGTATTTTCAACTACAGATCCAAGAGAAGCAATGGAGATAAATGGTGAAGTTATTGTTCTTGATGAGGGAAAAGTGCTTCAAGTTGGGTCAGCTAAAGAAATTTTTGAAAATCCTAAAACCTTAAAAGTTGCAGAAATTTCCAATGATCCACCTATGAATATTCTTAAGGCATCTATTGAAACAAATAAAATAAAATTTGAAGAAATTGAAGTTGAGCTACCTAATCACCTATCTAACTTAAAAGAAAAAAACTTTAATTTAGGTATTAGAGCATCTGACATAAAATTAAGTGATAGTGGTTTTGAATTTGAAGTAGAGCTTGCAGAAATTAGTGGCTCTGAAACATTGCTTCATCTTAAAAGAGGTAATTCTAGAATTATTATATCCATAGAAGAAGTTTTGAATTTTAATATTCACGACAAGGTAAAAATTAGTTTCAATATTAGTAAAATTTATGCATTTAATGAAAATGGAGTTCTATCCTCTTCTCCTTTTGGAGGTTCTTATGTCTAAAATAGATTTAAATAATATTTCCCACACATATAATCCTAATGATCCAGAACCTACTTATGCATTAAACCCTTTTTCAATGACTTGGGAAAATGGAAAAAGATACGCAATATTGGGACCCTCAGGATGTGGAAAAACTACAATGTTAAATATTGTATCTGGACTAGTAAGACCCTCAGCAGGAAGTATTTTATTTGATGATAAAGATGTTACAGATCTTAAAACTGAGGAAAGAAATATTGCTCAAGTTTTTCAGTTTCCAGTAATTTATAATACCATGACAGTCTTTGAAAATTTAGCATTTCCTTTACTATGTAGAGATTTTGAAAAAGAAAAAATTAATGAAAGAGTCAATTCAGTTGCAGAAACTTTAAATTTACAATCTTTTCTTAAATCTCCTGCTAGAAAACTTACTGCAGATCAAAAACAATTAATTTCACTTGGACGAGGTTTAGTGAGAGAAGATGTTGCTGCAGTTCTAATGGATGAACCATTAACAGTTATTGATCCTGATTTGAAATTTAGACTAAGGAGAAAGCTAAAAGAGATTAATGAAGAATTTAAAACTACCCTGGTTTATGTCACCCATGATCAAAACGAGGCGATGACTTTTGCTGATAATATTATTGTTATGAGTGACGGCGAGGTTGTTCAAGCAGGAACTCCCAAGGAATTATTTGAGAGACCAAACACTACATTTGTTGGATATTTTATTGGTTCACCGGCAATGAATTTATTCGAAACAGAAGCATCATCAAATGATTGTGTTAAAATCAATGGAACTTTGATTAAAACAAACACTAATTTATCAAAACTTAAAGATAAAAAAATTAAGCTAGGTATTAGATCTGAGTTTATTAATTTAGCTGAGGATCAGAAAGATAATTTATTATCTGTTGAAGTTGATAAGGTAGAAGACCTTGGAAATTATAAGTTATTAACCGCTAAAATGGGTGAACTTACAATAAAATCAAAAATTAACAGAGAAACAGAGGTTCCTTCTAGTGATGTAAAATTACATATACCAGCTGATAAATGCTGCGTTTATGAGAATGAAATTCTTATTTAAATTAATAATTCTACTATAGATTGTATATTTTTTGTTAAGTGTCAATCCGCGCGTGTTTTTAGAAAGACTCTATTCTAATTCTATGTTTAATTACGTTCGTTAATTAACAAGAGGAGAGAACAAAATGATTAAAAATAAAAAATCATTGAAAGGTGCTAAGACACCTTCAAGACGTAAGTTCTTCAAAGCAGCAGCAGCAACTGGTGCAGCAGCAGCGACAGCTGTGGCTATGCCTAATGTAGCTTTTGGTGCTCCATTAACTTTAAAGATGCAAGCAGCTTGGCCTTCAGGCGCAAACATCTTTTTTGAAATGGCAGGAGACTATGCGAAAATGGTTAGTGACATGTCTGGAGGAGAATTAAAAATTGATCTTCAGCCTGTTGGTGCCGTTGTAAAAACTTCAGAAATTGGACAAGCAGTAAGTTCAGGAGTAGTAGATATGGGTCACTGGGTGACTGCATACTGGTACGGAAAAAACGCTGCAGCTTCACTTTTTGGAACTGGTCCTTCATACGGAATGTCATCTCAAGAAGTAATGGGATGGATGGAGTATGGTGGAGGAAGAGCATTATACGAAGAAGCAGTAAAAAGTGTAGGTTTTAATTACACTGGTTTCTTCCATATGCCTATGCCAGCTCAACCATTTGGTTGGTTCAAAAAGAACGTAACAAAAGTATCTGATGTTAAAGGTATGAAGTATAGAACAGTTGGTCTTGCGACTAACGTTTTAACTGCTATGGGAATGGTCGTAAGACAATTACCAGGTGGTGAGATTCAGCCAGCTATGAAAACTGGTTTGATTGATGCTGCAGAGTTTAACAACCCAACATCAGACTCACAGTTCGGAATGCAAGATGTCTCTAAACATTATCACTTAGGAAGTTTCCACCAATCTCAGGAAATGTTTGAAATTCCTATGAATACTAAGAGACTAAACAGCCTTGCGCCTAAACATCAAGCTATCTTGAAGAATGCTGCTTATGCTGCAAACTCAGATAACTACTTCAAAGCTTTAGTTAGATATTCTGCTGACTTAGCTAAATTGATGAACGAGCATAAGGTAAATGTTTACCAAACATCTGATGCTATCTTAGCCGAGCAATTAAAAGGTTGGGATAAAATCGTTGCTGAGTTTTCTGGTAAGGATGCTTTCTTTAAGAAAGTAGTAGACTCACAAAAAGCATACGCTAAGAGAACAATGAAGTATCTGTTGATGAATCAACCGAACTACAAATTAGCTTATGAAAATGAGTTTGGTCCAATTGCAAAAGTTAAAATTTAATTAACTTTTATCAAATTTAAAAAGAGGGGGTTTAAAAAACCCCCTTTTTTTTTAGTTAAATTTAATATAATTGTTGACGATGGAATCATTCATTAAATTTGCCGACACATTAAGCACCTCAATGGGTAAAGCTTTTTCATGGTGTATTGTAATTTTAATGGGGGGTACTGTTTACGAAGTTGTTATGGCTTATGCTTTTAATAAGCCAACCTTATGGAATTTTGATTTTAGTATGCAAATGTATGGTGCAATACTAATGATGTCAGGAGCTTATTGTTTAGCTACAGAAGCTCATGTAAGAGGAGATGTAATTTACAGATTATTTAAAGAAAAAACTCAGGCTTGGATAGATTTAGTTCTATACTTTATATTCTTTTTTCCTGGAGTAATTGCTTTAGCTTTTTATGGCTATGAATATGCAGCATTGGCATGGAAAATTAAAGAAACTAGTTGGAGTAGTCCAGCTCAAATACAAATTTACATGGTAAAGTCAATGATACCTTGTGCTGGTGTTCTTTTAATTATTCAGGGGATTAGTGAAGTTTTCAGATCAGTGATTTGTATAAGAACCGGACACTGGCCATCAAGAATGGTTGTTGCAGAAGAAACAGAGCAGGTACTAATGAGACAATCAAAAGCGGAGGAACAAAAAGATGTTGTTTAGTTTAACAAATCCAGAAGTTGCCATTTTAATGATGGGGATATTTCTTTTTGCAGTTCTTTTAGGCTTTCCAATTGCATTTACTTTAATGGCAATGGGAATTGGTTTTGGTTATTACGCTTATTACGATGCGACCATGATGGAGCATATTTTTGATAACCGAATATTCCAACTCTTTGTTCAAAATACCTATACAGTAATGGATAACAATGTCCTCACCGCTGTACCTTTATTTTTATTTATGGGTTACTTAGTTGAGAGAGCGGGGATAGTAGCAAAATTATTTTTTGCAATCAGATTAGCGGCACATAGACTGCCCGCATCGATGGCAGTAGCTGCATTAATTACATGTACATTATTTTCAACAGCAACAGGAATTATTGGTGCAGTAGTAACTTTGATGGGATTACTTGCTTGGCCCGCAATGGTTAAAGCAGGGTATGATAAAAAATTTGCATCAGGGATTATTTGCTCAGGTGGATGCTTAGGTATTTTAATTCCTCCAAGCATAATGTTAATTGTTTATTCAGTAATTGCACAATTATCCCCTTTAAGACTTTTTGCAGCTGCTATTTTCCCAGGATTATTATTGGCAAGTTTATATATTGGATATGCAGTTTTTAGAGCTTGGCTTAATCCATCTATAGCTCCAAGACCACCAGCAGAGGACATACCTCCGAGATCTGAAATTTTAAAAGAAGTGTTGGTTTCGTTTGTACCTTTATTTGGATTAATTATGTTAGTGCTTGGAACTATTTTAGCCGGAATAGCTACACCGGCCGAGGCAGCTGCTGCTGGAGCATTTGGAGCACTAATTTTATCATGGTTTTATAAAACTCTTAAATGGCAAAACTTTAAAGAGTCTGTATTTTTAACTGCAAAAACAACTGCAATGATTATGTGGTTATTTATTGGTTCTTGGACTTTTTCATCTGTATTTTCTTATTTAGGTGGTCATGAAGTTTTTGAGCATTTTTTCACATCTATAAATATTTCAACATGGCAATTTTTAGTAATTACTCAAATAATTATTTTTCTTTTAGGCTGGCCATTAGAATGGACCGAAATTTTAATTATTTTTGTTCCTATATTTTTACCATTACTAGAAATTTTTGGAGTTAATCCATATTTCTTTGCAATGTTAATAGCTTTAAATTTGCAAACATCTTTTTTAACTCCCCCCATGGCCATGTCCGCCTACTATCTAAAAGGAGTTCAAAAAACAAACGTGGAACTGATGGAAATATTCAGAGGAATAATGCCATTCTTAGGAATTGTTATTTTTGCAATGTTTTTAATGTATATGTTTCCAGCAATAGCTTTATGGTTACCAGAAACTTTATTTGCGCAATAAAATAAAATGACAGACATCCTTTCGTTAAAAGTTGAAGAACTTGTTTCGAAAATAAAAGACTCTCAATTAACATCAGTTGAAATTTGTAAGAAATACATAGAGAGAGTAAATGAATTTGAAAAAGACGTTAAGGCATGGGTGCACCTTAATAAAAAACTTTTACTAGAAAAAGCTGCTGAAGCAGATGAGCATAGAAGATCTGGAAAACCAACAGGACCACTTCATGGAATTCCAGTAGCAGTAAAAGATATTGTGGGCACTCTTGATATGCCGACTGAGTGTGGGACTGTCATTAGAAAAGGAAAATCTTATTCACAGAATGCTGAAATAGTTGATCTATTACTTTCTGCAGGGGCAATAGTAATGGGCAAAACAGCAACATCAGAGCTAGCTTATCTTGGGCCATCTAAAACTGCAAATCCTCATGATTATACAAGAACACCAGGAGGATCATCTAGTGGATCTGCAGCTTCAGTAGCCTCTTTTATGGCTCCATTATCTATTGGTTCTCAAACTGGTGGATCTGTTATTAGACCCGCCTCATATTGTGGTGTAGTTGGATACAAACCTACTTATGGATTAATTTCCAGAAATGGTGTTCTTAAAACATCTGAAAAATTAGATCATATAGGTGTATTTGGAAGATCAGTTGAAGATGTAGCAATTCTTGCTAAAGTTTTAATTAAGAAAGATAACTACGATAGTGCAACCGTACACTATTCAACGGAAAACATGTTGGATGAAGTAAAAAAAGGGCCTTTATTTGAACCAAAATTTATTTTTTATAAAACTGAACATTGGAAAATTATTGAAAAAAAATCGAGGGAAGCGTTTGAATATTTTATAAAATCGTTCAAAAATAATATTGAGGTGTTTGATACGCCCTCTTACTTTAAAGATATTCACAAGTATCATCAGATAATTCATGAGACAGATTTAGCAAACAATTTTGCTCTTTATTACAAAAAGTATAAAAAAAAATTATCTAAATATATGCAAGATGCGATTGCAAAAGGTAATAAACACTCCGCAAAAGAATATGCTGAAGCAATTGATTTTATGAAAAGAAGTTATGAGTCATATCAGGAAGTTTTTGAGGATTATCATGGAGTGTTATCGCCATCAAGCCCAGGGGTTGCCCCCAAAGGATTAAAAAGTACTGGAACTGCTGAATTTAACAAAGTCTGGTCGTATCTGGGAACACCATGTATTTCTCTTCCTGTTCTTCAAGGAGAAGGCAATTTACCTTTAGGAGTTCAGTTAATAGGTGCAAGATTTGATGATCATAGATTTTTAGGTATTGCTAATTGGCTTGAAAAGGAATGTAATAAATAAAATGAATAAATTTACAACATTTCTGGGAACATTGCTGGCAGCAGCATTTCTAATAGGTCTTGCAACTACATTAACAAGATCAACAATGATTGGTTTTTTTGACGTACTACCTGTTTATATCTTAATGGCCATAGCAATTTTTATGATGGTCTACGAAGCCTTTTTCGACAAGAAATAATTTTTTAAATATTAAATTGTCTAAACAAAAAACAAATTTTTTAGCCTTTTCATTACTTTTTATTCAACCAATTTTTATGTCTTCTAATCTAATAGTTGCTAGAGGAGGTATTGAATTTGTTCCTCCGATTTCTTTAGCGTTTTGGAGATGGACGTTTGTTTTTATAATTCTTTTACCTTTCACATATTTATCACTTAAAAAAAATTATTCTATAATCAAAAAAGAATATAAAAAATTATTTTTCTTAGGCGCTATGGGATGTGGGGTATGTGGCGCTTTTCCATTTTTAGCTGGAGCAACAACAACCGTTACTAATATGGCTATTATTTATACTTCATCACCAATTTTTATAATTATGATTTCAGCAATATTTTTTGAAGAAAAAATAAATTTTCTAAAAATAATTGGATTAATTTCTTGTTTAATTGGTGTTTTTGCAATTATCATAAAAGGTGACTTAAACTTGTTAATAAATTTAAAGTTTACAATCGGTGATCTATGGATGCTTGCCGCAGCTGTAGGTTGGGCATTATATTCAATCTATCTTTTCTATTGGAAATCTGAATTATCAATTTTTCAAAGATTTACTTTAGTTTCTTTTTTTGGTGCACTTAGTTTATTACCTTTTTATATTGCTGAAGAGTTTCTTGTAGCTAGAACTGTTTTTAACGAAGAATTTTATATGTGGGTATTATTTGCAGCTATATCCCCAGGGATAATTGCATTTACATTATACACTCAAGCTCAAAAAAACCTAGGAGCATCTTTAACTGGTTTTACTCTTTACGTTTTTACAATTTATGGGGCAATTTACGGATATTTTTTATTTGATGAAAAACTTGAATCGTTTCATTATGTAGGTACAGCTCTGGTATTTTTGGGTGTTTATCTAGCTAAAAAAAATTATGAGACTAAAACGTAGGAATTTTTTTTTGGAAATTATAATTGGGATTATAACTATTTATCTTTCAATATTAATTTTGCTTTTTATATTTCAGCGAAATCTCATGTATCATCCAGATGAAAATAACTATTTTGGGGATAAGCTAGAAGTAGAAATAGAAAAGGTTAATATTAGAACAAGTGATAACATTAATCTTGTGGGCTGGTTTCATAACAAGAGTTTAGATAATTATAAAACTATACTTTACTTTCATGGAAATGCAGGAAGACTAGAAAATAGAATATACAAATTAAATCATTTTAAAGATTTAGATGTAAATTTTTTAATCATAGCTTGGAGGGGTTTTAGTGGCAATGAGGGAAAACCCACAGAAAATAACCTTTATATTGATGGAAATAGTGCAATTGATTGGCTTAAAAAAAAGGGTGTAGTTGAAAAAGATATAATTATTTATGGTGAATCGCTTGGTACCGGGATAGCAACAGAGATAGCTCAAAATAAAAATTTCGCTGGATTAATTTTGGAGACACCTTTTACTTCCATGGTGGAAGCTGCAAAAAATTTTTATCCCTACATACCTGTGGGACTTCTTTTAAAAGATGAATACAAAAACAAAGAAAAAATTAAAAATATTAATATTCCTGTTTTGGTCATGCATGGTGAAGCTGATCAAATAGTTCCTTTCTGGATGGGAAAAAAAATATTTGATTTAGCAAATAATCCAAAATATTCATATTTTACTGAATATGATGACCACATGATGGAGTACGATTCTAAGCTAGTTTCAGAGTTAAATAACTTTTTAAAAGGATTAAATTAAGCCACATTCTAAACAAATATAATTCAAACTTTTTTTTTAATAATTAAGGATGAAAAAATTATATTTATTTATTTTTATATTACTTTCATTAGAAACTTTTAGTTCTGCTAATGAAAATTTATCTTCAGTTGATAATTTATTTCATATTGATCAAATGAATTCCCACAATGAAAAATTTGCTTTATACTTTAAAACACGTGAAAAGGCTATTTTGGCTAAGGGAGAAGATAGTAATTATATAAATGATTACCCTAAAGATCTTTATATTTATAATTATAAAACTAAAAGTTCTTTACCTTTGATATCTCACGAATGGTTTCCAAGAAAAGCTAAATATTTTTTACAAGAATATGATTTTCCAGTTTTTCCAGATGATTTTGCTTATTATTTATTAAAAGATAATAAAACACTTGTTATGATTAGTGCTGTCAAAAGTTTAAGAGCAAACTTTAAATTTGATATTATAGAAAAGAAATTAGAAATTTATCCAATTAATGGAAAATTTGATTTTATTATTTCTTCAATTGCAAAAGGCTGTGATCATTATGATTTTAAGGATAATTATAAATGTACTTTTTACAAACCTTTAATCTCAAGTACCTTAATTAATTAATTTGTGTAAAAGCTTCTGCAAACTTTTCTGCCTCAAAAATCTGTAAATCATCTTCTTTTTCTCCTAAACCAAGAGCAATAATTGGTAGCTTATATTTTTTAGCAACTGCTAAAAGAATGCCACCTTTCGCCGTTCCATCTAATTTTGTCATTATTAGCCCTGTAATAGAAATAATTTTATTAAATTCTTCAACTTGATTAATCACATTTTGTCCAGAGGTAGCGTCTAAAACTAAAATTACATCCTGAGGAGCTTCAGAATCTATTTTCTTTGTTACGTTTGCAATTTTTTTGTATTCTTCCATTAAATTTTTTTTGTTTTGTAATCTTCCAGCAGTGTCTATCAAAACTTGATCGAATTGATTATTTACCGCTTCTTCTATTGCTTTATATGCCACTGAAGCCGGATCAGCTCCTTGTGATGACTTAGTAATTGAAACATCTACCTTTTTTGACCAGTTTTCTAATTGTTCAATTGCTGCTGCTCTAAATGTATCTGATGCAGCAAGCATTACTTTGTTTCCATTACCTTTAAATATTTTGCTAATTTTTCCTATGGTGGTTGTTTTACCAACTCCATTAACACCAGAAATGAGTATTGTGTTAAGTTTTTGTTTTTTTTTAAAAAATTCAAAATTTTCTAAAGGTTTCATTAATTCAATTATATAATTTTTTAAAATAGTATTTATCTCATCTGCTGTATCTTTGTTTGGATCAATTTTAGTTTGGGAAACAATTTCTCTAATTTCTGATGCTGCAGCAATCCCAACATCTGATTGAATCAAATAATCTTCAATTTTATCTAATGTTTTGTCATCTATTTCTTTTTTAATGACAATATTTTTTAACCCTGAACTAAATGCTGACGCACTTTTCTTAAAACCAGATTTAAATTTATCAAAAATTCCCATTAAATTTTTATATTAATTTCTTTAATATCAGAAACGGGTCCTTTCATGTGAATACTGTTATTTTCATCAATAAATATTGACAACTTACCAGTAGAAAACTCTATATCCACCTTGTTACCTGAAAGTCCATTTCTTATTGCAGCAAAAGCAGTAGCGCAAGCTGCTGTACCACAAGCTTTAGTAAGACCTGCCCCTCTTTCCCATACTTTAACTTTAATTAATTCCTTATTAATGACTGTTGCTAAAGTGACATTGCATTTTTCTGGAAACAAAGGATGGTTTTCAATTTCTGGTCCGATTTTTTTTATTTCAAAATTTTCGTTATTATCAACAAAAAAAATGACATGCGGGTTCCCAACATTTACTGCTGTACCACCAGTATGATTATTATTATTTAGATCAGTTATTTTTATATTAAGGTTATTGGTATCGAATTGTTCAGAAAGTGGAATTTCATTCCACTCTGTTCTACCTTTCCCAATCTCCGTAGAAACTAGTTTTTCGCCCAATATCTCAGATTTTAAATCTCCAGATTGTGTAGTTAAGGTAACTAATGATTTATTGTTTTCTTTAGATAACAAGTCTGCAACACATCTTGTTCCATTTCCACATGCTCCAGAAGTTCCACCATCAGAATTGTAAAATTCTAGAGATGCATCAGATCTATCATTTTTATTTATTAATATTAATTGATCACAACCTATAAATTCTCTATCGCAAATTTTAATAATTTGCTCTTTGCTCAAATTAGTAATTTTTTGCCTATTATCTATAATGACAAAATCATTACCTAAACCATCCATTTTAAACGCTTTGATATCCATATATAGATATTTAACTTATTTATTGACTTTTTGAACCTCTATTATAGGTTGTTGCCGTTTCCGCAAAAACATTAAATTTGCGGTGTCTTTGGAAACAAAGAGATCGACACTAGTCAGCGAGGCTTCGCCCACTAGTGCAATTACTGCTGTGTGAAAATATGTTTGAAAATTTAACAAATAAATTTGAAGAAATCTTTTCTTCTTTAAAAAAATCACCTTCACTTGATGAAGCTCAAGTTGATGAAGGTTTAAGAGGAATTAGGCAAGCTCTTCTAGAAGCTGATGTTTCTCTGGAGGTTGCTAAAGATTTCATTGAAAAAGTTAAGCCAAAAGCTTTAGGCCAAGAGATTATTAGATCAACTTCACCAGGTGATATGGTTGTCAAAATTGTCTACGACGAACTTGTAAGTTTGTTGGGAGAGGCTAATAGCGATATAAATCTTAATGCGGTACCACCTGTCCCAATGATGTTGGTAGGACTTCAAGGTTCAGGTAAAACAACAACAACAGCAAAACTTGCCAAATATTTAGAGAGTAACAAAAAGAAAAAAGTAATGATGGTGAGTTTAGATATTTATAGACCAGCAGCTCAAGAGCAACTTAGATCTTTGGGGGAACAGAATAATATTTTAACCTTACCAATTGTTGAAGGGCAGCAACCAGCAGATATTTGTAGAAGAGCAATTGGTGCTGCTAATTTAAATGGTGCTGAAATAATTCTTTTTGATACTGCTGGAAGAACTCAAATTGACTTACAGATGATGAGTGAGATTAAACAAATTGAAGGTGTAATTAATCCAACAGAAACATTCTTAGTAGCAGATTCTTTAACAGGTCAAGTTGCAGCATCAGTCGCAAAGGAGTTTAAAAACACAGTTAATCTATCAGGAATTATTTTAACTAGAGCTGATGGTGATGCAAGAGGTGGTGCTGCGGTCAGTATGAAATATGTTTCAAATGTCCCAATTAAATTTTTAGGAATAGGTGAAAAAATTGATAATCTTGAAGTATTTCATCCAGACAGAATAGCTAACAGAATTCTTGGGATGGGAGACATAGTATCTCTTGTTGAAAAAGCTGCTCAAGATCTTGGTGAAGAAAATATAAAAAAAGCAGAAGAAAATTTAAAAAAAGGTCAGTTTTCAATGCAAGATTATTTGGCTCAACTAAGACAAATGAAAAAAATGGGAGGCATCGAAGGAATAATGTCATTTATGCCAGGAGTTTCAAAAATTAAATCTCAAATGGACTCAGCCGGAATTGATGAAAGTATTATTACTACAAATGAAGCTATTATTTTGTCTATGACAAAAAAAGAGAGAGAGAACCCAAAAATAATTGATGGTTCTAGAAAAAAAAGAATTGCTAATGGCTCTGGTACCAATCCAGCCACTATCAATAAATTGTTAAAACAATTTAAAATGATGTCTGAGATGATGAAAAAGATGTCTAAAGGAAATATGAAGGGTATGTCTGATAAAGGAATACCACCAGAGCTATTTAACCAATTAAAATAATAAAAGGAGAAGATATGTTAAAACTAAGATTGTCAAGAGGAGGAACAAAAAAACGTCCAGTTTATAAAGTTGTTGTAGCTGATAGCCGTTTTGCAAGAGATGGAAGATTTATAGAGAAGGTTGGATTTTTTAATCCCCTTTTACCCAAAGATAAAAAAGAAAGAGTAGGTCTTGAGGCTGAAAGAATTAAATATTGGCTCGGGCAAGGAGCTAAACCAACAACTAGAGTTGCAAGAATATTGGGAGAAAATGAATTAGTGCCAATGCCTGTAAATGGTAATAACCCCAATAAAGCTATTCCAAAAAAAGAAAGAAATAAAAAAGAGGAAGGTAAAACTGAAGCTCCTAAAGCAGACGCAGCACCAGCAGCAGAAGCCCCAAAGGAAGAGGCTCCAAAGGAAGAGGCTCCAAAGGAAGAAAAAAAATAGTTTAAAAATTATTTATGTGGCAAGCTCAAGTGTTTACACTTTATCCAGAAGTTTTTCCTGGTCCTCTGTCAAAGGGATTATATGGAAAAGCTATGTCTAAAAAGTTATGGGATTTAAAGGTTGTTAACATAAGAGATGCAGCTGAAGATAAACATAAAACTGTAGATGACACACCTTATGGTGGTGGATCAGGAATGTTACTAAAGGCAGATGTCCTTGCTAAATCATTAGATCAAAACAGAATTGAAGGTGAAAAAATTTTATATTTGTCTCCAAAAGGAAAAAAATTTGATCAAAGCTATGCAAAAAAATTGGCAACTGCAAAATCCTTATCACTTATTTGTGGTCATTTTGAAGGAGTTGACGAGAGAGTATTATCTACAAGAAATATAGAAGAAGTCAGTATAGGAGACTATGTTTTGTCTGGAGGCGAAACAGCTGCATATGTTGTTATTGATAGTGTACTCAGGCTATTACCAGGGGTATTAGGAAATGATAATTCTAAGATCGAAGAAACTTTTGAAAATGGTCTATTAGAGTATCCGCAGTATACAAAACCTCAAATTTGGGAGGAAAAATCAGTACCAGATGTACTATTATCAGGTGATCATAGTAAAATTAAAGACTGGCGTTTATCTCAATCTGAGGCTATAACACGCGTCCGAAGACCAGATTTGTGGGAAAAATATAAGAAGAACTAATTTGATTATTGCTAATATGAAAACTATTGAAGAAATAAACCAACATAACGTAAAAAAGATTCTTTCTGAGAAAAAAATTCCAGATTTTTATCCAGGTGATGTTGTTAAGGTTGGTGTAAGAATTACTGAAGGTAAAAAAGACAGAATTCAATATTTTGAAGGTGTCTGTATCGCTAAAAAAAGTAGAGATATAAACTCCTCTTTTACAGTAAGAAAGATTTCTTTCGGAGAAGGAGTTGAAAGAACTTTTCCTTTATATGGAACATTAATAGATTCAATCAAAGTTATAAGATCAGGTAAAGTTAGAAGAGCGAAACTATATTATTTAAGAGATAGAACTGGTAAATCAGCAAGAATAGCAGAAAAAATAAGAAAAAAAATCGGTATTGATGTTGATGTTAAGCCAGAAACAGTAACAGAAGAAAACGTTGCTCCCGCAGTAGAGGCACCAAAAGAGGAGGCCCCTAAAATAGAAGCAGTACAAGACGATACTGTTAAAGCTGAGGAGGCACCAAAAGAAGAGGCTTCTAAGGAAGATCAAAAACTAGAAAGCCCTTCAGAAAAAAAATAATTTTTTTTTCAATGTCCACAACTCTTTACGATAAAATATGGAATGATCACTTAGTTGATCAACAAGATGATGGAACAGCCCTTCTTTTTGTTGATAGACATTTAGTTCATGAGGTGACAAGTCCACAAGCATTTGAAGGATTAAGAAATTCAAATAGGAAAGTAAGACATCCTGATTTAACACTAGCAGTTGCAGATCATAATGTTCCAACTACTGATAGGACTAAAGGAATAGCTGATCAAGAATCTAAAATACAAGTAGATACTCTAGATGCAAATTGTAAAGAATTTGGTGTTCAACTTTTTGGAATGGATGACAGAAGACAAGGTATTGTACATATAATTGGTCCAGAACAGGGATTTACTCAACCAGGTACCGTTATTGTATGTGGAGACAGTCATACAGCAACTCATGGAGCCTTTGGAGCTTTAGCATTTGGAATTGGAACATCAGAAGTTGAACACGTTTTAGCAACACAAACACTAGTTCAGAAGAAAGCAAAAAATTTTAGAATAAATGTTAATGGTAAACTTCCCCTAGGTGTCACTTCAAAAGATGTAATTCTTCAGATAATTGGAAAAATTGGTACAGCTGGTGGAACAGGTTGTGTAATTGAATATGCAGGAGATTTAATAAGATCGTTGAGCGTTGAGCAAAGAATGACGATCTGCAACATGACAATTGAAGGTGGAGCAAGAGCAGGATTGATTGCGCCAGATGAAAAAATATTTGAGTATTTAAAAGGTAAACCAATGTCACCTAAGGGTGAAAATTGGGAAAAAGCTTTGAATTATTGGAATGGTCTTAAGACTGATAGAGAGGCAAATTTTGATAAGGAAATAAATTTAAATGCAGCAGAAATTTTGCCAATGATAACATGGGGAACTTCTCCACAAGATGTTATTACAATTGATGGAAAAGTTCCTAATCCGCAAAGCGAGACAGATGAGGACAGAAAGAATTCAATTGAAAGATCACTGAAATATATGGGGCTAAAACCTGATATGTCAGCAACAGATATAAAGATTGATAAGGTTTTTATTGGAAGCTGCACAAACGGAAGAATTGAGGATTTAAGAGAGGCAGCTAAAATTTTAAAAGATAAAAAAATATCATCTCATGTTAATGCAATGGTAGTTCCAGGGTCTGGGTTAGTTAAAGAACAAGCTGAACAAGAGGGATTAGATAAGATTTTTATTAGTTCAGGATTTGAGTGGAGGGAGCCAGGCTGCTCTATGTGTTTAGCCATGAATGCTGATAAACTCAAGCCGGAGGAAAGATGTGCCTCTACTTCAAATAGAAATTTTGAAGGAAGACAAGGTAGAGGCGGCAGAACTCATTTAGTGAGCCCCGGAATGGCAGCTGCAGCCGCTATTTCAGGAAACCTTGACGATGTTAGAAAGTATCAAAATTAAATGCAAAAGTTTAATACATTAAAAAGTATTCCCGCATACTTACCAATAGTTAATATTGATACGGATATGATTATACCTAAGCAATTTTTAAAAACTATTAAAAGAACTGGACTTGGAAAAAACCTGTTTTTTGAAATGAGATATGATGATCAAGGAAAAGAAATTGATAATTTTGTCCTTAACAATGATCCATTCAATAAGTCAAAAATTTTAATTGCAGGCAAAAACTTTGGATGTGGCTCGTCAAGAGAACATGCTCCTTGGGCACTTCTAGATTTTGGAATTACTTGTATAATCAGTTCAAGTTATGCAGATATTTTTTATAGTAACTGTTTTAAGAATGGTATTTTGCCAATTATTCTTGAGGAGGAAAAAATAAAAGAGCTTTCAGAATACGCAACCAGAAAGGAAGAAATTTCAGTTGATTTAAATGAACAAGTAATTGTTTACGGTAATAGCGAAATTAAGTTTGAAATTGATCCATTTAAAAAAAAGTGTTTACTTGAAGGTCTTGATGATATCGCTTTATCTTTAAAAAAATCAGACAAAATTAAAACATTTGAAAATAATTTAAAAAATCAAAAACCTTGGATTTTTAATGATTAAGGTAAAAAAAAGAAAAATTCTTTTATTACCTGGTGATGGTATTGGCCCAGAAGTAATTGGTGAAGTAAAAAAAATTATTAATTGGTTTAATGATAAAAAATCACTAGATTTTGAAGTAGACGAAGATCTTGCTGGTGGTTGTTCTTATGACAAACATGGAACACCAATTACTGATGAAGTATTTTATAAAGCTTTAGAGAGTGAAGTTGTTATGCTAGGCGCGGTAGGTGGACCAAAATGGGATGAAGTTGAATTTTCTAAAAAACCAGAAAGAGCATTATTAAAATTAAGAAAAGAACTAAAACTATTTGCTAATTTACGACCGGCAATATGTTTTGAACAATTGGTAGGTGCTTCAACTTTAAAACCAGAAGTAGTGTCGGGTTTAGACATAATGATTGTTAGAGAGCTAACAGGTGGAATATATTTTGGTGAACCAAGAGGAATTAAACCAATTGAGAACGGAGAGAGAAAAGGAATAAATACTCATACATATACGACTAGTGAAATTGTAAGGGTAGCACGTATCGCATTTGATCTAGCAAGAAAAAGATCAAATAAAGTAACTTCTTGTGAAAAATCAAATGTTATGGAAGCTGGACAGTTATGGAAGGAAGAAGTTCAAGAACTTCATGATAAAGAATTTAAAGATGTGGAATTAAGCCATATGCTCGCTGACAATTGTGCAATGCAGCTATTAAGAAATCCTAAACAATTTGACGTAATTGTAACTGATAATTTATTTGGTGATATGCTTTCAGATCAAGCTTCAATGCTAACAGGTTCTTTAGGCCTATTACCATCAGCATCTTTAGGTGCAAAAAATAAGGATGGAGAAATGAGAGCCATGTACGAACCTATTCATGGTTCAGCACCTGATATTGCTGGTAAATCTATAGCAAATCCTATTGCTTCTATTTTAAGTTTTGCTATGGCCCTAAGATATTCTTTAGACTTAGATAATGAGGCTGATGCATTAGAAAAAGCAGTACAGCAGGTATTAAATGATGATTTAAGAACTAAAGATATTCTATCAGATGGAATGAAAGAGGTATCAACTTCAGCAATGGGTAATGCGATAATTTCAAAATTGCAATAAATCTATAATTATTCTAAGCTTTTAAAATGCCAAGTTATACAGCTCCAGTAAAAGATATGATGTTTCTTTATGACAAGTTAAGAGACAATAAAAACTATAATGAATTGGAAAAATACAATGAAGTTAATTCTGATTTAGTAAAAGATATTTTAGAGGAAGCAGCTAAAATAAATCAAAATTTAATATTACCACTTGCAAAAATAGGAGATGAAAATCCTGCAGTGTTGGAAAATGGAGTTGTTAGAACTCCCCCAGGTTATAAAGAGGCGTACCAAAAATATATAGAAGATGGATGGACATCATTATCTTGTGATCCAAAATATGGCGGTCAAGGGATGCCCAAAACTGTAAGCGCTTTTTTCGATGAAATGTTATCATCTGCAAGCTTATCATTTAAACTTTATAGTGAATTAAGTATTGGGGCTTATAATTGTATTAATCACCATGCTACAGATGAAATAAAGAATAAATACTTACCAAAAATGGTTGAGGGTAAATGGAGTGGCACAATGTGTTTAACTGAACCAGTTTGTGGAACTGATTTAGGACTCCTAAAAACTAAAGCTGAAAAACAAACTGATGGAACATATAAACTAAGTGGTCAAAAAATATTCATTACCTCTGGTGATCAGGATTTGACAGAAAATATTATTCATTTGGTAATTGCTAGAGCTACAGACTCTCCTGCTGGAACTAAAGGCATAAGTTTATTTTTAGTCCCTAAATTTATAGTTAATGAGGATGGAACTATTGGCCCTAGGAATGGAGTATCAACAGGATCTATTGAAAGTAAAATGGGAATAAAGGGTTCGGCTACCTGTGTTTTAAATTTTGATGATGCAACTGGTTTTATGATTGGAGCTAAAGACAAGGGTTTAAGTGCTATGTTCACAATGATGAATTTAGAGAGAATAGTAGTTGGGATACAAGGTTTAGGCCTATCCGAAATTGCTTATCAGAACTCACTTGCATATGCGAAAGAGAGAAAACAAGGAAAAACAAATAATACCAAGTCAACTAATGGTGCAGATTTTATAATTGAACATGCTGATATAAGAAAATCTTTACTAAATATGAAATCAATAATTGAGGGAGAAAGAGCATTATGTTTTTGGTTATCTCAACAAACTGAGGTTAGCCTTTATCACCCTGACGAAAAAATAAAACAAGAAGCATCCGATTATGTCTCATTAATGACACCAGTAGTAAAATCATTATTTACTGATTTAGCTATGGAAATAACAAATGACGCAATGCAAATTCACGGTGGGTACGGGTATACAAAAGATCAAGGAATTGAGCAATTATATCGAGATAATCGTATTACTCCTATTTATGAGGGAACAAACTCAGTTCAGGCAGCTGATTTAGTATTTAGAAAATTATCGAATAAAAATGGCAATATAATTGCCAGATTCCTAGACATGGTTAAGTCTGAGTGTGAAAGTAAAAAAGGAAAAGTTGAAACTTTTTCAAAAGAATTAAATCATTACTTAGATATATTATCCAAGTTTACAGGCTGGATCAGTGATCAAAGTAAAATTGAAAAAGATGATGTAAGTGCAGCAGCGAATGATTATTTAAGAACACTTGGATATGTTTCAATTGCGTATTCTTGGATAAAAGTTTTAGAAGTTAGTTTTAATGACTATGAGAAAAATAAAGACTTTTACTCTGATAAAATCAATACAGCTAAATTTTATTTTGAAAAAGTATTGCCTAGAGCAGAGTATCATTATAAATCTGCAATTTCTGGAAGCTCAAATATAATGAAATTTAATTTTATTTAGCAATGAGTCATTATGATACTAATTTGGACAAAAACCAAGCTAATCATGTTCCGTTAACTCCTTTAACATTTTTAAAAAGAGCAACTGAAATTTATCCAAACTATGAAGCGATAGTATATGAAGACAGAAAATATACCTGGAGTGAAGTTTACAAAAGAGTAGTAAAATTTGCCAGTGCATTGTCTAAAATTGGTATTAAAAAGGGTGATACTGTTTCATTCTTAGCATTTAATACACCTGAAATATTCGAAGCACACTACTCTGTTCCTATGACAGGAGCGGTTTTAAATACAATTAATATTAGATTAGATGCAAACACGATTGCATATATTTTAAATCATAGTGATGCAAAAGTTTTAGTTGTTGATAGACAGCTACATGTAGAAGTTAAAAAAGCTTTAAAAACTTTAGATAAAAAAATTACAATTATAGATATAAATGATAAATATGCCGACCAATCAAAGTGTGAAAAAATTGGTGAGCATGAATATGAAAATTTTTTAAATACTGGGGATGAAAATTATAACTGGCAAATGCCAGAGGATGAGTGGCAGTCTATTTCTTTAAGTTATACTTCAGGCACAACTGGAAATCCAAAAGGTGTAGTTTATCATCACAGAGGTGCTTATTTAATGTCTACAGGAAGTTCTGTTGCATGGAATATGCCTAACCGACTAAATTTTTTAACGATTGTACCAATGTTTCATTGTAATGGTTGGTGTTACCCATGGACGATCCCGATGTTGAATGGAAGGACTATTTGTTTAAGAAATATAGATATTAAAAAAATATTTGAACTAATTGATAAATACGATGTAACGCATTTTGGTGGAGCACCTATTGTTTTAAACATGATTACTGGAGCCCCAGAAGCTGATAAAAAAAAATTAAAGAATAAAGTTTATGTTTTAACTGCTGGAGCGCCTCCTCCTAGTATAATCTTTAAAAAAATGAAAGCTCTGGGTTTTGAGGTAATGCATGTTTATGGACTTACAGAAACATATGGACATGTTACCCAATGTGCTTGGAATGATGAGTGGAATGACTTTGATGAGGATAAACAAAATGAAATTAAAGCAAGGCAGGGTGTAAGATACCCAAATACAGAAGGTGTAACAATATTAGATCCTGAAACCATGAAAGAAGTTCCAAAGGATGGTAAAACTATTGGTGAAATAATGATTAGAGGTAATGTAGTAATGAAGGGATACTTTAAAGATAAAGATGCTACAGATAAGGCTATGAAGGGTGGCTGGTTTCACACTGGTGATTTAGCTGTGATGCATCCTGATGGATATGTAAAAATACAAGATAGATCTAAAGATATAATTATTTCTGGAGGAGAAAATATTTCTTCGATTGAAATTGAAAATACTCTTTCTAAACATCCGTCAGTTTCTATTGCAGCTGTAGTTGCAAAACCTGACGAGAAATGGGGTGAAGTTCCATGTGCTTTTATCGAAATGGTAAAAGATAAACCAGCAAGTGAAAAAGAATTAATTGATTTTTGTAAAGAAACTTTAGCAGGATTTAAAGTACCAAAAAAAGTAATTTTCTGTGAGCTACCAAAAACCTCTACAGGAAAAATTCAGAAGTTTGAACTAAGAAAACAATTCTAGGTAATTATTTGATTTTCCAAGTAGAAAACAAAAATGTCCATGCATCAGATGCAGGTCAAGGTGTTGATCCAAAAAAACAAACCATTGTATTTTTGCATGGGAGTGGAATGTCACATATTATTTGGTCTTTGACGGAGCAATTTTTTTCAAATCAAAATTTTAATGTTTTATCAATAGATTTACCTGGACATGGAAATTCCGATGGTCCCTGTATTAATACTATAGAAAAAATCACAGATTGGTTAGAAAAAGCATTTATTCAGTTAAATTTAAATGATTTAGTTTTAATTGGACACTCTCAGGGATGTTTAGAAATTTTAGAATTTGCTCATAAATACCCAACTAGAATAAAAAAATTAATTTTTGTCGGTGGTTCGTATAAAATGCCAGTTCATCCAGATTTAATTGAATTAGCAAAAAATGGTGACTCAGATGCTGTTAAATTGATGATGAAGTGGGGGTATGAGGGTTCAAAAAAATTTATCGGTGGCAATCCAATTGAAAGGATCATTCAATCACCAAGAGATATCAGTGAAATATTGGCAGTTGATCTTATTGCTTGTAACAATTACTCAAACGGTAAAAAGGCTGCTGGCTCAATAAATTGTCCAAGCATGTTTATATTTGGTGCACTTGATAAGATGGTTAACATAGAAGTAGGAAAAAAATTTTCAAATCTCGTACAAAATTCATCTACCCATATTTTCGAAGGCTGTGGTCATATGATTATGATTGAAAAAGCATTTGAAATGAGAGAAAAGGTCCTAGAATTTTTAAAAAAATGAAAAACTTTTCTATTGCAAAATCAAGAAGACTGCGAAGTACTCCTTATACAGACAGAATAGAAGCTCATGGTGTGAGTAGTTACACAGTTTATAATCACATGTTACTTCCAGCATCATTTAAATCTTTAGAAAGTGACTATCGTCATTTAAAAAAATATGTTCAAGTTTGGGATGTTGCAGCAGAGAGACAAGTTGAAATCTCTGGAAAAGATTCATCTAAATTAGTCCAATTAATGACTTGTAGAGATTTATCTAAATCAAAAGTTGGAAAATGTTATTACGCTCCATTAATTGATAACGATGGACTTTTAGTTAATGACCCAATAATTAACAAACTTGCAGAGGATAAATGGTGGTTGTCTATAGCTGATGCAGATGTAATATTTTTTGCAAAAGGCCTTGCAGCTGGAAACAAATTTGAAGTTGAAATTAATGAACCAAATGTAAATATTTTAGCTGTTCAAGGGCCTTTAGCTGACGATTTAATGTCAAAATTATTTGGTGAAGAGATTAGAAAATTAAAATTTTTTAATTTTGATTACTTTGAATTAAAAGGTTACAAATATTTTATTGCAAGATCTGGATGGTCCAAACAAGGTGGATTTGAAGTCTATGTTGATAACGATATTGCAGGTCAGAATTTATATGATTATTTATTTGAAGAGGGAAAAGAATTTAATGTTAAGCCAGGTTGTCCAAATTTAATTGAGAGAATAGAAGGTGCACTATTGTCATACGGAAATGATTTTGACAACAGAGACAATCCGTTTGAAGCAAATTTTGATAAATTTATTCACCTAGACAGCGATGTTGATTTTTTAGGTAAAGAAAAACTTAAGAAAATAAAAGAAAAAGGAATAACTAGAAAACTTATGGGTGTAAAAATTGAACACAATAAAATTGATATGTATTGTGAAAAAACTTTATTTGCTGATAATAAAGAAGTAGTTGGATATGTTAGATCAGCCACATTTTCTCCCACATTTAATAAAGTTATTGGAATTGCAATGATTAATAAACCCTACTGGAATGCAAAAAATCAGTTTAATATAGAAATTAATGAAAAAATATATGTGGGTTCTGTTTGTGATTTACCCCTCGTCTAAAATTAAAAGTTGTTTGGTTTTATGAATATAGCAATTGTAGGTGCAACAGGAAATGTTGGTAGAAAAATAATAGAAATTCTAGAGGAGAAAAAAATAAATATTGAAAATCTTTTTTTATTAGCTTCAAAAAAAAGTGAAGGAAAAAAAATTAACTACAACGGAAAAGAACACACAGTAACTAATCTTGAAAAATTTGACTTTTCCTCTGTTAAAATTGCTTTTTTTGCAGCAGGAAGTGGGATAGCTGAAAAATGGGCTCATGTTGCTGCTGAAAAAACTATTGTTATAGACAATTCAAAATATTTTAGAAAAGACCCTGATATTCCATTAATTGTTCCTGAAGTTAATTCAAAAAAATTATCTGATGTAAAAAATAAAAATATTATTGCTAATGCTAATTGTTCAGTGATTCCAGTTGTTGTGGCTTTAAAACCTTTGCATGATTTGTACAATATAAATCGTATAGTCGCATCTACATATCAGTCAGTATCTGGAGCTGGTAAATCAGCTATGGATGAATTATTATCTCAAACAGAGGATTATTTTCAAAATAAAGAAATAGACTCAAAAAATTTTACTAAGCAAATAGCCTTTAATGCAATTCCTCATATTGATAGTTTTTTAGAAAATGGTTACACAAAAGAGGAACAAAAAACTACTGATGAAATTAAAAAAATTTTAGATAAAAAAATTAAAATAACTTCTACTTGTGTTAGGATACCTGTTCTTGTTTCTCACTGTATTAGTGCAAATGTAGAATTTGATAAAAAATGTAATTTGGATGAAATAAGAAAAGTTCTATCTACCTCCCCTGGGTGCAAGGTTATTGATGAACATCAGGACGGGGGTTATATAACACCAGTTGAGGCTGAGGATAAATTTGAAACTTTTATTTCAAGAATAAGATTGGATGAGTCTCGTGAAAATACAATAAATTTGTGGATCGTATCAGATAATTTAGTAAAAGGGGCGGCATTGAACGCAGTACAAATTGCTGAAAGTTTGATTACAAATGATTTTTATGGAAGATAAAAAACCACTTTCACCACATATACAAATTTATAGATGGCATATCTCTTCATTGGTATCTATTTCTCATAGAATAACTGGTATAATTAATATTATAGCTATTACATTTATTTGTGTTTGGTCTGGCTGGTTAATTCTAGGTGAAGCAAATTACACTTTAATAAATTTTTTTCTTAACTCAATTTTTGGTAAGTTTGTTGTTTTAGGAGTCGTTTGGTCATTTAGTTTCCAAGTTTTGAGTGAAATAAGACATCTAATAATGGATATGGGATATGGTTTCGAATTACAAACAACTCGTATAACGGGCTTGCTTGTTATATTTGGTTCATTCCTGCTTACAGTAGCTATTTATTTAATTGGTAGAAATTTTTTTTAATATGAATTTAGCAACAAAAAAATGGATTTTTACAAAAGCTTCATCAGTAATTTTATTACCCCTTATGCTTTGGTTTATTTTAAGTTTTGTATCTATTTACGATCAAGGCTATTTAGAAATTTTAAATTTTTTTATCACTCCAATAAATAAACTTCTCTTTAGTTTATTTATTATATGTGCATTTTTTTTCTCATCATTAACTATTAGTGAGGTTTTTGAGGACTATATTGCTAATGAAAAAATCAAAAATGTCGCAAACAGACTATTGTATATTTCTGCTATAGGTATTTCATTTTTAACAATAATTATTATATTTAATCTTAAATAATGAGTTCATACAATATTATAGATCACGAATATGACGTTGTAGTCTTAGGTGCTGGTGGATCAGGACTGAGAGCTGCTGTTGGTTTGAGTGAGGCAGGGTTAAAAACTGCATGTATTTCAAAAGTATTTCCAACCAGAAGTCATACTTCTGCAGCTCAAGGAGGGATTTCTGCTGCGCTTGGAAACATGGGTGAAGATGACTGGAGATGGCATATGTATGACACTGTTAAAGGAGCTGATTGGTTAGGGGATCAAGATAGTATAGAGTATTTGTGTAAAGAAGCGCCAAAAGCAGTCTTAGAATTAGAAAAATATGGAGTTCCATTTAGTCGAACAGATGAGGGAAAAATTTATCAAAGACCATTTGGAGGAATGACAAAAAATTATGGAAATGGAATAGTCCAAAGAACATGTGCAGCTGCAGATAGAACTGGACACGCAATATTACATACTCTTTATGGGCAAGCTTTGAAACACAATACAGAATTTTTTATAGAATATTTTGCACTAGATTTATTAATGAAAGACGGAGAGTGTAAAGGATTAATAGCTTGGAATTTGAATGATGGAACAATTCACCGATTTAGAGCTCATACAGTAATTATAGCTACAGGCGGATATGGAAAAGTTTATTATTCAGCAACTTCTGCGCATACTTGCACAGGGGATGGAAATGCAATGGTATTGAGAGCAGGATTACCGTTACAAGATATGGAGTTTGTTCAATTTCACCCAACAGGTATTTACGGACACGGAACATTAATTTCTGAAGGCGTTAGAGGAGAGGGAGGATATCTAGTAAACTCTAAAGGTGAAAGATTTATGGAAAGATATGCTCCAAATGCTAAAGATTTGGCATCAAGAGATGTTGTGAGCAGATCCATGTCGATAGAAATTAATGAGGGAAGAGGTGTAGGAAAAGATCAGGATCATGTTCATTTACATTTAAGTCATTTAGATAAAAGTGTAATTGAAAATAGACTTCCAGGTATTACGGAAGCAGCGAGATTATTCGCGAATGTTGATGTAACAAAAGAGCCAATCCCTGTTGTTCCTACTGTCCATTATAATATGGGTGGAATTCCAACTAATTATAAAGCAGAAGTTTTAACAGTAAATGGATCAGAAAAAACAGTGCCAGGCTTGATGGCAATTGGAGAAGCAGCATGCGTATCAGTTCATGGAGCTAATAGACTTGGGTCAAATTCTTTGATTGATTTAGTTGTGTTTGGAAGAGCTGCAGCAAAAAGAGCTGCTGAACTAATCAAACCAGGTGCACCTCATGAAGAAATCCCTGAGACAGAAACTCAGAAGTGTTTAGATAGATTTGATAAATTAAGAAATGCACAGGGAGATAATAGTACTGCAGAATTAAGATTAGCAATGCAAAAAACAATGCAGTCAAAATGTGCAGTATTTAGAACAGAAAAAAATTTAAAGGAAGGTGTTAACGAAATTAGAAAAACTTATGATGGCATGGACTCAATCTCAGTTAAGGACAGATCTTTAGTTTTTAATACAGATTTAGTAGAAACCTTAGAGTTTGATAATTTAATTAGACAGGCAGTAACCACAGTAGACTCTGCGTATCATAGAAAAGAGAGTAGAGGAGCTCATGCAAGAGAGGATTACCCTAACAGGGACGATAAAAAGTTTATGCAGCACACACTTGCTTGGTGTGATGGGAAAGATACTAAAATAACATACAGACCTGTTCATAATTCAACCTTGACTAATGAAGTCCAATATTTTCCACCACAAGAAAGAGTTTATTAATGGCTCAAATAAGTTTACCTAAAAATTCTGAGGTAAATAAAGGGAAATATTTCAAAGATAAGACTGGGTCGAAAAATATTCGTAAGGTTAATGTTTATAGATGGGATCCATCTACAGAAGAAAATCCAAGAATTGATACTTACGAAGTTGATATGGATAATTGTCCTTCAAAAGTTTTAGACATTTTAAACAAAATTAAAAATGAAATAGATCCAACTCTGGCATATAGAAGGTCGTGCGCTCATGGTGTTTGTGGTTCATGTGCAATGAACATGGGAGGTAAAAATGGTCTTGCTTGTACAAAACCTCATGCTGAAATAGATGGTGATATAGATATTTATCCTTTGCCTCATTTAAGAGTGAAGAGAGATTTAATAGGTGACTTAGATGGTCTTTATAAACAGTACCAGTCTATTGAGCCTTGGTTAAAAAATAATTCATCTAAAGATACAACTGAGATTTTTCAATCAAAAGAAGATAGAGCAAAATTAGATGGTGCATATGAATGTATAATGTGTGCATGTTGTTCAACTTCGTGCCCTAGTTATTGGTGGAATGGAGATAAATATTTAGGACCCGCTGTGCTTTTGCAGGCTTATAGATGGATTGTTGATAGTCGAGATGACGAAAGAAAAGCAAGATTAAAAAAAGTTGCTGATGAACTAAAACTTTACAGATGTCATACTATTCTAAATTGTACCAGTGCTTGTCCTAAAGGGCTAAATCCAGCAAAAGCAATTGCTGAAATCAAGAAAATGTTAGCTACAGCTAATGTTTAAATAGACTAATAAGTATTTTTGTTTTAAAAGATCCTTCTCATGAAGTTAATAGAACACTTTGTTGGCGGAAAATTATTTTCAGGTTCTTCTGATAGAAAAGGTAAAGTTTTTAATCCAGCTACAGGTGAACAAGAATCTGAGGTTAAGTTGGCGTCGAAATCAGATTTAAATCAAGCAGTTGGAATTGCCAAAAAAGCTTTTGAAACATGGTCTTTAAAGCCAGCTCTTCAAAGAGCAAGAGTAATGTTTAAATTTAAAGAATTAATTGAAAAAAATTCTGATGAATTGACAAAACTAATTGTTTCTGAACATGGAAAAGTTTTTGAGGATGCCAGGGGTTCTTTAACAAGAGGACTTGAAGTTGTTGAATTTGCTTGTGGAATACCTCATTTATTAAAAGGTGAATTTTCTGAAAATGTTGGAACAAATGTTGATAGTTGGTCAATGAGACAACCTTTAGGGGTTGTTGCAGGAATTACCCCATTCAATTTTCCTGCTATGGTTCCAATGTGGATGTTTCCAATAGCAATTGCATGTGGAAATACATTTATTTTAAAACCATCAGAAAAGGACCCGTCATGTTCTATTATGTTAGCTCAATTGCTTACAGAAGCAGGTCTTCCAGAGGGTGTGTTTAATGTAGTGAATGGTGACAAAGAATCTGTAGATGCAATATTAGAGAACTCGGATATTAAAGCAGTAAGTTTTGTAGGCTCAACACCAATTGCAAAATATATATATGAAAACTCAGCAAAAAATGAAAAGAGAGTTCAAGCATTGGGAGGTGCTAAAAATCATTTGGTGGTAATGCCAGATTGTGATTTAGATGGAGCAGTTAATGGTTTAATGGGTGCAGCTTATGGTTCTGCAGGCGAAAGATGTATGGCCCAATCAGTTGCAGTTGCTGTTGGTGATATTGGAGATGAGCTTGTTTCAAGATTATCTAAAAAAGCTGAAGCTTTAAAAGTTGGCCCTGGAATGGATAAAGCATCTGAAATGGGTCCTTTAGTAACAAAAGAACACTTAGAAAGAGTTAGAGGATATGTAGATTTAGGTGTTAAAGAGGGTGCTAAACTAGTTGTTGATGGAAGAGATCTTAAACTTCAAGGTTATGAGAATGGATTTTATATTGGTGGTTGTTTATTTGATCATGTCAATAAAGATATGAGAATATACAAAGAGGAAATATTCGGCCCAGTATTATCAGTTGTAAGAGTTAAAACTTTTGAAGAGGCTGCAAAATTAATAAACGATCATGAATATGGAAATGGAGTAAGTATTTATACTAGAGATGGAGATGCTGGAAGAACATTCGCTAGCAAAATTCAGGTAGGTATGGTTGGTATTAATGTACCAATACCAGTGCCGATGGCTTTTCATAGTTTTGGAGGCTGGAAAAGATCTTTATTTGGAGATAGTGCAATGCACGGTATGGAAGGAATAAAATTTTATACAAAACTTAAAACAGTAACATCCAGGTGGCCTTCTGGTATCCGTTCAAATGCGGAATTTGTAATGCCAACAATGAAATAAAAGGAAAATAATGACAAAAATATCTTTGATTGGCGCAGGCCAAATTGGTGGAACTCTTGCTCACTTAATTGGAACAAAAGAATTAGTAAACGAAGTAGTGTTATTTGATGTAGCGAGCGGTATTGCAAAAGGAAAAGCTTTAGATATAGCCCAATCTTCATCTGTAGATGGTTTTAATGTTAAATTTTCAGGCACTGATAATTACAAAAATATTAAGGACTCAGATGTAATAATTATTACAGCAGGTGTACCTAGAAAACCAGGAATGAGTAGAGATGATTTACTAGGAATAAATTTAAAAATTATTAAACAAGTTGCTGAAGGAGTTAAACAAAACGCCCCAAATGCTTTTGTTATATGTATTACTAATCCATTAGACGTGATGGTTATGGCATTTCAAAAATTTTCTAGTTTACCAGCTAATAAAGTTGTGGGCATGGCAGGTATATTGGATAGTTCTAGATTTAAATTATTTTTATCTCTAGAATTAAACATACCAGTTAAAGAGATTGAGGCGATGGTGATGGGTGGACATGGTGATACAATGGTCCCTATGCCAAGATTTACAAAAGTCTCTGGCCGACCTTTACTTGATTTAGTCAAAGATGGAAAAATATCACAAGAAAGACTTGAAGAAATAAATCAAAGAACAAGAGATGGGGGAGCTGAGATAGTTAAGTTTTTAGAGAAAGGTTCAGCATTCTATGCTCCTGCAGCATCAGGTGTTCAAATGGCTGAAGCATATTTAAATGATCAAAAAAAATTATTACCATGTGCGGCCCAATTAAATGGAGAGTACAGTGTAAATAATGTTTATGCTGGAGTGCCTGTTATCATTGGAAAAAGTGGTGTTGAAAAAATTGAGGAAGTCAGTTTAGATGATAATGAGAAAAAAGAGTTTATGCATTCAATAGATGCGGTAAAAGCTCTTTGGGAAGCTGCATCAAAAATAGATCCTGATCTTTCCAAATAAAAATGAATATACACGAGCATCAAGCCAAACAAATCTTAAAAAAATATGGTGCATTAGTCCCAGAAGGAGTATTTGCTTTAAATGTTGAGGAACTGCTTGAGAAAGTAAAATCACTTAAAACTGAAAAATACGTTCTCAAAGCACAAATACATGCTGGTGGAAGAGGAAAAGCTGGAGGTGTAAAAATTTTAAATACAATTGATGAGCTAGAATTAGCAGCTAAAGAGTTGCTCGGTAAAACACTTATTACTCATCAAACAGGCCCAGAGGGAAGAGAAGTTAAAAGATTATATGTTGAAGAGTCTTCAAACATAGAAAAAGAATTTTATTTATCGTGTCTTGTGGATAGAGCTAGTTCAAAAATTGCTTTCATATCAAGTGATCAAGGAGGCATGGATATTGAGGAAGTAGCGAGTAAAACACCAGAAAAAATTTTAACTACAAAAGTTGATATTAATGAAGAAATTTCAAATACTGATTGTGAAAAAATTATAAAAATTTTTGATTTAAACAATGATACAAAAAACCAAGCTATAAATTTAATCAAATCAATTTATAAAATGTTTATAAGTACTGATGCTAATATGGTTGAGGTCAACCCTTTGATTTTGACTAAAGAAGAAAAAATAGTTTGTTTAGATGCAAAAGTAAATTTTGACTCAAATGCCTTGTTCAGACATCCTGAAATTGTTGAGCTTAGAGACCTTAATGAGGAAGACTCAACAGAAATTGAGGCAAGCAAACATGACCTCGCTTATATAAAATTAGATGGAAGCATAGGCTGTATGGTCAATGGAGCGGGATTAGCAATGGCTACAATGGATATAATAAAATTATATGGAAAGGAGCCTGCCAATTTTTTAGATGTGGGAGGTGGTGCATCAAAAGAAAAAGTTTCTGCAGCTTTAAAAATTATTCTTTCTGATAAGAATGTTAAAGGTATCTTAATTAATATTTTTGGGGGAATTATGAGATGTGATGTGCTTGCACAAGGGGTAGTAGACGCTGCTAAGGAGATAAACATTAGTGTTCCTTTAGTGGTTAGACTTGCAGGTACAAATTTTAAGCAAGGTAAAGAAATACTTGATAGTTCTGGTTTGAAGTTAATATCAGCAGAAAATCTAGATGATGCAGCTAAAAAAATTGTTGAGGCGATAAAATAAATGTCAGTATTAGTAAATAAAAATACAAAAGTTATTTGTCAGGGCTTCACAGGATCTCATGGCACATTCCACTCTGAACAAGCAATAAGGTATGGGACAAATCTTGTAGGTGGAGTAACCCCTAAAAAAGGAGGCCAAAAACATTTAGAAAAACCAGTTTTTAATACAGTGTTAGAGGCAAAAAATGAGGTAGGTGCAGACGCTACTATGATCTATGTTCCAGCAAAGTTTGCAGCTGCTGCAATCATTGAAGCAATTGATGCATCAATAGATCTTATAGTTTGTATAACAGAAGGCATCCCAGTTCAGGATATGCTTAAAGTAAGACAAAGTTTGGCTAGCTCAAATAGTCGTCTTATCGGGCCAAACTGCCCAGGAATAATTACACCTGACGAATGTAAAATTGGAATAATGCCTGGAAATATTCATAAGAGAGGATCGGTTGGTATCGTTTCTAGATCAGGAACATTAACTTACGAGGCAGTAGCACAAACTACTGAAAATGGACTGGGTCAATCAACTTGTATTGGCATTGGAGGAGATCCAATCAACGGTACAAATTTTATAGATTGTTTAGATTTATTTTTAAATGATGATGAGACAGAGTCGATTTTAATGATTGGTGAAATAGGAGGTACAGCAGAGGAAGAGGCTTCAGAATTTGTCAAAAATCATAAAATTAAAAAACCTATAGTTGGATTTATAGCAGGAATTACAGCTCCGCCAGGTCGAAGAATGGGTCATGCAGGGGCTATTATTTCTGGAGGCAAAGGTGGGGCAAAAGACAAAATAAAAAAGATGGAAGAATGTGGGATTACAGTTGCAGAATCACCATCAATCATTGGAAAAACATTGTTTAATAAACTGTCTAATTGAAAAATACTATTAGAAGGATATATTAAGCAAAAAAGATGTCTTCATCAAAAAATCTTGAATTTGAAAAAACTTCATTCTTAAATAAGTCTAATAGTGCATTTATTGAACAAATGTATCTTAAGTTTATCAATAAAGATCCTGAATTACCTGAGAGCTGGGTAAATTATTTTGAGGGTATAGGCGAAGAGATAAAAGTTATTGCTTCAGAAATAAATGGGCCATCCTGGGGGCCTTCAAAAGTAAAAATAGATATTGATGAATTACAAAAAAAAATAGAGATAGAAGATAACAATAAAGTAAATAATGAAAAAATAGACTCATCAGAAAAATTTAATTTTCAATTACTTGCAGACTCTAACAAAGATTCCATAAGTGCTGTTGCCTTAATACGTGCTTATAGATTGAGAGGACATTTATTAGCAAATTTAGATCCACTAGAAATGAGAGAGTCCGAGTATCTTGATGAATTACATCCTGAATTTTATGGTTTTAAAAAACATAATTATGAAAAGAAAATTTTCTTAAATGGAGTAATTAATAAAAAATACGCAAATATTAAAGAAATACTAAAATTTTTAAAAAAAACATATTGTGGAAATATTGGTTATGAGTTTATGCATGTGTCAAATCCAGTTGAGAGAAAATGGTTTAGAGACAGAATAGAGCAAGATCAAAATGCTTTAAACTTTACGAAGAACGGTAAAGAGGCAATACTAAATAAACTTGTACAAGCAGAAGGTTTTGAAAAATTTTTAGCTACTAAATATGTTGGTACAAAAAGATTTGGTCTTGATGGAGGTGAAAGTTTAATACCAGCTCTTGAGCAAATAATTAAAATTGGTGGGCAAAATCAGATTAAAGAAGTTAAAATTGGAATGTCCCATAGAGGTAGACTTAATGTTTTGGCAAATGTGTTACAAAAATCATATAAAAGAATATTTAATGAATTTGCAGGGGAAGTAAGCTCAGACTCTGAGGAAAGTGCAGGAGATGTAAAATACCATCTTGGTGCATCGTCAGATAGACAGTTTGATGGAAACTCTGTTCACGTAAGTTTAACAGATAATCCCTCTCACCTAGAAGCTGTCAATCCAGTAGTTTTAGGACAAACAAGAGCAAAGCAATTTTTTCATAAAGATAAAGAAAGAAATAAAGTTATACCTATTCTTATTCATGGAGATGCTGCTTTTGCTGGCCAAGGAGTGGTAGCAGAATGTTTTGCTATGTCAGGACTTCCTGGCCACAATACAGGTGGCACCATTCATATTATAGTAAATAATCAAATTGGTTTCACTACTAGTCCAAGATTTGCTAGGTCATCACCATACCCATCAGATGTTGCAAAGATGGTTGAAGCTCCAATTCTTCATGTGAACGGAGACGACCCAGAAGCAGTTGTTTATGCGACTAGAATTGCTACTGAATTTAGACTGAAGTTTAATAGAGATGTTGTAGTCGACCTAATTTGTTATAGAAGATTTGGACATAACGAAGGGGACGAACCTTCATTTACTCAGCCATTGATGTATAAAAAAATTAGAGCACATCCAAGTGTTTATAAGATATATGGAAACAAGTTAGTTAATGAAAATTCAATTACCCAAAATCTTTTAGATCAAAATGTCAAAGGATTTAAAGATTTGTTGGACGAACAATATAAAAGTGCAAAAGATTATAAACCTAAAATAGAATGGTTTGAGGGCTCATGGTCTAGATACAAACCATCTAAAGGCAAAGATAAAAGAGGTGTGACTGGTTTTGATGAACACAAACTTAAAGAAATATCAGATAGTATTAATACCATGCCTACTGAAATTAATATTCATAAAACTATTTCTAAAATTTTGAATATTAGAAAAAATTCAGTAGATAAAGGTTTTGATATTGATTGGTCTACAGCAGAAGCGCTAGCTTTTGGCTCTTTACTTGAAGAGGGTTACCCGGTTAGGCTAGTTGGTCAAGACTCTGGTAGAGGAACATTTAGTCAAAGACATTCAGTTTTAAGAGACCAGATTGATAATTCTAGGTATATTCCATTAAACAATATTTCAAGTAAACAAAAAAAATTTGAAGTCGTTGATAGTTTTTTATCTGAACTTGCTGTTTTGGGATTTGAATATGGATATAGTTTAGTTGAACCCAATACATTAACTTTGTGGGAAGCTCAATTTGGAGATTTTGCTAACGGTGCACAAGTTGTAATTGATCAATTTATAGCATCAGGAGAAAGAAAGTGGAATAGAGCTTCTGGGTTAGTGATGTTATTACCTCATGCCTATGAAGGACAAGGGCCAGAACATTCTTCTGCAAGATTAGAAAGATTTTTACAACTATGCTCAAATGACAATATGCAAGTATTAAACTGTACTACCCCTGCTAATTATTTTCATGCTTTACGAAGACAAATGCATAGAGATTTTAGAAAGCCATTAATAATTATGACACCAAAATCTTTATTAAGAAATAAGTTCTGCGTTTCAAATTTAAAAGATTTTAATAAAGAAAATACGTTTCATAGAATATTATGGGATCATGCAATTGATCCAAAAGTAGATGGTTTTATTGAGCTGAAAGATAGTTCAAAGATAAAAAAAGTAATTTTATGTTCTGGAAAAATATATTTTGATCTTTTGGATGCTAGAGAAAAACTAAAAAAAGATGATGTTATAATTTTTAGAATTGAACAATTATATCCTTTTCCTGCAAAAGCTCTTGTAAATGAGTTAAAACCATACGCAAAAAAGGCTAATTTTTTCTGGTGCCAAGAGGAGCCTAAAAATATGGGTGCCTGGTTTTCAGTTAGAGATTATATCCAATGGACATTAGATAGTTTAAAGGCTAATAATAACAAAATTTCTTATATAGGAAGAAGCCCAGATGCAAGTCCAGCAACCGGATATGCCAAAAGGCACAATTCTCAACAACAAGAAATAATAAATAAGGTTTTTGAATAAATTGTAATGAGTGAAAAAATTGTAGTTCCTGCACTTGGTGAGAGTATAACTGAAGCAACAGTGGCTAAATGGTTAAAAAATACGGGAGATTCTGTTGATGCGGACGAACCAATAGTTGAACTTGAAACTGATAAAGTAAATTTAGAAGTTCCCTCTCCAATTACAGGAGTATTAACTGAAATAAATTCTAAAGACGGGTCAGTAGTGGAAGTGGGAGCTTTACTGGGCTCTGTTTCTGAAAAAGGCAGTGGTGCCAAACCCACTCCTACAAAGAATGAGGAGGTTAAAAAACAAGAGATTAAACCTAGTGAAAATAACGTGATTAAATTAGACCCAATTAAAAAAGAGCCTAAAGTTTTTGAGGAGACTTTGAAAGTAGAGGAGCAAAGTGAAAAACCTTTGGTATTATCTGATGAAGTTGTCGATCCAGCACCAATAATTAACAATACTCAGAGCCAAACACTGTCACCAGCTGTTCGTAAAATTGTCGCTGAAAACAAAATAGACCTAGCTTCTGTTCAAGGTTCTGGAAAAGATGGTCGAGTTCTCAAAGGTGACTTGATAAGTATGATGGGAGCAAATCCAAAACCTTCAGAGAGAAAAATTCAATATGGTCAAGAAGAAAGAATCAAGATGACCAGACTTAGACAAACTATTGCTAAAAGATTAAAGCAAGCTCAAGAAAATGCAGCCTTACTAACAACATTCAACGAAGTCGACATGACAAATATTATGCAAATGAGAAAAGAAAATCAGGAAGATTTTCAATCTAGATATAATATTAAACTTGGCTTTATGTCATTTTTTGTAAAAGCATGTGTTGTTGCTTTAAAGAATTTTCCAGCAGTAAATGCAGAAATTGATGGGGATGAAATAATTTATAAAAATTATTATAATATTAGTTTTGCAGTTGGAACTGATAAAGGTTTAGTAGTACCAGTTTTAAGAAATGCAGATGAGTTATCTTTTGCAGATATTGAAAAAAATATTAAAGAAATTTCTGAAAAAGCGAAGGATGGAAAATTGGTAATTGAGGATCTTCAAGGAGGAACATTCACAATAAGTAATGGTGGAGTTTATGGGTCTATGCTTTCAACACCTATATTAAACCTTCCACAATCTGGGGTACTAGGAATGCATAATATTGTTGAAAGACCTGCCGTTGTTGATGGAGAAATTAAAATAAGACCAATAATGTATTTAGCATTGTCGTATGATCATAAAATTATTGATGGTAAAGAGTCAGTGTCATTTCTTAAAATGATAAAGGAAAATTTAGAGGACCCGAGAAGGTTGTTTTTGGATATTTAGATGTCAGAAAAATTTCAAGCAGTAGTAATTGGTGGTGGACCTGGTGGATATGTTTGTGCGATTAGACTTTCTCAATTAGGATTGAAAACAGCATGTATAGAGTCTAGAGGTTCTTTAGGAGGCACCTGCTTAAATGTTGGCTGTATACCATCAAAGAGTTTGTTAAATTTATCTGAGGAATTTCATAAAGTTAAGGGATTGGCTAACAAAGGAATAGAAGTAGGAAATGTTAAGCTAAACCTTGATAAAATGATGAAAAGTAAAGATAAAGCTGTAACTGTTCTTACAAAAGGGGTTGAATTTTTATTTAAGAAAAACAAAGTAACTTATTTCAAAGGTTATGGTAGTTTCAAATCTCAAAACGAAATTTCAATTAAAGATAATGAAAATAAAGAGACTATTATACAATCTGAAAAAACTATAATAGCAACAGGATCTGTAGCTACTTCATTACCAGGAATTGAAATTGATGAGCAAAAAATAGTTTCTTCGACTGGTGCATTAAAGCTTGAAAAAGTTCCAAATAAAATGGTTGTTGTAGGCGGCGGTTATATTGGATTAGAAATGGGATCTGTTTGGTCAAGACTGGGTTCTGAAGTACAGGTGGTAGAGTTTTTAGATCACATCACACCAGGTATGGATAAAGAAATATCCTCAGAATTTATGAAAATTCTAAAGAAACAAGGCATAAAGTTTAATATGCAAAATAAAGTTGAAAAAATTAAAAAAAATAAATCTGGAGTAACAGTATCCACTGTAGATAAAGAAGGAAATAAAAATGATTTAGATTGTGATGTAGTTTTAATTTCTGTTGGTAGGAAGGCAAATACTGAGGGCTTAAATTTAGAAACTGTTGGAGTTGAACTGGACGATAGAAAAAGAATTAAAACTGATAAATCATTTAAAACAAATTTAGAGAATATATATGCAATTGGTGATGTAATATCAGGACCCATGCTTGCTCATAAAGCTGAAGATGAAGGTATTGCTGTTGCTGAAAACATTGCAGGACAATCAGGGCATGTCAATTATGATACTATTCCAGGTGTTGTATATACCACACCAGAAGTTGCAGCGATTGGTAAAACTGAGGAACAATTAAAAGATTCTAAAATGAAATATAAAGTTGGAAAATTTTCATTTATGGCTAATTCAAGAGCTAAAGCTATTGATGATGCAGAAGGATTTGTGAAGATTTTAGCTGATGAAAAAACAGATAAAGTGTTGGGTGCTCATATAATAGGTCCTCATGCTGGTGAGTTGATTGCTGAAATTGGCGTTGCCATGGAATTTGGAGCTAGTTCAGAGGATATAGCACGTACATGTCATGCTCACCCAACTTTTTCAGAGGCAGTAAAAGAGGCAGCTTTATCAGTAGATAAAAGAGCAATACATTCTTAATTATAAAAAAGCCATAAAAGATGATAGTCCTGTTTTTGTTGTTAGTAAATTAAAAATTTATTATTCAATTCTTTTTATAATCTTAGCAAAAGAGTTTATTGTCGTTTTATGAAACTTGATGACTGTTCATAATTTGTTACTTTGTAATTCAAATAATTAAAATGAATAAAAGACAAAATCTAACTATTGAGGAAAAATTTGCTCTAGCTATACAAAATCATAAAAAGAATAACCTTCAGATTGCGAAGAAACTCTACAATGAAACTCTAAAAGAAAATCCTTATTATGAAGGTGCACACAATAATCTTGGAATTTTACTTAATCAATTAGGGGAGTATCAAAAAGCAATCAGTGCTTATAAAAAAGCAATTCAAATTGAGCCAAACAATGTAGCTGCATATAACAACCTTGGATTTGTATTTAATCAATTAGGAGAATATCAAAAAGCAATCAGCTCTTATGAAAATGCAATTCAAATTAAACCAAATTACTCTAACTCATATTATAATCTTGGAAACGTACTTAAAAAACTTGGAGAACATCAAAAAGCAATCACCTCTTATGAAAAAGCAATTCAAATTAATCCTAATTATGCAGATGTATATTATAATCTTGGAAACACACTTAAAGAACTAGGAGAAAGTCAAAAAGCACAGAATTGCTATAAAAAAGTAATTCAAATTAATCCCAATCACTATGATGCTTATAATAATCTTGGAATTATACTTAATGAATTAGGAGAACATAAAAAAGCAATCTCCTCCTATGAGAGAGCAATTCAAATTAATTCCAACTATGCAAGTGCCTATAATAACTTAGGATCTTTATTTAATGAATTAGAAGAACATGAAAAAGCAAAGAACTGTTATGAAAAAGCAATTCAAATTAATCCCAATTATGTCAATGCTCATAATAATCTCGGAAATATATTTAAAGAACTAGGAGAACATAAAAAAGCAAAGGATTGTTATGAAAAAAGTATTAAAATTGAACCAGGCAATCTTACTTCACATTGGTTATCCATGAATATCTTTCCAGTTATTTATAAAAATATTGAAGAAATAGATCGATATAAAAAAAATTTTATAAAAACTATTAAGAAAGTAAATCTACTGTTAGAGACACAATCAAAATATTCAAAAAAGCAATTAGTCAATGCCGTCAATTCATCAACAAACTTTTATCTCCATTACCAGGGAGGAGATGTATTGAAATTACAGCAAAACTATGCTCATCTGATAGAAAAAATAACACAAAATATTTATCAAGAATTTCACAAAGAAAGAACAAAAAATATCTCATCAAAAAATATAAAAATTGGATTTGTTTCTTCCTTTTTTAAAAATCATACTGTCTGTAAGTTATTTAAAAATTGGGCACTAAAATTAGATCAAAAATATTTTACAAGATTTGTTTATTACGTTGGTAACAAATTTGATCATACTACAAATCAAATAAAACAAAATGTTGACAATTTTTTTAATCACACTGATGTTGATCAGTTAATAAATCAAATTTCTAAAGATAATTTAGATGTGCTCATTTATTTAGATATTGGTATGAGACCAATAATTCAAATTTTAAGCTCTTTAAGGCTAGCCCCCATCCAATGTAATACATGGGGACATCCAGTGACTTCAGGGTTTAAAAATATTGATTTTTATTTATCTGGCGAATTAATGGAAGACCGGAATTCTCAAAGATATTATTCAGAGAAGTTAATTTTACTGCCTAACCTAGGAATAAATTATGATTTTCCTAATTTAACAAATATTAAGAAGCCCAATATATTAAACAAATCAAATAAAACTATTTTTTTGAATCTTCAAAGTCTATTTAAATTACTTCCACAAGATGATCATATTTATTTAGATATACTAAAAAAAAATTCAAATTGTTTTTTTTGGTTTATTAATGGAAAAAAAAATTCAGTTACATCTATATTTAAAGAGAGAATTTCTAAATTATTTAAAAAGGAAGGTTACGATTTTGAAAGATATTCATATTTTCATCCAAGATGTAGCCAAGAAGAATTTTTGGGACTTGTTGAAGAGTCAGATATTATTTTAGATAGTTTAAATTGGTCAGGAGGAAATACTTCTCTAGAAGCTATAAGTTTAAACAAGCCAATAATTACCTATCCTACAGCTTTAATGAGAGGTAGACACACTTATGGAATTTTAAAAATTTTAGATATTCAAGAAACTATTGCCATTTCTAAAAAAAATTATGTAGAAATTGCAGTTAAATTAGCCAGTGATAATAAATTTAGAAAATCAATAATTGATAAAATAAAGAAGAATAAAAATAAATTATTTAATGATGTTGAACCAATTAAATCCCTTGAAGAAGTGATACGAAAAAAATTGATGTAATTAAGATTACATAAAATATGAAATATCCAATTCTATTGCCAAATATATTCAATCATCCTTTTACATATGAGAGCAATTTAGATTTAAAAATTGGTGAATATGTAACAGTACCATTTGGAAGAAGCAAACTTACTGGAGTGGTATGGGATAAATTAGAAGATAATGAACAAAAAAAATTTAAATTAAAAAAAGTTTTTAAGAAATTAAAAGTTACACGTTTAAAAAAAACAACTATAAATTTTTTAAATTGGTTTTCAGAATATAATATTATTCCAAAGGGCATGGCTTTAAAATTGATGCTGTTGAGCAATAATGCAATTGAAGACAATATTAAAAATAATTTTAGAGTTTTTGAAAGCAATATAAAAAGCAATTCAATAAAACTTTCAGAAGATCAAAAGAAATCTCTTAAGGAAATGGTAGTTTTAAACAATAAGTTTAGAGTACATGTGTTACAAGGAACAACAGGCTCTGGAAAAACTTTTGTTTATTTTGAGGCATTAAAATCTTTAATAAAGAAGGGTTTTCAAGGCTTAATATTATTACCTGAAATAGGTCTAACGGGTCAGTTTGAGCAAAAATTTTTTGAATATTTTGGATTTAATCCAGCCGTCTGGCATTCAGGAATATCTAAAAAGAAAAAAGAAATAATATGGAGTGGAATTTCAAATGGAAAAATTCAGGTTATAATTGGAGCAAGATCGTCTTTATTTTTACCATTTAAAAAACTTGGAATAATTATTGTTGATGAAGAACATGATCAATCATTTAAGCAAGATGAGGGCGTTACTTACAATGCAAGAGACATGGCGATAGCTAGAGCATCATTTGAAAATATTCCGATAAATCTTATAACTGCAGTTCCATCTGTCGAAACATATGAAAATGTAAAAAAAGGAAAGTATGGTTTATCTAGATTAAACCAGAGATATAAAAATGCTTCTCTTCCAAATTATGAAATTATTAATTTAAATAGTGCTAAGATAGAAAAGCAGTGTTGGTTATCAAATGAAATTATTAAAAAAGTAAATTCTCATTTAGAAAAAAAAGATCAAGTTTTATTTTTTTTAAACAGACGTGGATTTTCACCAAATGTATTATGCAATAAATGCTATATAAGTTTTTCATGTCCAAACTGTAGTATCAATTTAGTTTACCATAAAAATAAAGGTAAATTGCTTTGTCATTACTGTGGATATAAATCTCATTTAAAAAGAGACTGTTCCAAAGAGGGAAATTGTGAATTTATTTTTAGCGGCCCTGGTGTTGAAAGGATATCAGATGAAGTAAAAAAAAAATTTCCAGGTAAGAAAATTGAAATCTTTTCAAGTGATACAATGAATAAAAAAGATTCAATGGTTAAATTGGATAAAATTATTAAAAATGAAACTAATATTTTAATTGGAACTCAACTTATTTCAAAGGGATTCCATTTCCCAAGTTTAAATTGTATTGTAGTTGTTGACATTGACCTTTCATCGCAAGGACATGATTTAAGAGCAGCTGAAAAGAATTTACAACTTTATCACCAACTTTCAGGAAGAGCTGGCAGAACTGGAAAACCAGCTACAGTTTATTTTCAAACATACAATCACGATACAAAAATGATAGACGATATTACCAATAAAAATCCTGATATTTTTCTAGATAGAGAGTTAGAGATTAGAAAAAAAAATGAACTTCCACCTTTTCAAAGATTTATTTCACTAATTCTTACAGGTGAAAATGAGCAGAAATTAGAAAGAGAGGCTTTAGGATTTAAAAATTTTATAGAAACTAAAATTGAAGGAAGAGTATTGGGTCCAGTAAATGCACCCATATTTAGATTAAAGAGAAAATTTAGAGTTAGATTGTTAATAAGAGGAATTAAATCAATGAAAGTACAAAACTCAATTGCAAAAATTATTCCAAATTATAAGTTTGCAGCTGGAATAAAACTTTCAGTTGATGTTGACCCTATAAATTTCAATTAATGAGCAAAAAAGTACCTTTTTTACAAATCGGTTACTTGAAGACATAAAGGTCATATGCTAATTAGAGCCTGATTTTAATTTAATCTTCAACATTATAGAGGAACAAAGTTGAGCAAGGATACGGGATTTTCAATAACTTCAGCCGAAAGATATTCGCTAGCACTTTATGAGCTATCCAACGAGAGTAATCTTTTGAGTCAAATTGAGGAACAGTGTTCATCTGTTTTAAAATTGATAAACACAAGTGATGACTTTAAAAATTTAATTAAAGATCCAACAACAAAACAGGATGATTTATTAAAGATTACAAATTCAATTTCAGAAAATTATAAATTTGAAACTTTATTTAAAAATTTTTTAAATTTTTTAATTCAAAAAAGAAGGTTCTTTTTTTTAGAGAGTATTCTTAAAAGTTTTGTTGAGATATGTTCAAAAAAAAGAGGTGAACTTAAGGCAGAATTAAAATCAGCAAAAGAATTATCAAATGATGAAATAACCAAAATTACAGAGGAGCTGACTAAAAATTTTAGCTCAAAAATAAAATTAAACTACAAATATGATAAAAGTTTAATAGGAGGTTTAGTACTTCAAGTCGGAAGTACTATGGTTGACACCTCAATTAAAAATAAATTACAACAAATTGAAAATAGAATGATAGAGGCATAAATGGAAATCAATCCTTCGGAAGTTACAAAAATATTAAAAGAACAAATTAAAAATTTTGGTGAAAAGACCGAGGTTACTGAAGTCGGCCAAGTATTATCTGTTGGAGATGGTATTGCTAGAATTTATGGGTTAGATAATGTTCAGGCTGGTGAGATGGTTGAGTTTGCTGATGGCTCAAAAGGTATGGCTCTTAACTTAGAAAGTGAAAATGTTGGTGTTGTAATTTTTGGTGACGACAGAAATATTAAAGAAGGTAATGTTGTTAAAAGAACAGGAAATATTGTTGATACACCAGTAGGAAAAGAACTTTTAGGTAGAGTAGTTGATGGCCTAGGAAATCCAATCGATGGTAAAGGAGCGTTTGATAAAAGTGTTAAAAAAACAAGGGTAGAAGTTAAAGCCCCTGGTATTATCCCGAGACAATCAGTTAGTGAACCAATGCAAACTGGATTAAAATCAATTGATAGTTTAGTGCCAATTGGAAGAGGTCAAAGAGAATTAATTATTGGAGATAGACAGACAGGTAAAACTGCTGTTGCTGTCGATGCAATTATAAATCAGAAAAAAATTAATGAATCAGGTGATGAGAAACAAAAATTATACTGTATCTATGTTGCAGTAGGTCAAAAAAGATCAACAGTAAGACAAATTCAAAAAACATTAGAAGAAGCTGGGGCAATGGAATACACAACTATTGTTGCTGCTACAGCATCAGATTCAGCTCCACTACAATTTTTAGCTCCTTATACAGGTTGTGCAATGGGTGAATATTTTAGGGATAATGGAATGCATGCGTTAATTATTTACGATGATCTATCGAAACAAGCTGTTGCATATAGACAAATGTCTCTTCTTTTGAGAAGACCTCCAGGAAGGGAAGCTTACCCAGGAGATGTATTCTACCTACACAGTAGATTATTAGAAAGAGCAGCAAAACTTAGTGATGAACATGGTGGAGGATCACTAACAGCACTTCCAATAATTGAAACACAAGGAGGGGATGTTTCTGCATTTATTCCAACAAATGTAATTTCAATTACAGATGGCCAAATATTTTTAGAAACAGAACTTTTTAACCAAGGTATTAGACCAGCAATTAATGTTGGATTGTCGGTATCGAGGGTTGGATCTTCGGCTCAAACAAAAGCGATGAAAAAAGTATCAGGCTCGATGAAACTTGAGTTAGCACAGTACAGAGAAATGGCTGCATTTGCTCAATTTGGATCAGATTTAGATGCTTCTACGCAACAGCTACTTAATAGAGGTTCAAAGTTAACAGAACTTTTAAAACAAAAACAATATTTACCACTCACAGTCGCAGATCAAGTAGTATCTGTTTTTTGTGGAGTTAAAGGTTATTTGGATGATATTGATTTAAAAGATATTGCAGAGTTCGAATCTAAAATAATCGAAAAGTGCAAATCTGATAAGCCTGAAATATTAGATTCTATTCAAAGTTCTGGAAAACTTGAAGAAGATAAAGAAAAACTATTGGTAGAGGTAATCACTCAACTTAAACAAAACTTTAAATCCTAATAAAATATGGCAAGTTTAGACGATTTAAAAAAAAGAATAGCAAGTGTTAAGTCTACACAGAAAATTACAAAGGCTATGAAGATGGTTGCAGCAGCAAAACTTAGAAAAGCCCAAGAAAGTGCAGAAAAAGGAAGGCCTTATTCAGAAAAAATGAACAATGTTATTTTAAATTTGTCTAGTGGAATATCAGATAAAGAGAATGCTCCAAAACTTTTATCAGGGACAGGAAACGATAAGGTTTATTTATGTGTTGTAATGACATCAGATAGAGGACTATGTGGAGGTTTCAATTCTAATATTATTAAAAAAGCCAAAAGTTATTTCTCAAAAATTTTAAGTGAAGGAAAAGAACTTAAAATTATAACTGTCGGCTCAAAAGGAAATGATCAGCTAAAGAGAATGTATGGTGATAAAATTATTGAAAATATTTCTTTCAAAGAGTCAAAAAATGCTAATTATTTTGATGCTGACAAGGTTGGTAAGATAGTGATAGATAAATTTGAGAATAGTGAATTTGATATATGCACTATTTTTTATAATCAATTTAAAAACGTAATCACTCAAATTCCTCAAGCTCAACAGATAATCCCTTTGAATAATGAGGATGCTGAAGAGAATGTTTCAGAAGAAAGTTATGAATTTGAACCAGATGAAGATGAGATTTTGAGTAATTTATTGCCAAAAAATATTTCAACACAAATATTTAAAGCAATGTTAGAGAATTCAGCTAGCGAACAAGGATCAAGGATGAGTGCAATGGATAACGCAACCCGAAACGCAGGTGAAATGGTTGACAAACTTACTATCCAGTATAATAGAAGTCGTCAGGCAGCAATTACAAAAGAACTAATAGAAATTATATCAGGAGCAGAAAGTTTATAATTATGAGCAAAGGAATAATCACACAAGTTATTGGAGCAGTAGTTGACGTAAAATTTGATGGAGAACTTCCGGAAATTCTAACAGCATTGGAATGTAAAAATGGTGATAATAGGTTAGTTCTAGAGGTTGCTCAACATTTAGGAGAAACAACAGTTAGAACAATCGCAATGGATGCTACTGAAGGACTAAAAAGAGGTGATGAAGTAATAAATACAAATGCTCCTATTCAAGTACCTGTTGGACCTGAAACTCTTGGAAGAATCATTAATGTAATTGGTGAGCCTATAGATGAAAGAGGTGAGGTTAAAACAAAAGAAAGTTGGCCTATTCATAGAGCAGCCCCTGAATTTAATGATCAGTCTACTGAAACCGAAATACTTGTAACTGGTATTAAAGTTATCGACCTATTAGCACCCTATGCAAAAGGTGGAAAAATTGGATTATTTGGTGGAGCTGGAGTTGGTAAAACAGTCTTAATTATGGAATTGATTAATAACGTTGCAAAAGCTCACGGAGGATTTTCAGTTTTCGCAGGAGTAGGTGAACGAACTAGGGAAGGAAATGATCTTTACCATGAGATGATGGACTCTGGAGTAATAAAAAAAGATGGTCCTGGATCTAAAGCTGCATTGGTTTACGGGCAAATGAATGAACCTCCAGGTGCAAGAGCAAGAGTTGCGCTTACAGGTTTAACTGTAGCTGAGTATTTCAGAGATCAAGAAGGTCAAGACGTTCTTTTCTTTGTTGATAACATTTTCAGGTTTACTCAAGCAGGCTCAGAGGTTTCTGCTCTTTTAGGAAGAATTCCTTCTGCAGTTGGCTATCAACCAACATTAGCTACAGATATGGGTAATCTACAGGAAAGAATTACGACAACAAACAAAGGTTCAATTACATCAGTTCAAGCAATTTATGTACCAGCTGACGACTTAACCGATCCAGCTCCGGCAACTTCATTCGCACACTTAGATGCAACAACTGTGCTTTCAAGACAAATTGCTGAAATTGGTATTTATCCTGCAGTTGATCCATTAGATTCAACATCAAGAATTTTGGATCCAAGAGTTGTGGGAGACGAGCACTACAAGGTGGCAAGAGATGTTCAAAAAATATTACAATCTTATAAATCACTTCAAGATATTATTGCTATTCTGGGTATGGATGAATTATCTGAAGAGGATAAATTAGTCGTTGCCAGGGCTCGAAAAATTCAAAGATTTTTGTCTCAACCATTTTTTGTAGCTGAAGTTTTTACAGGCTCACCTGGAAAATTAGTTGATTTGGAGTCAACTATTAAAGGCTTTGATGCAATTTGCAAAGGTGAATATGACCATTTACCAGAAGCAGCTTTTTATATGGTAGGTACTATTGAGGAAGCAATTGAAAAAGCTAAGAAAATGGAAAAAGAAGCAGCTGCTTAATGAGCGAAGAATTTAAAATTGAAATTGTAAATCCAGAAAAATCATTTCTAGTAAAAGAAGATGTTTCAGAAGTTGTTGTTCCTGCTTATGAAGGAGAAATGGGGATACTAAAAGATCATATTTCAATTATTTCTTTTTTAAAGCCTGGCATAATTAAAATCCTATCAAAATCAGGGGATGAGAATTATTATGTTGAAGATGGTATTGTTGAATTTAAAAATAACAATCTTTCAATCCTTACAAGCTCAATATTTAATATTACTGATATGGATAAATCTCAAATACAAGATTTATTAAAACAAGTAGAGCAAGAGTCTTCTAAAGAAGAAATTAGTGATCAATCTAAATATTTAATCGATCAAAAAATAGAAGTTTTAAAAACTCTAAATTAAATTAATTTTTCAACTTTTTTTTGCACCTCTTTGTAGACATGCAATTTAAAATCTACCACTACCTTAGTAAGTTGATCTAACTTTATCCATTTCCAATCTAAAAATTCTGGATGATGAGTGTTAATATTAATTTCTTTGTCCTCGCCAGTAAATCTCATCAAAAACCACTTTTGTTTTTGTCCTCTATATTTACCTTTCCAAATAATTCCCAAAAGACGATCAGGGAGCTCATAGGTTATCATACCATCTAATTCTTTAATAAGCTTAACACTTTTAATGCTAGTTTCTTCCTCAAGTTCTCTAAAGGCAGCTTTTAAAAAATTTTCACCAGGGTCAACTCCACCTTGAGGCATTTGCCAATAATCTTTTGGATTATCAATTCTTTTCGCTACAAACACTTTGTTTTCTTGATTTAAAACAACTATTCCCACACCGCTTCTTAGTGGCAAGTTACTATACTCTTTATACATATTATCCGTTGAGTAACTTGATAGCGTAACTTAATTGATTGTCAGTATCAGACTTTATTTTAAAATCATTACCCTCCTCATTGATTTCAATATCAGGCCTGACTCCTACCTCAGAAATAGATTTTCCAGATGGTAGATAATATTTAGCAACAGTTAAACGTATTGCACCTTTATTTTTAAGTGGAATGATTGATTGAACTGATCCTTTTCCATAGCTGTTCTCTCCAATAATTATTGCTCTTTTATGATCTTTTAGGGCACCTGCTACAATTTCAGAAGCAGAGGCTGAACCGTAATTAATCAACACCAATAATGTTTTTCCATCTGTAATATCCCCTTTTTTAGCAAACCACTTTCGATTTTCTGATTTTTTTCTACTTTTTGTAGATACTATTTCTCCATTATCTAAAAAAAAATCTGAGATAGTTATGGCCTGGGATAATAGTCCTCCTGGATTATTTCTAAGGTCTAAGATAAATGCATTTAAATTTTCATTTTTTTTTAATTTCTTAATTTGTTTTTCTATTTGGTCGCTACTATTTTCATTGAATGAAGTGAGTCTTATATATCCAATATTATTTTCCAAAATTTCAGATTTTACTGACTGAATTTCAATTATTTCTCTTGTGATATTAAATGTTAGTGCTTTTTTTTCTCCTACTCGCCTTACAGTTAATTCTATACCTGAACCAACTGGGCCTCTCATGAGATCTACAGCTTCAGCTAAGGATTTTCCTTGTACTTGAATATTATTTATTTTTACAATGTAGTCTCCAGCTTTTAACCCTGCCTTTGAAGCAGGAGTATCATCAATTGGTGATATTACTTTAACTACACCAGCCTCCATACTTACTTCTATACCTAGTCCTCCAAATTCACCACTTGTCTCTGTTTGCATTTGTTCAAGAATTTTTGGTGACATATATGCTGAATAAGGGTCAAGAGATTGCAATAGACCATTGATAGCAGAGTCCATACTTTCAGACTGATTTATCTCATCAACATACTCTTTATTTATTTTTTCGAGGACTTCACCAAAAAGATCAATTTTTTTATAAATATCAATTTCAGCTGAACTAAGATTATTACTAAAAAAAATAATAGAAAAAAAAATTATTAAATATGATTTAAAATTTTTCATATCATAACCTTTTCTTTTGGAATAAATTCAGACCAAATTTTTTCAAGTTCATAAAATTTTCTTTTTTCAGGATGAAAAATATGAACAATTAAATCTATACCATCAACTAATTTCCATTCGGTACTTTGTTTTCCCTCAATCTTAGAGTCTGGGACACCATTTTTCTTGAATTTTTCCAAAACTTGTTCCGATAAAGACTGTATATGTCTCGATGATGTACCACTTGCAATAATCATATAATCAGCCATTGAACTCTTATCTTTTAAATCAATTGTTATAATGTCTTGAGCTTTATTTGAGTCGAGAGTGTTGATTACAATCTCTTTAAGATCTGAAATTTTGTCCATTAATTAAACTTAGACTATCAAATTTTTCTTAATTGAGAAGATGAAATGTTGACCTTATTAAATTCGACAAATTTTAGTACTTCTTTATTAACTTGTCTAAATGTCTTTGATTTCAATGAATTTTTTTTATAGCCATGACGATCAAATACTAAAATGATGCATTTTTGTGAAATTAATTTTGATTTATGCCATTTGTGGAAGTTAATCAAATTATCAGCTCCCATCAAAAAATAAATTTCTGCTGTCTTGTTTTTTTTTAAATGATTAATCAGATCAATTGTTTTATTTGATTTAATAATATTTTCATAAAATTTTACTTTAATAAATGAGTTTAAACCAATTATACGCTTACATTCTTTTACTCTTTTTAATACAGATGTTTCGCTTTCAGCTTTAAAAGGATTTTTTTTTGTAATTGCCCAAATTATATTGTTTAGATCAAATCTTTTTTTTGCCTCTTTGGATATTGCTAAGTGCCCTTTATGAGCAGGATCAAACGAACCTCCAAGAACACCAATTTTTATTTTTTTCTTATTCAATTTATTTTCTTACTTTGCCACTACTTGTGATTTCATATTTGTATGAAACTAATTGATTTAGTCCTACAGGCCCTCTAGGAGGCAATGTATTAGTAGAAATCCCAACCTCTCCACCGAAACCAAACTCTCCACCATCAGCAAACTGAGTAGAGGTATTATGCATAGCAATTGAGCTTTTAACATTTTTCAAAAAATATTTTGCTGTATTTTTATTATTTGTGATTATTGAATCAGTATGCATTGTTCCATACTTGTTTATGTGATCAATAGCTTCATTAAGATTATTTACAGTTTTTACTGATACTGCTGGTGCCAAATACTCAGTAGACCAACTTTTTTCTTTAGCTGGAAATATTGTTCCTTTGTAATATTTTTTTAAAAATTTATCTCCATATATTTTACAACTTTTATTTTCAAGCCCACTTAAAATTGGATTGCAAAAATCTTTTAAAACTTTTTTGTGAATAAGAATTGTTTCTGTCGCACCACAAATACTTGTGTTTCTTAACTTTGCATTATAAACAACTTTTTTTGCCATGTTTAAGTTAGCATCTTTATCAACATAAGTATGACAAAGTCCCTCAAGATGTCCAATGATAGGCACCTTAGATAATTCCTGAACTCTTTTAACTAAGTTTTTCCCTCCTCTTGGAATAATTACATCAATATATTTTTTCATATCTGACAGCATTATATCCACAACTCTTCTATGTTTTGTATCAATGAACTGAATAAAGTTTTCATCAACTTTATTAACCTTAAGCGCTTTCCTAAAAATTTTTGTTAAAATTCTATTAGTATTTATTGCTTCTGACCCACCTTTTAAAATTACTGGATTTCCAGATTTAAAGCATAGACTAGCCACATCTGATGTAACGTTAGGTCTACTTTCATAAATAACTCCAATTACTCCGATTGGTATAGATACTTTGCTTATATTCAAACCATTAGATCTTTTCCATTTCTCCAAAGTATTGTTTATAGGGTCTTTTAATTTTGAAATTTTAATAATTGAATTTTGAATATCTTTTAGCTTAGTTTCGTTAATCAACAGTCTATTTACTAAATTATCTTTTAGACCTATTTTTCTTGCGTAACCAATATCTTTTAAGTTTTGCTTAAGAATAAATTTTTTTTCTTTTTTTAATAATTGTGCATATTTGGTTAATACTTTATTTTTAACTATTGTATTAACCTTATGCTCACAAGCTTTCCTTGCTTTTGCTCCAACTAAATTCATATATTTGATCATTTAAATTTCTACCATATCATCTTTGTGAATTACTTCAGATTTAGAAACATATCCTAATAATTTTTCAATTTGATTTGAATGATGACCCATAATTTTTATTATTTCATCAGAAGTGAATGAACTTAATCCTCTGGCACATTCAACATTTTTCTTATCTAAAATTTTTATATGATCCCCTTTGTTAAATTTTCCTGAAATATTTTTAATTCCAGCAGCTAGTAAACTTTTACCTGATCTTAGTGCTTTTTTTGCCCCATCATCAATAATAATTTCTCCTTTTGGGGCTACCGAACTTATTATCCATTTTTTTCTTGCATCAAGTTTGGAGACCTTAGGACTAAACCAAGTACAATTATTTTGCACAATTATTTTTGTGATAGGGTTATTATGTAGCCCATTTGCAATGACCATACTACTACCTGCTAGCTGACAAATTTTTGCAGCCTCAATCTTAGTTTGCATACCGCCACTACCAAATTCATTCATACCTTTAATATTTACATTGCTTAAATCTTTTTTTAAATCTTTAACTATATTAATTAATTTTGCTTCTTTAAAAATTTTGGGGTTTTTTGTGTAAAGTCCATCAACATCAGAAAGTAGAATTAAGGTATCTGCGTTAGTAATTTGTGTAACTCTAGATGCCAACCTGTCGTTATCTCCATACTTTATTTCTGTTGTAGCTATAGTGTCATTTTCATTTACTATTGGGATAAACCCTAAGTCAAATAAATTTTCAAAAGTCCTTTTGGCATTTAAAGATCTTCTTCTTTCCTCTGTATCTTCAAGAGTAAGAAGTATTTGAGAAATGTTAAGTTTAAATTTAGCAAATGTTTGTGAAAATAAATTCATTAACTCAATTTGACCTATAGATGCAATAGCTTGACTTTGATCTAGTTTAATATTTTTTTTATTATAATTCATTTTTTTACAACCAAGAGCTATTGCACCTGAACTCACAATTACAACTTTTTGATTTCTATCCCTTAATTTTTTGATATCTTTTGCAAAACTTGATAGCCATTTCTTTCTAATTTTTTTATTTTTATCTACAATTAGTGAAGAACCGATTTTCACAACAATTATTTTAGAATTTTTAAGGTACATAAGATAAAAGTTTAGCCTTTATTTTAGATATAGAACTTTTTTCTAAAGTTGTCATAGTCAATATCTCACATTTTTTATTTTTGGAAAAATGATCAATTACCTCTTTTGCAGTATCCTCATCAATTAAATCAATTTTATTTAGCACTATAAGCTCTTTTTTATCTAATAATTTAGAACTGTAGCTTTTTAATTCATTTTTGACCTGATCGTAAGACTCATTTAGATCAATATTTGTAATGTCAATTAAATGTAAAAGTGATTTACATCTTTCAATGTGTTTTAAAAATTGAATCCCAAGACCTACACCTTCATGTGCTCCTTCCACTAATCCAGGTATATCCGCAATTGTAATTTCTTTATCATCATAGGATGCAACACCAAGATTAGGATTTAATGTAGTAAATCTGTAATTTGCTATTTTTGGATTTGCATTTGTAAGTGCGGCAAGCAAGCTAGACTTGCCTGCATTTGGTAAACCAATTATACCGATGTCTGCAATTGTTTTTAGTTGAAGCCAAATTATAAAATCCTCCCCAACAGTTCCTTTAGTAAACTTTCTTGGAGCTCTATTCGTTGAACTTTTAAATCTGGTATTTCCAAGACCGCCTTTACCACCATTTGCTGCAATAAATTCTTCTCCTTTTTTACTAAAATCAAAAAGTAATGTCTTATTGTCTTCTTCAAAGACTTGTGTACCGAGGGGAACTTTTAGAACTAGATCATCACCACTTTTTCCAGTCCTATTTTGTCCTGCACCATTTTCACCTCTTTCTGCTTTATGATGCTGCTGATATCGATAATCAATTAAGGTATTTAAATTTTCTTCTGACTTTAAAACTATTGATCCACCTTTACCGCCGTCTCCACCATCTGGACCTCCAAATTCAACATATTTCTCTCTTCTGAAACTTGGGGATCCATCTCCGCCATTACCAGCTTTAATATAAATTTTGACTTGATCTAGAAATTTCATAATACAACATCTACTTTGGTTGTACTATTAATTGGGTTTTACTGAAACGAAAGTTCTATCTGCTTTTGATTTTTTGAATACAACTTTACCTTTAACTACTGAAAAAATAGAATGATCTTTACCCATGCCTACATTCTCACCAGGAAAAATTTTAGTTCCTCTTTGTCTTACAATTATATTACCAGGTACGACTGTTTCACCACCATATTTTTTAACACCCAATCTTCGTCCGGCACTATCTCGTCCGTTTCTTGATGATCCACCTGCTTTTTTTGTTGCCATAATTTACCTTGTTTTATTTGCTTACCGCTTCTTTAGTTTCTTCTTTTTTTGGATTCTTAGAAACTTTTTCAGCTTCAGATAAAACTTTACCATCTTTTGAAAAAATTTTATTTATTCTTATCATAGAATACTCTTGTCTATGTCCATTTTTTCTTCTTGAATTGTGTCTTCTTCTTTTTTTAAAAATTAGTATGGTTCTATTTTTACTGCTTTTAATTAAATCAGCTTCGACTTTTGCTCCACTTACATGAGGAGCTCCGACCTCAATAGATTTATCATCCCCATATGCTAAGATTTCATTAAATTCAATTTTTGTTTCAGGTTTTGAATCTGGAAGCTTCTCTACCTTAAGAATTTCTCCAGACTTAACTTTGTATTGTTTTCCACCTGTTTTTATAACTGCGTAAGACATAGTATGAATATTTATTTAAGTATTCGCAATATAGTTGTAGCTAAGTTTTAGTCAAGCCGAATTAACTAGAAATTATCCTTTAAATCTCGCAGTTTTGAAAAGGTTTTGACATCTTTTGCTCTTAGAAAAATATTGCAATCCAATTCTTCTTTAAGTGTAGACGGAATTGTGGGCAAGCTATTCTTTAACTTTATTTGAATATTTTGTATTTTTTTTTTAAGATTTAAATTTTCAGAATCATGTTTGATACAAAATTTTGAATTATTAAGAGTATATTCGTGACCACAATAAATTTGAGTATCAAGAGGCATAGCTTTAATCTTATTTAAAGAACTAAACATTTGTTCGTAGGTACCTTCAAAAATTCTCCCACAGCCAAGGGAAAAAAGAGTATCTCCAGTAAATAGTAATTTTTCTTTATAAAAATGAAAACAAATATGGCCATTAGTATGTCCAGGAACATGAATTATTTTAGCTACAAAATTATCACTTTTCCATATTTCATTGTCTTCAAGACAGATATCAATTTCTGGAATTCTTTCTGAATCATGTTTAAAGCCAACCACAATACTATTATATTTTTTTTTTAATTCCTTATTACCTCCAATATGATCAAAATGATGATGAGTATTTAAAATATATTTTAAATTAATATTTTTATTTTTTAGATAATCAATTACTGGACGGGCCTCGCTTGGGTCAACAATGCATGCCAAATTATTGGTCTCATCTATAATTAAATAACTATAATTATCTTGGAGACATGAAATTATTTTTACTTTCATTTTATTTCTCTATTAAAAATATTCCTAGATCTGCAAAAAAATTTTTAATTGTTAAATTGCTATCATTTATTGTTGAAACATTCTGATTGTTTATAGCCAATGATTTAAAGATTTTGATGTTTCTTGATTTTGCAAAGTAAAAAAAATCCTTAATTGAACACATATGAATATTAGGAGTATTGTACCATTCGTCTGGTAATGTCTTAGTAATTGGCATTGTGCCTTTTATGAGCAAATGAAGTCTGACTCTCCAATAACCAAAGTTTGGAATAGTTACAATCGCTTTTTTTCCAACTCTTAAAAGTTCGTTAATAACTAGCTCGGGATTTAAGAAAGCTTGAAGAGTTTGACTAAGAACAACATATTCAAAAGATTTGTCTGGAAATTGTTTTAGATCTTTTTCTGCATTTCCTTCAATGACGGTCAATCCTTTTGCAATACACTCTTGTACTTTACTTTTTGATATCTCCAGTCCTCTAATATTAGTATTTTTATTATTTTTTAAAAACTCCATTAAAATTCCATCTCCACAACCTACATCTAATACTTTTTTATCTTTTTCTATTAATTCAGCGATTACTTGAAATTCATTTTTCATAATTAATTTTCTGTATAAGATTTATCTAAAAAGTTTTTAAGCGCACTTAAAAAGTCTGGAACATCTAATAAAAAGGAGTCGTGACCTTTATCAGACTCTATCTCAACAAAACCCACATTTGCTCCAATAGAATTTAAGGCAATTACAATGTCTTTGTTTTCTTGAGTTGGATAAAGCCAGTCAGATGTAAAAGATATTATAAAAAATTTTGCTTTGGTATCTCTAAAAGCGTCAGATAAATTACCCTTGAATTGTTTTGCTAAGTCAAAATAATCCATTGCTCTTGTAATATAAAGATAGCTATTTGCATCGAACCTGTCGACAAATACTGAGCCTTGATATCGCAAATAACTTTCTATCTGAAAATCTGCGTCAAAACCAAATTTCAAATCCTCTCGCTCTTGAAGTTTTCTTCCAAATTTTTCTTGGAGACCTTTTTTTGAGAGATAAGTTATATGTGCAGCCATTCTTGCAACAGCCAAACCTTTATTTGGGATTGTATTTTTAGATGAATAATCTCCATCTTTCCAATTACTATCAGCCGCTATAGCCTGTCTTCCTAATTCATTAAATGCAATATTTTGCGCAGAGTGACTAGACGTACATGCAATTGGGATAACAGTTTTAGCTTTATCAGGAAAATTACTAATAAATTGAAGTACCTGCATACCACCCATTGAGCCACCCGCGATTGAAAAAAGTTTATCTATACCAAAATGGTCAAGCAAATTGTATTGTGCATTAACCATATCGTTAATAGTTATAACTGGAAAATTTGTGCCAAAAGCAGTCCCAGTGTTAGGGTCTTCATGGCTTGGTCCAAAAGAGCCCATGCATCCACCCATTACATTTGCACAAATAACAAAGTATTTTTTGGTATCAATTGCTTTATCAGGACCAACTGCATAAGACCACCAACCATCTTTCTTTGTTATTGGATTTTGGCCAGTGACAAATTGATCTCCTGTTAATGCATGAAAAACCAAAATAGCATTATCTTTTTTTTCATTTAATGAACCATAAGTTTCATATGCAATTGGGAATTCATTAATAGTTTTTCCACAATCTAACTTTAATGGTTTTTTTACTATCAAGGTTTTTACATTATTCTCAGTATTCATAACGAAGCTAATATTTGAATTGAGAGAAAAAAAACTATTTTAGCGGTTTTTTTTAAGCGCTCGCAATTCAGTTAAATCAGCGCATAATTTTTGTACTAGAACTTATTTATTATGTCAATTTTTTTAAAAATTGTCTTATTCTCTATAAAAATTTGTAATTTTATCTATAAAGAGCTCATAAAATTAAAAAAATGGTTACTCCAAAATTTAAAAAATTTAAGATTGAAGCTTATAAACCTGGCAAGTCAAAGGTCAAAAAGCTTAAAAAAGTAATAAAACTTTCAGCTAATGAGTCTGCTCTTGGGATCAGCCCAATGGCAAAGAAATTGATATCAAATAAAAAAATGATTTTGGATAAATATCCTGATGGAAAGTCACAAGATCTGAAAAAAGCAATTTCCAAAAAATATAAGTGTGATTTAAATAAAATTATTTGTGGTGCAGGTTCTGATGAGGTAATTCAAATGTTGTGTCAATTATATTTAAATCCAAAAGATGAGGTAATAGTTCCCGAATATAGTTTTTTGATGTACAGAATTTATGCAAAAATTGTAGGCGCTAAAGTTTTATTTGCAAAAGAGGTAAATTTTAAAGTGTCAATAAGAGAGATTTTAAAAAAAATTACTAGAAAAACTAAAATAGTATTTATTGCTAACCCAAATAATCCAACTGCAACTTATTTGACTAAAAAAGAAATATTAGAACTAAGGAATAAAATGAATAAAAATATTTTACTTGTGGTTGATGATGCGTACTCAGAATATATGAAAAATAATGATTATACTTCAGGTTTAGATTTATTTAGAAATAAAGATAATGTTTTTATATTAAGAACATTTTCGAAAATGTTTGGATTAGCTTCCTTAAGAGTAGGTTGGGGATATGGATCAAAAAAAATAATAGATGCTTTAAATGTGATTAAACCACCTTTCAATGTAAATGGTGTAGCACAACTTGCAGCTATTGCGTCGCTAAGAGATACAAAATTTATAAGTAGATCTGTTAAGCACAATTTACTTTATGCTAAAAAGTTAAAAAAATTTCTTGAGGTTTACAATATTTCTTCAAATAAAATTTCAGCAAATTTTCTATTTTTAAATTTTGATAACTGTAAAATTTCAGCAAAATATTTATACGAAAAATTGAAACAAAAAGGTGTTATCTTAAGATCAACAGAGGATGGCTATGGTATTAAAAATAAATTAAGATTAACCATAGGGTCTAAGGAAGAAAATTCAAAATTTATGAATACTGTAAAAAGAATATTAAATTAAATGAATAATATTTTAATTATTGGATGTGGTTTATTAGGATCCTCTTTATTGAGACGCATACACAAAAAAAAAATTGTTAAAAAAATATTCATTTATGAAAAATCAAAATCAAATATTTCAAAAATTAAGAAATTAAGACTTCCAGGTATTGTTATTGACAAGCTAGATAAAGGAGCAATTAATTATGATCTAATTATTTTTTGCACTCCAATGAGTGAATACAAAAATCTAATCTTAAAGATAAATAATTTTATTACTCCCGAAACTTTAATTACAGACATCGGATCATCTAAAGTAGAGACCTCGAGGCTTATAAAAAAATTTTTGAAAAAAAATATATCTTGGACTCAAAGTCATCCCATTGCAGGCTCTGAAGTTAGTGGCCCAGAGCATGGTAAGGAAAATATGTTTCAAGATCGATGGTGTATTTTAATAAAAGAAAAAAATACAAAAAAAAAATATTTGAATATTTTAAATAATTTTTGGAAAAAAATGGGCTCAAAAGTTATCGTTATGACACCTGAAAAACATGATAGAATTTTTTCCATAACAAGTCATTTACCCCATTTAATTGCCTATAATTTGGTAAAATCAGCACAAGATTTTGAAAAAAAACAAAATTACGATTTGATTAAGTTTAGTGCTGGAGGACTTAGAGACTTTTCACGTATAGCAGCTTCAAATGAAATTATGTGGAGAGATATTTTTTTTAACAATAGTAATAATATTTCAAAAGCTATTGATTTATTTATCAAAAATCTAACAGCCTTTAAAAAAGATATAAATTTAAAAAACAATAAATCAATATTAAAAAAATTAATTCAAACTAAAAGAGTCCGTTCTAAAATTATTAAGTTAAAACAAGATATAAACAAACCTGACTTTGGTAGAAATTAAAATTTTATTTTAGAAATTTTTTTCACTTCAAGACTTGCTGTATCAAGTATCCTTTTAACAGTTTTTTTTATTGGCATAATTAGTACTTTTTTTTCAGGACCATAAGCATGTATTAACTCTTTGGAGTTTATACAAATAGCAACGTGACCTTTCCAAAATATAATATCTCCCTTTTTAAATTCTTTATTTTTTTTTTTTATAGAATACTTTATTTGATCTATAGTATCCCTTGGATAAAATAAATTATTATAATAAAAAAATATTTGTAATAAAGCTGAACAATCTATACCTTTGTAAGTTTTACCACCCCACTTATATTTTACCCTAAGAAATTTTCTAAAAAATTTTACAAAGTTTTTTTCTTTATGGTTAATTTCTTTAATATCTTTTTTTTTAATCCACTTATTTTTGTCAATTTTTACATAAAATTTATTCTCTTTTTCAACACTTAATTTAGATGCTAGAGGAAGGTGGTTGTTAGTGGCAGAGTTAGGTTTTTTGTAAATTTTTGCCTTTAATGTATTTACTTTATATTTTGGATTAAAATTTTTGATATGTTGTTTATTTTTAATGTATCCAACATAATTGTCATATGTAGATTTAATCTTTATCCAATTTTTATTTTTAGAAAAAATTTTAAATTTTTCACCGTATATTATTTGAGAAGTTACCTCAGATGATATGCGAGGTTCTTTGTAAATATTTGAAAAATTCCCTTTAAAGTAAAAATTATTTTTCACCAATTTTAATTTTATTTTTTATAAGCCATAAACAAATCAAAGAAGGGATGACCATGATTGTAGTTAAAATGAAAAATGTTCCCCAATCTCCATTTAGCCAATCTACCAAAGCACCTGATGATGATGCCAAAGTAGTTCTTCCAGCAGTACCTATTGATGCTAGTAGCGCATATTGTGTTGCTGTGTAAGTTCTGTCTACCAATAAAGAAATAAAAGCAACAAAAGCCACTGTAGCAAATGCTGCAGTAATATCATCAGCGATTACAGCGATTGCAAATAAAATTTCAGATTTTCCTGTCCATGCCAAAACTGCAAATAAAAGATTTGTTATAGCCATTAACCCTCCCGCGAAGAACATTGTTTTTATTGTTCCAGCTCTCATAGCCATTAAACCACCTAATAATGTAAATATTACAGTTGTAATCCAACCAAGCCCTTTTGAGTAAATTGCAATTTGTCCTTTTGAAAATCCGATTTCTTTATAAAAAACAATGGACATCCTTCCCATAAAAGCTTCACCAATTTTAAATAAAAAAACAAATGCTAATATTCCTGCTGCAATAGCAAAACCATTTTTTTTAAAAAAGCTAATAACAGGTCCACCAATGGTTCCTGTGATATAAACAATAAAGTTTGTAACGAAATTACTCGAACCAAGTTTTTTTTCAATTAGTTGGTCAGTTTCTCTCTGTTTAGCCTGCCTATCTGTTTGAATAGGTTCATGAACAAACATTAAACCTATGTTCATTAAAATAATTAAAATTCCCAAAATTAAAAATGTAGCCTGCCAATAGTCAGATACACCTAAATTTTCAAAAAATTCAGCGGTAAACAATGCAACAACACCACCCAATTTATAACCTGTCCACCAACCCACAACAGCCATTGCAGCACCAGCTGCCATAGATTTTCCTTCATTTTCATTTATTTGCTCAATTCTTAATGCATCGACAGTTATATCTTGAGTAGCTGAGGCTATAGCAATAATTAATCCTACACTTATTAATAGAGCTAAATTCTCTGTTGGATTAATTGAACTCCAAATTACTAAGCACAGCAAAATAATGATTTGCATCAAGACTATCCATCCTCGTCTATGACCTAATTTTTTTGTTAAGTACGGTATTTGAATTCTGTCGATAATCGGAGCCCACAAATAGTTAAATGCGTATACACCAAAGATTAATCCTGCCCAACCAATTGTAGATCTGCTTAGACCTTCCTCTTTTAACCAAAGACTCAAACTGCTTGCAATTAAGACCCAAGGAAAACCTGAGATGGCACCCAACAAAAGAATTCTCAACATTCTTTTGTCATAATAAACAGAAAAAGTTTCAGACAGTGTTTGTTTTTTTACCTCAAGCATTTAATTTCTCCAAAACGATGGCAAGAATAATACTAGTATTGCAAACAACTCAAGTCTACCTAAAATCATACCAACAGACAAAACCCATTTTGATAAATCTGGTAAAGATGAAAAATCTCCATTTGGTCCAATTATTGGCCCTAAACCTGGGCCAACGTTTGAGATAGATGTTGCGGCTCCAGATAGTGCAGTGATAAAATCAAGGCCAGTTAAGGATAATAATGCAGCTAAAATAAAAAAAATTACAAAATAAAAAAATATGAAAGATATAATTGATGCAATAAACTTTTCATCTACTGAATTTTGGTCATACTTTATTAAAAAAACTCCTTTTGGGTAAATAATTTTTTTAAGTTGATTTAATATAAAAAGATAAAGAATTTGAATTCTAAAAATTTTAATTCCACATGTAGTTGATCCTGCACACCCCCCGATAAACATTAATGCAAGAAAAATAGTTATTGGAAAACTCCCCCAGCTATCGAATTCAGCATTTACATAACCAGTTCCAGTTAAAATAGAAATAGTATTGAAAAATATAGATCTAAATGAAAAGTTTTCATTATTAATTAAAAATAGATAAACACTTAAAATGACTATTGATAAAATTATAATTTTTATAAATGATCTTATTTGTGAATCATTTGAAAATATTTTTTTATTCCCATTTAAAAATTTAATATATGCAATAAAGGGAATGCTTCCCAAAATAATAAACACCATTGAGGAAATCTCAATATAAACACTGTCAAAATATCCTATAGACTGATTATAATTTGAGAAGCCACCTGTTGCTATTGTTGTCATTGAATGGGTTAAACTGTCAAATTTACCCATTCCAAAAATCCAATAACTTATGGCACAAACTGCGGTTAGAGCTGAGTATATATATATTAATCTTAATGCTATCTCTTTAGATTTTGGTAGTATTTTTTCTGATGAGTCATTACTGGATATTTTAAATAATTGCATTCCCCCAACATTCATTATTGGCATGAGAGTAATAGCCATAACAATTATACCTATACCTCCCAACCATTGTAAAATAGCCCTCCATAAAAGAATACCCTTAGGGGCATTCTCTAAATTAGATATGATAGTTGAGCCTGTTGTAGTAATTCCTGACATACTTTCAAAAAAAGCATCTGTAATTGACATTTCCATAGAAGAAAAAATGAAAGGCAAAGAGCCAAAAACTGCAACACTCAACCAAGATAAAGATGTTAATAAGAAAGCTTGTTGTAAATTAACTTTTCTATCGTGATCTATATTTGTTAAAAAAAAAAGTGCCCCAAAAACTATTGTTACAATTGATGCTCCAAAAAAAGATGAGTCAATTTCTGAATAAATAAATTGTACAATTATAGGTACAAACATAGATACCCCTAAGATTATTTGTAAAATTCCAAGTGTAAAAAATACCGTTTTATAATTAGACATTTTGAAAGAACATTATTTTATGGTAAATAAATTTCAACTCTATAAGAATTAATAAAATCACTAATTTAAGATTTTAAAAGAACAATTCATGATTAAAAAAGAAGTTTTAGACAAAACCAGTGCATGGCCTTTTGTAGAAGCCAAAAAAATGATGAGAGAAAGAAAATTCTTCATTGAAAAAAAAGGTAAAATTACATTACAAACTGGATACGGACCGAGCGGCTTACCTCACATAGGTACTTTTGGAGAAGTTGCAAGGACCTCTATGATGGTAAATGCTTTAAAGCAATTAACAGATTTACCTACTGAGATTATAACGTTTTCTGATGATATGGATGGTCTCAGAAAAGTTCCAGAAAATATTCCTAACCAAAATTTGTTAAATGAAAATCTTCACAAACCATTAACTGAGGTTCCAGATCCATTTGGCAAATTCAACAGTTTTGGTGAACATAATAATGAAATGTTAAAAGATTTTTTAAATAGTTTTAACTTTAAATATAGTTTTAAAAGTTCAACCGATTTGTACAAAACTGGTTATTTCAACTCAACATTAAAAATAATTTTAGATAATTATGATGGTATAATGAATATAATACTTCCAACCTTAGGTAAAGAACGTCAAAAAACTTACTGTCCATTTTTACCTATATGTCCAGACACTGGACATGTGCTTGAAATACCAGTTCTAGAAATAAACAAAGAAAAATCTCAAATAATTTTTGATAACAAAGGTAAAAAACTTGAAAAAAGTATTCTTGATGGAAACTGTAAACTTCAATGGAAGGTTGATTGGGCCATGAGATGGTATGCTCTTGATATTGACTTTGAAATGTATGGTAAAGATTTAATAGAAAGTGCAATATTATCTACAAAAATTATAAACTTACTTGGTAAAAAGAATCCTTCTGGTTTTGCATATGAGTTATTTTTAGATGAAAAAGGTGAGAAGATTTCCAAATCGAAGGGAAATGGAATCACTATTGATCAATGGTTAAAGTATGCATCGCCAGAAAGTTTATCTTTATATATGTATCAAAACCCAAAAAGGGCAAAAAAACTATATAAGGAAATTGTTCCAAAGGCTGTAGACGAATATTTAGATAATATTGAAAAATCTAAAAAACAAACAGATCAGCAACTTATAATGAATCCAGTTTGGCATGTTCATGAAGGCAAAATCCCTACTGAAGAAATGATTATGTCTTTTTCCATGCTGCTTAACTTGGTTGAAACAAGCAATGCAGATACTAAGGATTTGCTTTGGAAATTTGTTAAAAAATACAAATCAAATATCCAAGAAGAAAATTTCCCAATTTTTGATGGATTAGTTGGATATGCAATTAAATATTTTAATGACGTAATTAAATCACAAAAAAAATATAAAAAGCCTAATGATAGTGAAAAAAAAGCTCTTCTAGCTTTAATTAAAACTTTAGAAAAATGTAATGATGGAATGTCACCTGAAGACATTCAAACTTTAATTTATTCAGCTGGTAAAGAAAATGGTTACGCTGATAAACTTAGAGACTGGTTTAAATTAATCTATGAGGTTGTTTTTGGTGACGAAAATGGTCCAAGAATGGGTTTTTTTATAAGTTTTTTTGGTGTAAACGAAACTAAAGAGCTTATAACGAATAAATTAAAATAATGTTTTCAAATTTAAGATCTTTAATATTTAAAATAGATCCTGAAAGAGCTCACTTTTTAGCAATACAGTCGCTTAAACTCAACCTAGTTTCAAATATCTTTGATGAGAATAAAAATGATCCTATTTTCAAGACAAAAATTTTTAACAAAGAATTAAATAATCCTATTGGGATAGCGGCAGGTTTTGATAAGAATGCGGAGGTCTACAATCCTTTATTTAAGTTGGGATTTGGATTAGTAGAAGTTGGCACAATCACACCTTTAAAACAATATGGAAATAGCAAACCTAGAGTTTTTAGATTAGTAGAAGACCAAGCGTTGATAAATAGATTGGGTTTTAACAATCATGGTTCAGATATTATATTTAATAGGATTAAATCAAATAATAAATTGGGCGTATTAGGAATTAACGTTGGTCCCAATAAAGACACTGACAATCGAATAAATGATTATTTAATAGGAATTGAAAAATTCTATGAAGTTGCAGATTATATTACTATTAATATCTCTTCACCAAATACTGAGAACTTAAGAAATTTTCATGATGAAACAAAATTGCAAGATTTACTTAAATCTGTTTCAGAGAAGAAAAAAGATTTAGATACAAATATTCCAATAGTAGTAAAAATTTCACCTGATATAGATGAAAACCAGATTAATTTAATTTCAGAAATTCTTTTAGAAAATGATATAAGTGGAATAATTATTTCAAACACCTCAGAATCATCAAGAGACATTTTAAAAAATATTCAAAGACATCAGAAAGGAGGATTATCTGGAAAACCTATTGAGAAAAAATCAAATTTATTAATAAACAAGTTTTATAATTTATTAAAAGGTAAAATTAAGATTATTGGTGTGGGAGGAGTAGACTCGGGACAATCAGCCTACGAAAAGTTTTTATTAGGCGCAGACTATATTCAGTTATACACGGGTATGGTATTTCAAGGCCCAAATGTTGCTAGTATTATTAAAAAAGACCTAAAGGAATTATTGACTAGAGATGGCGTTAAGAATTTTAGCGAAATTATAGGAAATAAAACTCTTTCTTAATTCTATTAAACTTGACGCCACCAACATCTAACCTTATATAGGCACTATTATTATGTCAAAAAAATGTGAACTTACTGGAAAAAATCCTATGAAAGGTCATAATGTTAGTCACGCTAACAATAAGACTAAAAGAAGATTTTTGCCCAACCTTAAGAAAGTAAAGTTTACTAGCGAGCTAATGAAAAGAAGCTTAAAATTAACAGTGAGTAATGCAGGAGTTAGATCAGTTGATAAAAAAGGTAGTTTTGACGAATATTTAAAAACTGTAAAAAATAAAAACTTATCTCCAAGACTTAAAAAATTAAAAAAAGGTATTCTCATTAAATCCCCATTTAAAAAAAAACCTTTAGCTAAATCTGCATAATGAATAAATTATTCTTATTTCTCTCATTTTTGATGGGAGTGGTTGTTTTATCATCAAATTATTTAGTCCAATTCCCAATTAAATACTATGGACTAGAGGAGATATTAACATATGGAGCATTTAGTTATCCAATAGCTTTTTTGATAACTGACTTAGCGAACAGATCTTATGGAAAATTAGTCGCAAGAAAAATTGTATATATTGGTTTTGCAATAGGAATTAGTTTTACTCTTATATTTTCCACAAATTTTGCAGATTTAATTTCAGTAAGAATTGCAATTGGATCTGGAACAGCCTTTTTAGTTGCTCAACTATTAGATGTCCAAATATTTGATCAACTAAGAAAAAAAAAGTGGTTTATTGCTCCTTTAACGTCATCTCTAATTGGATCTACGATTGATACATTTTTATTTTTTTCAATATCTTTTTATGCAACAGGAATTCCGTGGGTTACCTTATCTTTAGGAGATTTAGCAGTTAAGATATTCGTTGCTCTTGTTATGTTAATTCCTTTTAGATTATTATTAGGAACATTTAAGGCTGTTAAAGCTTAGTACAAAAATTTATAACTTAAAATTTTATAAGCCAACTTAGCAACAAGAAAGTTATATGAATTAAAACCTTTTATAGGTGATAATTCGTTAATATCAGCCCCAACAATTTGGGAATTTTTTGCGGCAATTTTTATTATATTTAAAGTTTCGTCCCATAACAATCCGCCTGGTTCAGGAGTTCCAGTTGCTGGCATAATACTAGAATCGAGTCCATCAACATCAAAAGTTAAGTAGACTTTTTTATTTTTAATCAATTTTTTAAATTTGTTAAGATCCCATTTCATTTTATCTTTAGCCCAAAAAATTTTTATTCTAGAAGAATTTTTTTTTAAAAATGGAATTTCACTTTTAGAAATATTTCTGATTCCAAATGAAATTAATGAAACATTTGGATAATCTAAACATCTTTTTATAGCTGATGCATGTGAGAATTTTTCACCATTATAACTTTCTCGTAAATCTGCATGGGCATCAAAGTGTAAAAGACAAATATCCTTATATTTCTTTGTGAATGGAACAATGCATCCAGGTGTGATTGAGTGTTCTCCACCAAAAGTCATTGGAAAAAGCTTTTTATTTAAAATTTCTTGATTTATTTTGGACATTTTACTTAATGCCTTTTTAATATTTTTATCTATTTTGAATGGTTTTAAAGTTTTAATACCTATCTTTTTGTAGGGCTCACAATTTAATTCTTCATCATAAAGCTCAACTTGGTGAGAGGCTTTAATAATCTCTTTTGGCCCATTTTTAGTTCCACCACCATAACTTACAGTTTTTTCAAGACCAAATGGAACAATGACAACTTTTTCTTTAAAATTGACTTTATTGTCAATCCCAAGAAAACCGTTTTTATTAGAAAGATATTTCAATTTTATTCAAAAATTTTTGTAAAGTTTTTTCGATCTCTACTTTTCCATTCACCCCTATGATAAGCATCACTAGCTATTAGAGGCAAAACACTTGTAGCTTCTGCAAAAACCATTTGTTCTTTCGTTACATCAACTTTGCCCCAAGAACTTGCCTCTTTTAGAGTTGAGCTACTACATGCTCCATCTCTACTATCTGCAACTGTGATTTGAACAGCATATTTATGCATATCTACATCTTTTCCTAAAAGCTCTGCACATATAACTGTATCTTGAATAAAATTCTTTGGTACACCACCACCTATCATGAATAATCCTGAGCCTTTGGATTTAATCTTTATTTCTGTAAGTTCTCTAAATTCCCTGACAGAGTCAATTGTAATATGTTTTTTTGGATTTTTTTCCTGGTGCATTACTAAACCAAATCCTGCACTCGAATCTGTAAAAGCAGGGCAGAAAATTGGAACATCATTATCAAATGCTGTTTCAATTAATGAGCCTTTCTTTTTTGAGTTCTTTTTCAGATAATTTCCCATTTCATATATAAACTCTCTAGAAGTATAACTCCTTGGTTCTAATGAATTTGCTATATCGCATATGATTTTGTCACACATTTGAAGCTCTTCCTCATCAATATAAGTGTCGTAAATTCTATCGATATAGTTATTTCTTAACTCGGTATCATCTTGAAACTGTGAGCCCTGGTAATGTTTAAAACCTAGTGCTTCAAAAAAATCCATATCTACAATTGAAGCTCCAGTTGCAACAATTGCATCAACCATATTATATTTAACTAAATCCTTATAAATATTCATACATCCTGCAGCCGATGTTGATCCAGCCAGAGTTAGGAAAATTGTACACTCTTTATCTTTCAACATTTCATTATAAATATTAGCAGCATTAGCAGTCTCTCTAGATACGAAAGACATTTTTTCCATTGATGAGATTATCTTTCTTGCATCAAAGGAGGTTATATCAATGTGTTCAACTGGGTTTTTTAGGAAATCTTTCTTACTATTGTGACCCAGATTTTTTTGGTCTGACATTAAGCAACCATATTAGCTTTATTGCTATCTTTATCATACATTGTCATTATTGGTTTATCTTCAACTTCATAAATCTCATCTGAGTAATAGCCATTGAATTGAGTTCTAAAAGTTAATCCATAAGCACCAAGCTGACCAAGTTCTATATAATCATTTTCTTTTATATTGTTTGGAAGCAAAAAAGGACCTTTCATATAATCCATGCTATCACATGTTGGACCAAAAAAATCAAAAGCGGTTAATTTTTTAGAAATAATTTTATTTGAGTTCTCTTTTATCATCTTTGATGGGTAAACAATATTTGGAGTACCAGCATCAAAAAGTGTACCGTAGGTTCCATCATTTATATAGAGCTTTTGTTTTTTTCTTAAATTAACCCTAACAATTGTTGATCCACTTTCTGCAACTAAAGCTCTTCCAGGTTCACAAATTATTTTAGGTAATGCATCAAGTTTTAAATTTTCTAGACTTTTTTTAATTTCATTAAAATAATTATTTAATGATTGAGGAATTAAATCAGGATAGATAGTTGGAAATCCACCTCCTATATTTATATAATCTGGAACTATTTTAGTTTTTTTTATTATGTTTCCAATCTCGGTTATACCCTTTGCGTATGAGATTGGATGCATACATTGAGATCCAACATGAAAACTCAAACCAATTTTTTTTGCATGTTGTTTTGCTAATCTAGTTAAACCTATGGCCTCCGATGTTAAAGCTCCAAACTTTTTCGATAAGTCTATTTCTGCATGCTCGTTTGAAACTGCCACTCTAACAAATAATTCCAAATCTTTTGCGTTATTTGTACTTTCTATAATTTTGATTAATTCATCCTTAGTATCTAATGAAAAAGTTTTAACATTATAATTAAAATAAGCTTCCTTAATACTTTCTCTGCTTTTTACAGTGTGCATGTATGAGCATTTTGCAGTGTGACTAAAATTTCTTATGCTTTTTATTTCTTCAATTGATGCAACATCAAATTGATCTATTCCGCTATCTATTATTGTTTTTATTACTTCTGGATGAGGATTTGTCTTTACAGCATACAAAACTGTTCCTGAGAAATTTTTTTTGAAAACTTTTACTGCAGATTCAATTGAACTTTTTCTGATACAATATACTGGTTTTTCAGGTTTCAGTTGATTTACAAGTTCTTCAACCGATTTAAATTTTTGCATTACTAATGCCTCCAAAAAAAATTTAATAAAAAAAAGTCTTTTAAAATAAAAAACTTTAATATTTTCTGGCATATAAAGTAAACATCACTAATGTAAAGCAAATAATTCAGGTCAGTATTGCTTAATAATCATATGTTGAAAAATTTAATTTAGTTACCATATTAGGAGTATGAAAGAACAAGCAACACTTCAAAACCTCAGTGATTTTGACAATAAATCACTATTAATTTGTGATGACGACAATCCTTTTAGAGAAAGATTGGCAAGAGCAATGGAAAAGAAGGGTTTTGAAGTTTTTCAAGCAGAGAGTGTACAAAAGGGTGTCGAAGCTGTTAAAGCAAAAAAACCTGGATTTGCTGTAGTAGATTTAAGACTTGGAGATGGAAATGGTCTTGAAGTTGTAAAAGAAATTCAAACCTTAAATAATGATAGTAGAATTATAATGTTAACTGGATATGGAAACATTCCAACAGCAGTTGCGGCTATTAAAGAGGGTGCAATCGATTACCTTGCTAAGCCAGCAGATGCTGAAGATGTTGAAAAAGCTTTATTAGCAGATCCATCAAAAAAAGCTGCACCTCCAGAAAATCCTATGTCAGCAGATAGAGTAAAATGGGAACATATCCATAGAGTGTTTGAGCTTTGCAATAGAAATGTATCTGAAACAGCACGAAGACTTAAAATGCATAGAAGAACTCTCCAAAGAATTCTCTCTAAAAGATCACCTAGATAAATTTTCTAATTTTTATAATTTTCTTAACTAATAATGCCAAAATGGCAATTTTGAATATTTCAGCCAACAAAAAAGGTTTAGCTCCTAAAGCTAAAATAGGCTTATCCCATCCGATTAATGTCCCTAACCACAATAATCCTAAAATATATATTGTTGAAGTTGCAAGTATTAGTTTACCCAAAACAACAAAAAAACCATCCTCAAATTTAATCATAGATGAAAAATAACATGCCGTTAAGAATCCAATTAAATATCCCATAGTTGGACCAGTGAAATATAAAAGTCCGACACCTTTTTCTGGAGAATTTGAAAAAACTGGTAATCCCGCAATTCCTTCAATTAAATACAATCCGATTGTAGCTAATCCAATTTTATAACCTAAGCTAATTCCTAAAAATAAGACTACAAAAGTTTGCATAGTCATAGGGACTGGGTAAAAAGGAATTTTTATTTTTGCAGAAATAGTTAAAGCTATTGAACCAAGCACTATAGATAACAAAGATTTAATTATTTTAGTTTGTGTAAGATTTTTTGTTAATTCCATTAAATGAATAATACTATTAATTGTTAATATAATCTAGTGATTAGTAGATTATATTAAAGTTTAGACTATATTAAGTATAAAACATTTAATAAAATCTAATGAGTAAAATACTAAAAACTGATCATTTTTATCTTATTGATGGTTCTGGATATATCTTTCGAGCTTATTATGCATTACCACCATTAAGTAGAAAAAGTGATGGACTGCCAACAGGGGCAGTTAGTGGTTTTTGCAGCATGCTTTTTAAACTTTTAGAGGACTCAAAATCAAATCAAAATTTGCAGAAACCAACTCATTTTGCAGTCATTTTTGATTCTGCCAGGAAAACATTTAGAAATGAAATCTATAGCGAATATAAAGCAAACAGATCTGAGGCGCCTGATGACTTGGCACCTCAATTTGAATATATAAGAAAGTCTGTTTTAGCATTTAACTTACCATCTGTAGACTTACCCAATTATGAGGCAGATGATTTGATTGCAACTTACGTTGACCAAATAATAAAAAAAGGAGCAAAGGTCACAATTGTTTCATCAGATAAAGATTTAATGCAATTATATCAAAAAAATGTCCGTATCTTTGATCCAATGAAAAATAAATTTGTAACTGAAGAAGACATCATTAATAAGTTTGGGGTTGATGCATCAAAAGTAATAGATGTCCAATCCTTAGCGGGTGATAGTAGTGATAACGTACCAGGTGTACCCGGAATAGGAGTAAAAACTGCTGCTGAACTAATTAATAAATATGGCACTCTAGAAAAATTATTGAAATCAGCTCATGAAATTAAACAAAACAAAAGACGAGAAACTCTTTTAGAAAATAAAGATAAAGCATTAATTAGCAAAAAACTTGTGACATTAGATCATAAATCTCCAATAAAAAGAGAGTTAGATGAGTTTCAGTTAAAAAGTATAGACAAAGATAAATTATATAAATTTTTAAGAGAGATGGAATTTAATAGATTATTAAGCTCTGCTATTTCCGCATATGGAGAGCCAGACCTAACGAGCTCTGTTCCAGAAACTAAAAATATAGAAAAGCAAAGTCCAATTAATAATAAAAATTATTATTTGATTTCTAACGCAGATGAAATAGATGAATGGGTTGAAGAGGCCGAAGAGTTAGGAGAGGTTGCTGTTGACACTGAAACAAATTCTCTAGATCCTCATCAAGCAGAGCTAGTAGGTATCTCGCTTTCTTCAAAAATAGGGAAGGCCTGTTATATTCCAATTGGTCACAAATCATCAAAATGTATCAAAAAGGAAGTTGTTATTAAAAAACTAAAAAAATTATTAGAAGATCCGAGTGTTAAAAAAATTGGTCAAAATATTAAATTTGATTTTATTGTTTTATTTAAACACGGCATAACATTGTCTGCCATGGAAGATACAATGTTGATGTCTTATGTTTTAGATGCAGGAAAAAATAGACATAATATGGATACATTATCAGAGTTACACCTTGGACATAAAACGATTTCTTTTAAAGAAATGGTGGGAACTGGAAAAAAAGAAATCAATTTCAGTGAAGTAGAAGTTGAAAAAGCAAAAGATTATGCAGCTGAAGATGCTGACATAACTTTTAGACTTTATAAGAAATTTCTTAAAAATCTAAAATCAGAAAAACTGATTAATATTTACGAAATTTTTGAAAAACCATTAATTAAAATTCTTGCATTTATGGAAATTGAAGGCGTAGAAATTGATAGTAAGTTTTTAATATCTCTTTCTAAAAAATTCGAAAAAAAAATTCTAACATTGGAAAAAGAAATATTTAAAATTTCAAAAAAAGAGTTTAACATTGGGTCACCCAAACAACTAGGTGAAATCATTTACAATGATCTTAAAATAGCAGGTTTAAAAAAAACAAAAAAAGGTGGATTTGCAACAAGTGCTTCTGTTTTAGAGGATTTAGTATTTAAAGGTAACAAATTTCCTAAATTAATCTTGGACTGGAGACAGTTATCAAAGTTAAAAAATACTTACTCAGACGCATTACCTGAACATGTTAATCCAACAACAAAAAGAGTGCATACTTCATTTTTATTAGCAGCTACCACAACAGGAAGACTAGCTTCAAGTGACCCCAATCTACAAAATATTCCAATTAAATCAGATGAAGGAAAAGATATAAGAAAAGCATTTAAAGCTAAAAAAGATCATTTATTAATTTCTGCGGATTACAATCAAATTGAAATGAGAATTCTTGCTGATTTAGCTGATGTGAAAGAATTAAAAAAGGCATTTAAAAATGAAGAGGATATTCATTCATTAACAGCCAGCCAAATATTTAATATTGATATTAAAAAAGTAAATCAAGACCACAGAAGGAAAGCTAAAGCTATCAATTTTGGAATAATTTATGGAATTTCCCAATATGGTTTAGCAAAGCAAATTAATGTATCCAATTACGAAGCTGAAGAATTTCTAAATGCATACTTTGGAAAATTTCCAGAAATTAAAGTCTATATGGAAAACACTATTAAATTTTGTAGAAAAAGTGGTTATGTAAATAATATTTTTGGAAGAAGATCATACTTTAATGGGATAAACGATAAAAATTTCAATGTGAGAAATTTTCAAGAGCGTGCCGCAATTAATGCTCCAATACAAGGATCGGCCTCAGAGATAATGAGACTAGCCATGATAAGATTAAATAAAAAAATGTCTGAGGATAAAATTACAAAACCAAAAATGCTTCTTCAAATTCACGATGAATTAATCTTTGAAGTTCCAAAAAAAGATGAAAAGTTGATGATCAAAATAATTAAAAATGAGATGACAAGTGTAGCTCAAAGTGACTTTCACTCGTTTTCTACACCTTTAACAGTTGACGTTAATGTAGGTGATAATTGGGGAATGCTTCATTAATTTAATACCATTGCCCAAATTAGGACAATTTAGTATTTTTAAAATGAATATATGCAGAAACAGACTATAGCTTTAATCGATGATGATAGAAACATACTCACAAGCTTAAGTATTGCTTTAGAGAAAGAAGGGTTCAAAGTACAAACCTACATAGATGGAGAGAGTGCGCTAATTGGACTAACAAGAATGCCACCTGATCTTGCAGTTATTGATATTAAAATGCCAAAGATGGATGGAGAGGAATTACTAAAAAAACTTAGAAAAAAAACATCCTTACCAGTAATTTTTTTAACATCTAAAGATGATGAAATTGACGAGCTACTAGGCCTAAAACTGGGCGCAGATGATTTTGTAAAAAAATCTGGGGGTTTTTCTATAAAAGTTTTAATTGAAAGAATTAGAGTTCAGTTAAGAAAAAAAGACTCAAAAAATATTTTGGAGGAAAACAAAAGTTTAATTTCTCATGGAAGATTAAAATTAGATCCCTCTCAACTTGAATGTGAATGGAATGGGAAACCATTACCAGATAAGCTGACAACAACAGAATTTTTAATTGTTAAAGAATTGGCAAAAAGACCAGGTATAATAAAAGAAAGAGCGCAATTAATGGACATCGCTTACAGGGAAGATACAGACATAGAAGATAGAACAATTGACAGTCATGTTAAAAGAATTCGTAAAAAATTTAAAAAGGTAGACGCCGATTTTTCAGCTATTGAAACTAGGTATGGTAGTGGATATAGATGGAATGTTAGCTGATGTTTAGTAAATACTTAAAAACACTTTCAATATTAAAAAAATTCCTCTTTATTAACTTTGTTATTTTTACTATTATTGGATTATTTACAATAGTTTACTTAAACAACATTCAACCAAACTTAGTAAAAAAAAAATCTGAAAATCATATAAAAATTATTAATAATACCATCGATAATCTTTCAAGATTAAACGTAAAATTTGATGCTGACGATATAAGAAAATTTCTATTTTCAACAAGATTTATATTTCAAAATTTAGATAGAGTAATTTTTTTTGATAGTAAATTAAATCTTATTGGAGACACGGATACCTTAGATCTTGATCCAAGATCATTCTCAACAAGAGTAGACGAGATTGAGTTTGAAAGTTTAAGCGAAGATAAAAATGATCAAAATATTGAAGAAAAAAATATTAATATAGATCAAGAAAAGCCAGTCTCTTTGAAAGATATTTTGACTGATTATTCATTATCTGAAAAATCTGGAAATCCATACACTTTCATTCAAGAAAATTACAATCAATTTAAATTAACAACTATAAAAGATGTTGAAAGAGAAGGATCAAACGTAGGTTATTTAGCAATAACAGAGATTGCTAATGATATTAAAACTGCAACAGATGAGAGAAAAGCTTTTGTAATTAGAACCGCTATATCTGTTGGATTCGTAATTTTAATTTTCTCATTTGTATTAAGTAGATATTTTATTAAACCAATTCAAAATTTAGTTCATTATACCAAACTTATAAAAGAAAAAAATCAGACCAAGTCAAACATTGAAAATTTAAAAAATAGAAACGATGAATTAGGTCTTCTTTCAACTTCTCTTGAAGACATGACAAATGAGTTGCAAAAAAGAGTAACACTTGCAGAAAATTTTTCTACTGATCTTGTTCATGAAATTAGAAACCCTTTAGCATCTTTAAAAGGTGCATCAGAAATTTTACAAGATACAAGCGATAAAGACCAAAGACTGAAACTAATAAATATTCTTAGCCATGATGTCCAGCGTATTGAAAGATTAATTACAGATTACTCCCAAATGTTAAAGGATGAAGTTGCTTTGAGTAAAGAAAAAATGAACAGGATAAATATAGAACCAATTATCCAATCCGTCGTAGATGATTATAACAATATCCATAAAGTTAAAAAAGATATTGATCTAAGATATGAAAATGATGGAAAAAAAGAATATTTTATTAAAGGTATAGAAAACAGAATTGAGCAAATAATTGCAAATTTATTAGATAATTCTATATCCTTTAGTAAAAGAGGTTCCAGCATTTTAATCAATGTTTCTGATACTTCAGAAAATAAAGTTTCAGTCAAAATACTTGATGAAGGAGAGGGGTTTAAGGAAAAGGATACCTCAAGAATATTTAAGAGATTTTATAGCAATCGACCTGATAAGTTTGGAGAACATTCAGGACTAGGATTAAATATAGTTAAAAATCTAGTTGATTTACATGATGGAGAAATTGTAGCATCTAATCGAGTTGATACTATTGGTGCTATGATAGAAATAAAATTTCCAACTATTTAATCTAATGTTGATAAATTAATACTTAACGTTATAAACCTTGCAATGGAAGATTATAAAGTAAAAGATATTTCACTAGCTGATTTTGGAAGAAAAGAAATTTCTATTGCAGAAAGTGAAATGCCAGGATTGATGGCTTTAAGAGAAGAATATTCAAAAAAGAAACCCCTCAAAGGTGCTAAAATAATTGGCTGTTTACATATGACAATACAAACAGCTGTACTAATTGAAACATTAGTTGATTTAGGCGCTGAAGTGAGATGGTCATCTTGTAATATTTTTTCAACCCAAGATCATGCTGCCGCTGCTATTGCTAAAGCAGGTATTCCTGTCTATGCTTGGAAGGGTGAGACCGAAGAAGAATACTTATGGTGTATTAAACAGACCATTGTAGGTAAATCTGATTGGAAACCAAATATGTTATTAGATGATGGTGGTGACCTAACAGCAATCATGCATAACGAATATAAAGAATTGATGAAAGATGTTAAAGGCGTTTCAGAGGAAACAACAACTGGAATTAAAGCGCTTAATAAAATGGAAAATGATAAATCTCTCTTAGTCCCAGCTATAAATGTAAATGACTCAGTTACTAAATCAAAATTTGATAATTTGTATGGCTGTAGAGAAAGTTTGGTTGATGGCATAAGACGAGCAACGGATATAATGATGTCAGGTAAAATTGCAATTGTTGCTGGCTTTGGAGACGTTGGAAAAGGAAGTGCTGCATCATTGAGACAAAGTGGAGCAAGAGTATTAGTTACAGAGGCAGATCCAATTTGTGCTCTTCAAGCAGCAATGGAGGGTTACGAGGTTGTTTTAATGGAAGAGGCTATAAGTAGGGCAGATATAGTTGTAACTGCAACAGGAAATAAAGATATAGTTACTGCAGACCACATGCGAGACATGAAAGATAGAGCAATATTATGTAACATTGGTCACTTTGATAATGAAATACAAGTTGAAGCTTTAAAAAACTATAAGTGGACTGAAGTTAAACCTCAAGTTCATGAAATAGAACTTCCTGGTGGTAAGAGAATTATTTTACTAGCAGAGGGGAGATTGGTAAATTTAGGTTGTGCAACTGGACATCCTAGTTTTGTTATGAGTGCATCTTTTACTAATCAGGTAATTGCGCAAATAGAACTTTGGCATAATCACAAAAATTATGAAAATAAGGTTTATGTATTACCAAAGCATTTGGACGAAAAAGTTGCTACATTACACCTTAAAAAAGTAGGCGCTAAACTAACTAAACTATCTAAAGATCAAGCAGATTATATAAGTGTGAGAACAGAAGGTCCTTTTAAACCAGATGCCTACCGCTATTAAAGATAGCAAAATTGATATCACGTCAGAAAAGTCTACAAGAGAATTAGCTGAAAAATTAACTTCATATTTCAAAGGTGGAGAATATGCTTTTTTGCATGGTGAGATGGGGGTAGGAAAGACAACTTTTGTAAAATATTTTATTAATAAATTTCAGACTGATGAGAAACTAAAACTTACAGAGGTTACTAGTCCCACTTTTACTTTACTGAATGAGTACGAAACTAATCATTATATGATTAAACATTACGATTTGTTTAGAATAAAAAATAGTTCAGAAATTAAAGATCTTGATATTTTTGAAAAAAATAAAAAAATTATTACACTAGTCGAGTGGCCTCAATTACTCAAAAATACTAATAAATTAAAAAAAATAGATTTATTTTTTAAATACGAAAATGAACTAAAAAATAGAACAGTTCAGATAAAAGGTTTAAATTTATTTTAAAAAAAATGCTTAATTTTAAAGAATTAAAGGAAATTAAAGGTGATGCTTCGTTTCGAAAATTTTATAGAAATAAGAATAATCATTCAATCGTGGTTTATGCTAAAAAAGAAAAGGTTAAAAATCTTTTGATATATGATGCTGTTAATAAAATTTTAAATAAAAATAAAATTTTGGCACCAAAGTTATTAAATCAAAATTATAAAAATAATTATATAGAAGTTGAAGATTTTGGAGATAATACTTTATTCAAAGTATTGAAACACAATAAAACTAATAAAGATCTAATTTTTAGAAAAATATTAAAAACTCTGAGCAAATTACAATTAATTAAGGATAAACAGGTCAGAAATTTTAATGGTCAGAAATATAAAGTACTGGAGTACAATAATAAAATATTATCGGACGAAGCAAAATTGTTTTCTAAATGGTATGCACCTAAAAAAATAAACAAGTTAAAGATTAGAAATTTTAAAAAAAAATATGAAAACGAGGTGAAAAATTTGCTATCAAAATTGAATTTAAATAACGATACCTTTGTTCATAGAGATTTTCACGTATCAAATATAATGTATGTAAAAAATAATATTGCAGTGATTGATAGCCAAGATGCGTTAATTGGAAATAAAGCTTACGATTTAGCTTCACTTATTGATGATGTTAGATTTAAAACATCTAATAAATTTAAAAATAAAATTTTAAATAATTACTTTAAGAAGCTTAAAAAAAATGAAATTAATAAATTTATAAACGACTTTGAAATTTTATCTGTTCTAAGAAATTTAAAGATCATAGGAATTTTTATGCGTTTAGCATTGAGAGATAATAAAAAAAAATACAAAAAAATGATACCTTATGCCTGGGAAATGATTAATTATAGAATGAAAAAAAATAGGGAATTTTTTAGTTTAAAATTAATACTAAAAAGTAACTTCCCAAAATTTGTTGAATAAAATTGTGAAAATAAATACTGCTTTAATTTTATGTGCTGGCCTTGGAAAACGTTTAAATCCAATCACTTTAACAAAACCTAAACCATTGCTTGAAATAAATGAAGTTACTATGCTTGAGAAAAGTATAAACTTGATCAAAGAAATGGGTATTAATAAAATTTTTATTAACACTTTCTACCTTAAAGAACATTTTTCAAATTTTATTAAAAATAACAATTTTGATTTGGATATTAGTATTGTTGAAGATGGAGGAAGTATTCTAGATACTGGAGGTGGTATATTGAATATGACCAGTCATTCTAGCGAAGATGATTTTATCGTCTTTAACCCAGATACAATTTGGTCAAATGAATATAGAGACGAAATTATAAAAATGGAAGAAGTTTATTTTTCAAAAAAGTTAGAAAATATCCTTCTATTAGTAAATAAAAACTTAAGTTTCGATCAAAGTTTAAAAGGAGATTTTAATCTTTCAAATAATTTAATCTCAAAAAAAGATAAATTAGATTTCATTTATATTGGTTGCCAAATTTTAAATAAAAAAATTTTAATGAATCAAACTATAAGTAAATTTTCAATTTTAAATATTTGGAGCAAATTAATAGATGAAAAAAAATTATATGGGTTTGAAAGTAAAAATAAATTTTATCATTTAACAGATTTTAAGATTTTTAATAAACTAAAAGATCTTTAGCTCTTTCAGAATCAAGATATTCACAATTTATTAACTTTTTATTTTTATCAAATTTCATAAGCAAAGGATTGCCGGTTGGTATTTCTAATTTTGAAATTTCATTATTGTCTAAGTTAAAAAGATATTTACAGAGAGCCCTTATAGAATTTCCATGTGCAGAAATTAAAATATTTTTATTTTTGAAATTAGTCTCAATCTCTTCATTATAAAATTTAATAACTCTTTCATAAGTATCTTTTAAAGATTCAGTATCTGGAACTTTGTCAATAGGTATATCTTTATAAGTATCTATATTTAATGGATGATAAGAGCTATTTTTGTCTAGTGGATCAGGTCTTAAATCCCACGATCTTCTAAATTGATGAACTTTATCTTCCCCAAGCTTTTGTTTCATTTCATCTTTATTTAAACCCGTAAGAGATCCATAGTGTCTTTCGTTGAGTTGCCAAGCGGTTTTAGAATTTTTATAATCATTTAATTTTCCTTGGATAATTTTCATGGTATTTTTAGCTCTTAATTGAAATGATGAATAATATATATCAATATTAATTTGTTTCTCTTTTATGAGTTCACCAGCTTTATTTGCTTGAGCTTTTCCATTTTCATTTAAGTCAACATCTACCCATCCTGTAAATCTATTTTCAAGATTCCATGTACTTTGACCATGTCTTACAAGTATTAAATAACTCATTTGTTTATATTTTAGGATAATTTGATAAATAAAACTATACTATTCATGTTTAATTTTTTTTCAAAATATAAAATTATTTTCTACTTATGTAATTTTATATTAATTTTATTATATTTATTCCCAGGTAGTTTAATTGGATGTTATCTATATGATGATTGTAAACTGCAACCTCAAATTACCCGAGATTATATAATTTCATCAAATCATCTGTATGCTTTTGGAGTCTTATCTATAATTGGTTTTTTAACTTTTAAAAATTCTAAAAAACTTAAATATTTAAGTGTGTATTTGATAGTAATCTCTATTTTTCTAGAATTATTTCATAATTTTATACCTGATAGGAGTTTTGAATTTTCAGATTTATTTGGAAATTTAGCTGGTGTAATAATTGTAATAATAGTTTTTAATGTATTTGAAAAATATGAAAATGCTAAAAATTAATTGTTTTTTAATTTTCTTTTTTTTAATAAGTGCATGTTCTTCAATTCCTTCTAATACATCTAATAGTTGTTCAATATTTGATGAAAGATATTTATGGTACAAACATGCAAAAAAATCAGAACAAAAATGGGGGACACCTATCTACTTACAGCTAGCAATTATTAAAATGGAGTCAGGTTTTGATTGGATTGCCAAACCACCTAGACAAAAACTTTTTAAAATAGTTCCCTATAAAAGACCTTCTAGTTCATTTGGCTATTCTCAAGCAGTAAAGGGAACTTGGAAGCAGTATAAAACAGAAACAGGTAATAAATTTGCAACTAGAACAAGATTTAAAGATAGTGTTGATTTTATTGGTTGGTATACAACTAAAACTGAAAAAATTTTAAAAGTCTCAAAAAAAGATGCTTTCAAACAGTACATAGCTTATCATGAGGGATGGGGAAATTATAAAAATTATAAAAATAATAAAAAAATAATTAATTTAGCAAAGAGAGTGGAAGATCAAGCTAATATTTACAAGAAGCAATTATCTGATTGTAAGAAATCTTTATCAGTGAATAAATATATTGTTTTTTAATTTAATTGTTTTTTAAGTTCTATATCTACAGCATCAATACGTTTTGTATTTTTTGCTAGAGCTAAGTACATTGTAGGTGTAACGTATAATGTAAAGAAAGTTGAAATAATCATTCCTCCAAGAATGGTTCCTCCTACAGCCAATCTAGATCCTTCACCCGCACCTGGCCCAATGTTTCCAATTACTAAAGGCAACATTGCAATCATTGTGCTCAACGATGTCATGATAATTGGTCTAATTCTCAGCTGACATGACTTAAGAATTGCATCTTGTAGTTTAACACCGGTTGTTCGGATCTGATTTGTGTAGTCTACTATTAAAATACTATTTTTCGTCGAGATACCTATCAGTATAATTAATGCAATCTGAGAAAAAATATTTATCGAACTATTTAAAAACAAAATAAAAACTAGCCCACCAAAGACTGCAAGAGGAACTGTTAAAATAATAATAAAGGGATGAATAAAAGAATTAAATGTTGCAGCCATAACTAAATATGCTGTGATCAATGCTAAAGCAAAGATTAAATATATTTCATTAGTTGTTTCTTTTAATTCTTCAGATTTTCCTTTCCAAGTAATTTGATTTTCAGGGGCAACTTTTATCATTACAGATTCTAAATAATTTATAGCCTCTGATAATGTATAATCTTCTGAAAGGGCGGCAGAAATTGTAACTGCTCTTTGTCGGTTATATCGGGGAAGTACCTCTGCTGTACCTTTTTCTTTGAATTCTACAAGACTTGCAACTGAGACTAGCTCTCCCGTAGTCTCTGATCTAACAAAGATTTTTGATAAACCGTCTTTATCTCGTCTATCTGCGAGGTATTGTTGCAAAATAATTGGATATTCTCTTCCTTCTTTACTAAAAGTAGTAACTCTTTTGCCTCCATATAATGTTTCTAAAGTTCTTCCAATATTTTCTGTAGATACTCCTAAATCGTTGGCTCTATTTTTATTTGTTATTAGTTTAACTTCAGGTTTATTTTTTGTGTAGTCACTTTCTATCCGAGACATGTTTCTATTTTTTCTTAATTCACGCAAAACATTTTTTTGTATTTCTTCGAGCTCTTCGTAGCTTGTTCCATAGATTACCATTTGAACTGGCTTGTTATAGCTTGAAACTCTAATTGCTTGAGGAGATATTGGAAAAGCAAAAGTTTCTGGAACAGAAACAACTTGTCCAATAGCTTCTCTTAATACTGTTTGACTACTTTTTTCTCTATTTTTCCACTCATCTAATAAGGCAATAATTATAAATGTATTATAAGTTGTTGCAGACTTACCAAATCCTGGAACTCTCATGATAACTCTCTCGTATGGACTATCTTTTGCTTGTAGTAATTTAATTATTCTATTCTCAATAATTTGAGCTTTTTCTTGGGTGTATTCAAATGAGCTACCTTCATCTGTAGACCCAATTATTAAATAAACGCCTCTGTCCTCGGTTGGAATTAATTCTTTTTTAGAAAAATCGAATAAAAATACAGAAGCTGCAATTACTAAAATTATAAATGCAGAAATAGTTTTCTGCTTATTTATCCAATATTTTAAAGTATCAATATAAAAGCTGGTAAAAGATTTAAATCCATTATTAAATTTTTTGACAAAAAAATTAATTTTTTCTTTCTTATTTAAAAATTTACTTCCCAGCATTGGGGATAATGTTAAAGCAACAAAAGAAGAAACTACTATGGAGAATGACAGAGCGATTGCAGTTTCTTTAAATAAAGTTCCAGAAATACCTTTTATAAAAATTAGAGGTAAAAAGACTGCAACCAAAATTAAAGTTGTTGCAATAATTGCAAAAGTAATTTGTTTAGAACCCTTATATGCTGCAACAAGCGGAGTTTCACCATTTTCAATTCTAGTGTATATAGCATCAGTCATTATAACTGAGTCATCTGTTATTATACCTATTGCTAAAATAAAACTAAGTAATACAAAGATATTAATTGAAAGATCAAATAAATATAAACCCAAGAATGATCCTATTAAACTAACTGGAAGAGCAACAGCTGGGACTATCACAGCTTTAAGGTTACCAAGAAATAGATAGATAATTAAAACTACTAAAATAAACGCAATAATTAAACTTTTGTAAACCTCTTCGATTGCTGCACCAACATATGTAGCTCTATTAAAAGCAACCTCTAATTTTAATCCATCAGGTAAAGACTTATTTAATTCATTTATTTTTTTTTTAATCTGATTTGAAAGTTCAACAGTAGATGCACCACTCTTAGCATAAATTCCAATCCCTACAGTTTTTAAATTTATTGCATTTTTTCTTTGAGCTTTGAACAAAGTCTTTTCTGAAACAGGACCTAATTCAACATTTGCTATATCTGATAAGACAATAACTTTATCTTTATTTTTTTTTAATGGTAACTGTTTGATGCTATCAATATTTGAATAAGATTTATCTATATTAAGAGTTAGATCTTTGTTATTTGCTTCTAAGGTCCCTGCAGGAAGATTAACATTCTCATTTTTAAACGCTCTTTCAACTTCCTGAATAGTTAGGTTATTTGCAGCTAATTTGATAGGATCTATCCAAACTCTTACGCTCAACTCTCTTAGTCCACCTACTCTTATTCTTCCAACATTAGGAACACTTGAAAAAGCGTCAATTAGATATCTTTCTGCATAATCTCCAAGTTCTAAGTCACTCCAGGTTGGAGACGAAAGACCTACCCACATTGTAGTTGTAAACCCAGCAGCCTGTTTTAATATTTGAGGTGGACTTGATTCACTAGGCAGATTATCGACTACTCTGGATACTCTCTCTCGAATATCGTTTGCTGCATCATCTAAATCTATATCTGTATTAAATAAAATATTTATTCTACTTCTTCCACTGAGAGAACTTGAATCTATATTTTTAATTCCTTCCGCTCCACCAATAACATCCTCAATTTTTTGAGTTATTTCTTCATCAACAATTTCTGCTGAGGCAGACTTGTATTCTGTTTGCACTTGAACCACAGGTGGCTGTATACCATCTGGTAATTCCCTTACTGGTAGTTCTGCGAAAACAAAGACACCAAAAATAATTAATATTAATGACATTACCCATGCAACTACAGGTCTTTTTATGCTGACTTCAGTAATATACATTTAATTTTAGCTTTCAGATTTTTTAAATATATTTAATTTTTTTAACCAATCTAACTTACTTTTTTTTGGTTCTTCTTTTTTAGATTTATCTTTTTTGCCCCAACTAGAATTGCCTTGTTTTTTTTTTGAATCTTTTTCTATTGGTCTTATGGTTAGATTGGGTCTTACTTTCTTTGTACCTTCAGCAACAATTTTATCACCACTGTTTAGACCATTTAAAACTTCTACAAAACCTATGTATCGATCACCGGTAGTAATTTTTGTTTTTAATACTTTATTTTTCTCATCAACTTTATAAATAAAGACATTTTCACCTTCAACAATTGTACTTGTATCTGGAATGCTTAAATTTTCTCTAACATCATATTTAATTGATATTTCTAAAAATGAACCTGGGAGTATTTCACCTGAAAGATTACCCATCTTAATCCTGGTAGCCAAAGATCTTGTATCCTCGCTTATTCTGCTTGCAAATGAATCAACATTTCCTTTATATATTTTGTCTTTATATCCAGAAAATTTTATGTCTACAGGTAAACCAACCTTGATAAAGGGGACAAACATTTCTGGTATATCCACATCGCAATAAATTGAGCTAGTATCTTCTACATTAATAAGTATTGATGATTTTGAAACTTCTAAATCTTCAGAAAATTCTCTTTTTCCAATTGTTCCATCAAATTGAGCTATAATTTTTCTATTTTTAAGAACAGCAATAACATCACCTTTCTTCACTTTTTGATTGTAATTAATCGGTTTAAGAATTTCATATTTTTCAACTTTAAAAGATTGGGTCTGAACTGGAGCAGCTGTTCCATAACTGCTTATAATATTTTCGAATACTCTTTCTTTAGCAGCTGTAACAATTATTCCTGGTGGAGGCCTCTTACTAAATTTTTTTTTAAAATGATTTCCAATCATAGTCCTTCCGACAATTACAGTTGTAATGATTAGAAAAAATATAATTATTATACTTGTTATTTTTGTAGATCTTTTCATAGCTTAGATTTTGCCATACTCAGCCCAAGAACCATCATATATGACAGGCAAATAATTAGCGTTTACTAAAGAATATGCAAGGGCTAAAACACAAGCAGTGACACCAGACCCACATGAAAAGACAGGTTTATCCATTGAATTTCTAAATGTATATTTAAACAAATTTTTTAACTCCTCTACATTTTTAAATGAAAAATCTTTGTTTATAACTTCCACAAAGGGCAAACAAATAGAATTAGGAATAGATCCACTTCTAACATTTTTTCTGGGATCGGGCACTTTTCCCTCAAATCTTTCTTTACTTCTTGCATCAACAACAACAAAGTCTTTTTGTGAAATATTTAAATCAATTTTATATTTGTCTTTTACTAATGAAATTAATTCTTTGCCTTCATAACTTGTTTTTGAAAATTTAACTATTTCATTGGATATCTTTTTATTTTCTTTTTTCCATTTTCTCAATCCACCATTGAGTACACTAACAAGCTTAGGATTATGTCCAAAATAAATAAAGTTATACCAACATCTACAAGAACTTATTACATTAGAATTATCATATATAATTATTTGATCGTTTTTTGAAACTCCTAAATTTGAAACTATTTTATTCCATTCGTCCAAGGTTGGAAGCATATGTGGAAGATCTGTATCATTTTTAGAATTCTTGTCTAAATCAAAAAAAATTGCGTTTGGAATATGTTCATTTTTAAATTCTTCTTCAGCATTTCTATTTTCAGCTGGCATATGCCAAGAGCAATCTATAACTTTTACTTTATTAATATTTTTCTCTAACCAATCTGTATCCACTAAAGACATTCTATCTTTTTTCTAAATATCTTTGGTGGTATTCTTCAGCTACACAATAATTTTTTACTTGTGATAATTTAGTTACAACTTTTCCAGAAAGTCTTTCGTTTTCTTTATTTATTATATTTTCTGCAGTTACTTTCTGGTTGTCATTTAAATAAAAAATTTCACTTCTATATTGTGTACCAAAATCTGGACCTTGAGAATTAAGAGTTGTTGGGTCATGAATTTCAAAAAAAAATTCAAGGATTTTATCGTAAGATATTATTTTTGGATCGAAATCTAATTTAACCACCTCTGCATGATTTGTTGAACCAGTACATACTTCTTTGTATGTTGTTTCTGCATTATGACCACCACAATATCCAACTTCAGTTTTAATAACTCCATCAAGTTTACTAAACTTAATTTCTGGTCCCCAAAAACATCCTAATCCTAAAATTGCTATTTCCATTGATAATTAACCTAATTAATTTAAAGTTATCTCTATGCTGTCAAAAAATCAATTGGGCTTTTTCTACATGTTCATTTCTGTATGTGCTTTCTCACTAATGGATGTGTTGGTAAAGTGGTCTGATGCATATCCTGTTGGGCAAGTTTTATTTTTCAGAGGCTTTTGTGGAATAATTCCAATTCTATTTCTTATTCCTAGGGATAGATTTTTAGATTTTTACAAAACAACGAGGCCTTTTCTTCATTTTAAGAGATGCTTATCAGGTTTAGTTGCTTTAGTTTCAATTTTTATAGCTTTAAGAAATTTGCCGTTAGCAACGGTGGTAAGCATTTCTTTCGCTGCACCAATATTTACTACAATATTTTCAATATTTTTATTAAATGAAAAAGTTGGTTTATATAGGTGGTTAGCTGTCTTAGTAGGTTTTATTGGAATAATTGTTATTACAGAGCCTGGCTTTAGTTCTTTAAATTTTTACTACATATACCCAATAATTTTTTGTTTGGGTTTATCATATGTTGCTATAGCAATAAGAAAATTATCAACAACAGAACCGGTATGGTTGATAAGTTTTTTCTTTTCTTTCTCAATATCAATTTTAGGTCTTTTATCTTTGTTTCAGGGCTGGGTTATGCCTAATTTCTTAGATCTATTTCTATTATCTATGGTAGGAATTTTAGGAGGTCTTGCGAATTTATGGTTGTCTCAATCTTATAAATATTCTGAAGTAAGTTTGGTAACACCTCTAAAATATTTAGCTTTGGTCTTTGCTATAATATTTGGATATTTTATTTGGAGTGAAGTTCCAACGTTTAAAACATTAATGGGTGCTTTATTAGTTATTGTATCTTCATTTATAATTTTTAGAAGAGAAATGACTTTAAAAAAAAGACTATCAGTTTCACGACATGAGTAATTCTCCAAGATATTGGAATACAGCAAAAAAATATTTATCTATGAAGGATAAAACAATGTCTGCTTTAATTAAAAAGTATAAGTCTCCTTCAGAGACAATTTTAACTTCTAGAAAAGATGTTTTTTTTTCATTATGTAAGAGTATTATTGGCCAACAGATTAGTGTAGCTGCTGCTAACGCAGTTTTTTTAAAATTTAAAAAAAAATGTCAAAATAAAATTACAGCAAAGATAGTTAATAAGTTAACAACTTCCCAACTGAAAAGCTGTGGTCTAAGTAGGCAAAAAGTAAAAGGTATTAAAAGTTTAGCCAAACAAGTGATTGATAAAACATTTAATCCAAAACTTATTCCCAAAATGTCCGACGAGGAGGCTATAATTTATCTATCCGAATTAAGACAAATTGGAAGATGGTCTGCAGAGATGATTTTATTATTTACTTACAATCGCCCAAATATTTGGCCAATTCAAGATATTGGTCTATTAAGAGCGATTTCAAAAAACTATAATAAAAAATATTTACCACCAGAAAATTATGTAAAATTATTGAATAAAAAATTCTCACCTTATTGTTCAGTTGCAACTTGGTACTTATGGAGAAGCATAGATCCAGAGCCTATTCAATACTAAAACCCTCGACTATTTGCATATGTCTAGTCGTTGTACTCTTTGCAATATTCCAGCCATCTAAATATTCTTTAGAATTATGACATTCTATTGCTTTTTCATAATTTGGAAATTCCCAAATAACAGTTCTTATAAAATCATCTCCATCATAAGTTATGTGTTTTCCTCCTCTTACGAGAGGAATTCCTCCGAAACTCTTTATTATAGGAGTCACCACCTCAGCATATTTTTTTAAATTTTCTTGGTTTTCAACTTCTTTATAAACACTTATCCAGTAAGCTTTCATGATTTCTCCTTTTTAAATTATTTTAGTTATGATAGTAAATTTCATGGCTGATAAATTAATTGTCTCTTTTGAGGAATATATAAAAATAGTTGAGAAATTAGCAATACAAATTCATAAAGAATATAAACCTACAGTTCTTGTTGGTATTATGAGAGGTGCAGCACCAATATTAGATATTCTCTCAAGAATACTAAAATTACCAATAGCCTACATTGTAATTCAAAGTTATTCAGGAAAAGGAATGGAAGACCAACAAGGGCAATTAATGTTTGCAAGAGAAATAAGTTCTTTAGCTGAAAATAAAGATTTTCAGAGAGTACTATTAATAGACGATCTTTCTGATACTGGATTAACTTTAAATAAGAGCATTGAATGGCTTCAAAATTATCCTCAAACTAAAGATTTTATTAAAGAGGTAAAAACAGCTTGTTTGTGGAAAAAAAAATCTTCAACATTTGAGCCAGACTTTTGCCCTGTTAGATTGGAGTCTGATCCTTGGATAGTGCAACCAACCGAGCATTACGAAGAATTAACTATAAGTGAAATTATTAAGAGAAATTAGAAACAGGGCTAGTTTCCTAGCCCTGTTGAAGCTTGTTTAGCTAACTGCAAAACTTACAACACTAAGTATTGCAATTACCCATATTGCCGGAGAAGTGCTTGAAAACTTTCCAGTAAATATTTTTATTAAAGCATAGGAAACAAATGCCAAGGCAATTCCATTACTTATACTATAAGTTAATGGCATAGCTATCATTGCTAGAATTGCAGGAGCTGACTCTGATATATCATTCCACTCAATATCTGTAATATTTCTTATGAAAAGAACAGACACAAAGAGAAGGGCAGCACCATCAATTTGTTTAGGTAGACTAGTTGCAAGTGGTGCAAAAAATATACATGCTAAGAACAACAATCCAATTACTAAAGAAGTCATTCCAGTTTTTCCACCAGCTTTGACACCAGCACCAGACTCGACATAACTGGTTACAGTTGTTGTACCCATCATTGCTCCAGCTACAGTTCCAACACTGTCAGACAACATAGCTTTATTAATATCCTTTACTTTTCCATCTTTACCAACTTTTCCAGCTACGTTAGCTACAGAAGTTAAAGTTCCAGCAGTATCAAAAAAATCAATAAACAATAATGTAAATATTACTGTAGACATTCCTGCAGTCATTGCAGCAGATAAATCAAATTCAAAAAGATATGTCATTGGAGGAGGCGAGCTTGCAATTCCGTTAAATTTTGCAAGGCCAGTTGCCCATGCAATTATACTGAACGCTAAAATTCCTATAATAATATTTCCTTTAACATTCATTTTATCTAAAACAATAATTGCTATAAACGTTGCACATCCTAATAGAACCAATGGATCACCTAGATTACCGAGTTGGACTAAGGTAACGGGATTGTCTACAACAACCTCCATTATTTGAAGACCAATAATTGCCAGGAATAATCCTATTCCTGCACCTATTCCCAATTTTAAACTTTTTGGTATTGAGTTAATTAACCACGCTCTTATCGGAGTAAGAGATATGATTAAGAACAATACCCCTGCAACTAAGACTGCGCCTAAAGCTTCTTGAGGAGTGTATCCCATACCAGCACAAACTCCGAAAGCAACGAACGCATTAATACCCATACCCGGGGCAAGACCGATAGGCCAAGTTTTTCCATAAAAGGCCATTATGAAACAAGCTAAAGCCGTTGCTAATATTGTTGCTGTATAAACTGCGCCGAAATCAAAGAAACCTTTTTCGGGTCCGGCAAACTCTCCCGATAAGATAAATGGATTTAAAAACATTATGTATGCCATAGTCAAAAACGTAGTAGTTCCTGCTATTACTTCTGTTTTAAAATTTGTATTGTGTTTTTTGTAATTAAAATAATTATCAAGCATTTGTCCTCCTAATACTGCAGACATATTTGATTCTATTGATTATTTCCTCAATAAACCTCTATTTATTCACAACATTCAACTTGGAAGTTTATATTTATGCCATAATTAGGTTTTATATTAAATAAATGACCAAATTTAGAATTATTTTTATAACTATAATTTTATCTATGACAATTGCTGGCTGTCAAACAGTCAAACAAAAAACAGATGCAATTGTAGAAAAAGAGAATGAAAAATTAAGTGAATTTATTGGAAAATCTTCAAGCAAACTTCAAATGGAATTAGGAAAACCTGATGAGGATTTTAAAAATGCCAAAGGTAATTTGGAGTTTGTATATAACACAAAAAAATATTTGATACCTTGTGAACGAAGATTTGAAATAAATTCAGAAAATATTGTTGTTGGTTTTGTATCCAATGGATGCTTTTAAATCAAACTTGCGAGGATAAAAATCCCCGCAAGTAAGGTTAAACTTATTTAATTTCTATAAGTTTTTTCTTTTTATGTTCTGGAATAATTCTTTCACAAGATATTGTTAAAAGACCGTCCTTAAGCTCAGCACCATTTACTTTTACATCATCAGCAATAGTGAATGATCTTGCAAATTGTCTTTGAGAAATACCTTTATGAATGATTTCTCCATCAACATCACTGTTATCAGATTTATTAACTTGTTTAGTTCTAACTGTTAATAAATTATCCTCGAACTCAACTTCAACATCTTTTCTATTAAAACCAGCTAAAGCAACCTCAATTGCATAGTTGTCTTTACCTGTTTTTCGAATGTTGTAAGGTGGGTAATTTGACTGCATTGTCAAATTTCCGTTACCTAACATATTTTCAAATTGATCAAACATATCGTCAAAACCAATTGAAAACGGTCTTAGTGAGTTAAATATAGATAGATCCTTACTTGTCATAATATCCTCCTTTGTAAAGCAAGTTTATATTTAGTAAGCCCCATTAGGCGACCTACATATATTATTTAGGAATTACTTTTGATATTTCAAGATTAAAAATTAGATTTTTTTTGAGATTTTTAGCGCGAACGCATAGTCAATTGCAATTTCTTCAATGGCACCATCTCGGCCAGATTTACCACCATGGCCTGCATTCATTTCGGTTTTTAGTAAAAGCAAATTATTATCAGTTTTATATTCTCTTAATTTTGCTGTAAATTTCGCAGGCTCATCAAACAAAACTCGATTATCGCTTAGACTAGTTGTTATCAACATGTGAGGATAATCTGCTTTTTTAATATTATTGTACGGGGCATATGAAAAAATATAATCAAAGTGTTCTTTGTTATCTTTCGCATTTCCAAATTCATCAAACTCTCCAACTGTTAAAGGTAAAGAATGATCTAGATTTGTTGTTAATGAGTCAACAAAAGGTACAGCCATTATAATCCCTAAAAATAAATCTGGAGACTGATTTACAACTGCGCCCATAAGTAATCCACCTGCCGACCCACCCATGCCAATGATTTTACCTTTAGAGGTATAATTATTTTCTATTAAATACTTACCTGCATGAATATAATCCTCAAAAGTATTTTTTTTGTTAGTTAGTTTTCCTTCTTTCCACCACTTCATTCCTTTTTCCATACCACCTCTTATGTGGGCAGTTGCCCAAATAATATCTCTATCTATTAAACTTAATCTTGTTGATGAAAAACTTGGGCTCATAGAATTTCCATAAGACCCATAACCATAAAGGAGTAAGTTTGCAGACCCATCTTTTTTTGTTTTTTTATGACGTGTAATTGTTAATGGAACTAATCTTCCATCATGTGATTTGAATTCCACTCTTTCCACAATATAATTTTCTGGGTCGTGTCCTGATGGAATTTCTTGCTCTTTAACAAGAATTTTGGATTTATTAGATAAATTATACTTATAAACTCTCGAAGGTGTTTTAGGTGAAGAATATCCAATATAAATTTCATCTGTATCCCTATCTCTTTGAACAAGTGATACTCCAGGAACATATATAGTTTCATCAGAAAAAATTAACTCTTGTTCAATATTTTTAGAGATATTTCTAACAAATAATTTATCTAAAGCATTAGATGTTTCAGATCTAATAATCCAATTTTTTAGAAAAGTTAGACCTCCTATTAAAACTTCTTTCTTTGGTAAAATAAAAGGTTTCCAGTCTTGTTTTTCTAAACTATCTGTAATGTCAATTTTAAAATCTTCTGCATTTTTATTTGTGTGATTATAAAATTTGCCATCCCATGAGCTTATTGAGTATAGAACACCCCTATCTCTTTTAATTATGAGTTTTGGAAGAGGGTCTGACTCATCTACATTAAAATAGTATTGTTCTGAGGTGTTATGATCAGATGTATTTATAAAATAATACTTTTCGTCTGAACTTAATCCAATACTAACTGTAAAAGCCTCACTTTTTTCTTCAAAAATTAACTTATCTTTATCTTTAAAATTTCCTATCTCGTGTCTATAAATTTTTCTTGCTCTGTGATTTTTATCTAGTTTTGAGTAAAAGATATATTTATCATCTAAACTAAAAGTAATTCCCCCAGATGTTTCTGTAATTTCCTTAGAAATAATTTTATTTGTTTTTATATCTCTAATACGAATAGTATAATATTCAGAACCTTTGAGGTCTAATGAATAGCCAAGATATTTATCGTTGTTACTTACCTCTAAGTCACCAACACCAAAGTACTCAGTTTTAAGTTGTTCTTTTTCCTTATCGCCATTCCAAATTTCCTCAACTTTACTTGTTCCAATTTTTTTTCTAAGTTTAATTGAATAATTTCCTTTAGCTGTTGTTTTTGTCCAATATTCATAAGTATGATCCTTGTAAGGCAAAGACTCATCATCTAATTTTATTCTTCCCTTGATTTCATCAAATAATTTTTTTTGTAATTTTTTAGTGTCTTTTAAATAATACTCTGCATAAGAATTTTCTTGATCTAAATATTTTTTTACCTCAGGGTCTAACTTAGATTTATCTTTTAAAACTTCTAAGATATTTTTTTGATGTATCCAGCTATAATTATCTTCCCACTCGACATTGTGACAAGATTTTATCTCTGGTTTTTTTTTTAGATATGGTACTTTCATTTGCTCTAGGAAATATATGAATATTATAATTTATACACTGTTAATTTTAATTATTTTATACTTTTTATTAAGATGGTTCTCTAATGCTGCTCTTAATAAGATGTCAAGAGGACTAAGATTACTATCAATTCTACTATTAGTGATTTTCGCAGTATTATTTGCCATTGGAGGAAAATTTTTACTAACATTACCATTAACATTAGCAAGTCTAGCTCTTGTAAAACTTAAAGGTTTGTCCTTAATTCAAATGCTTTCACTTTATAGACTTATTAAAACTTTAAGAAATTCTGGAAGATTTTCTTTTAACCAATCTATGAGCAATAATTCATCAACATTATCTGTTTCAGAAGCATATAAAATATTAAATTTAGATATTACAAAGAAACCCACTAAAGAAATTGTTAATAAAGCTTATTTAAAAATTCAAAAAAAAATTCATCCTGATGTCTCTCCAGAGACTGCAAGATTATCAACTATAGTAAATGAAGCTAAAGAAATTGTTCTTCAAGATATTTCTTAAGATAATATTGATATAAATTTACTGACTATTTTTTCTGAATTTATTTTATCTTTACCCAATGTATTATGAGAGACCATTTGCTCACCGTCAGGTATAATTGGATACATATTTGTTGAATAAGATCCATAAATTAAAGGAGTGTCAGCCATTAATGTAATAGTTTTAACACCAAGGGCTGATGATAAATGTGCAAAGCTAGTAT
>CACBYG010000006.1 GCA_902543535.1 uncultured Pelagibacteraceae bacterium
AAATCCTAAAGATAAAGAAAATTTAGAACTAAAAATTATTTTTTTAAAATTAAAATTATCAGTATTAGTAAAATTAAAAAAATATTTTATTAATAAAAAAGAGAGTATTGGAAATATTACAAAAACAAGGCTTTCTAAACTCCATAAAACGCTAAGAATAAAAGATAAATAAAATATTATTATTTTACTTATATTTTCTTTATCCTCATTTATAAGGTCAATGAACAATAGGATAGTTATTAGAGAGGGTAAAAATCTAAAAACCGATGACGACGGGATGAACATGGCTCCAGATAAATTTTCATACCCATAATTTCCAAAAATTAAAAAAGATAAAAATAATGTTAATAAAGTATAATTTAATTTTACTAATTTAAAAACTTTCAATGAAAATAAAAAATAAAAGATTAAAAAAAAAGCAAATTATTATAAACATAAAAACTTTGTTTGAATCAATGTTGGTAAAGTTACTTAATTTATTAATGAATAATATATTTAGATATCCATATTGACTCACAGCATCTTCTAATAATCTAAAATCTTCACCTATTGAATTAATTGGACCCAAAAACCAACTGTAGTGAAATGCATCTTTAGGTGCTGACAATAAAAAAACTTTAATAATAATTAAAAAGATAATTGTTGAAAGAAAAATATCAATCCATTGATGAAATTTGTTGAGTAAGATATTTAGTAAAACAAATATTATTGACAAAGCTGAAAGAATTAAAAAAACAGATAAAGTCGAGTAGCTAACTTGAAAGAGTATTCCGCTAAATCCTAGTGATAAAAAAGATATTAGTAAAAAATTTTTAGTTTCTAAATTGTTAGATTTTAATAAACTTTCATTTTCAAGTAAAAATATGATTGGAATAACTAAAACAAGATGAAAAACCAGAAATATAGCTGTATCAGAATAACTTCTAATTATTTCTAGATTCCAAACAATGTATATAAATATGAATGTAAATAATAATAAAATACTATCTGAAAAAAGCTTAGATGAATCATTAATATGCTTATTTGAGAATAATAAATATATTAGTTCAATTGATAAAACACATGTAATTAAAAATATTTTGTCCGATAATTCTTCATTATGTATGAATCCTTTTGATATTGTATATGCTAAAAAAAATAAAAAAAAATTTAAAACAATAAATTTATTAATTTGATTTTCACTTAATATCCTATCTAATTTTAAATCCATTAAATTAGGAGGTTTCTTTTCTTAACTGTTCGATTTTTATTTTTTTTTGTAAGCTTCTACTTTTATCATATAGAAGATTAAACTTTATTTTGTTATTAGTTTTAACTGTAATTGATTTTGCATTTCTTACCTCTAGATTATCAGCAACTGCACTTATAGGTCTTTTTATAGGGTTTAAATTAGTGATAGTAATTTTTGATTTATCGTTAACAATTTTCCCCTTCCATCTTCTGGGTCTAAATGGGCTTATTGGAGAAATAGATAGTTTTTTTGAATTCAAACTTAATATTGGTCCATGAACTGACAAGTTATAAGCAGTACTTCCTGCAGGAGTTGAAACTAGAACACCATCCGAAACTAAGTTTTTTATTATCTGTTTTGAACCCTGTTTGATCGATAGTGAGGCAGCTTGCCTACTCTGTCTCAGAACAGAAACTTCATTAATAGCGAGTGATTTTTTTATTTTATTATTCTTGTTTTTAACAGTCATTTCTAATGGTGAAATAGAAATCATATTGGCTTTTTTTAGATTTTTAATAATATTTTTTGAGGAAAATATATTCATTAAAAAACCGTAATTTCCTGAATTAATTCCATAAAAGTATTTTTTTGAATTCTTATTTTTTTTAAGCGTTTGAAGCATAAAACCATCACCACCTATTACAATTATAAGGTTTGATTTTTTAAATTGATTAGCTTCAATTTTTTTTGTGAGTAAAGATTTAATTTTAAGAGATTTTTTATTTTTATCTGAAATAATTTGGAGTTTACTCATTTAGTGGTGCCCTCGGCCAGACTCGAACTGGCACTCCGCAAGCGGCAAGGATTTTAAGTCCTTTGTGTCTACCAATTTCACCACGAGGGCATTAATGAATTTCATGAGTGTTTATGCCAATATTTATAATTGAACAAGAGTAATAAGTAAAATTTTTTTATTTTATTTTCCTATGTACATGTTGTGTACAGGTTATCCCATAAAATCTTATATTAATAATCCTTAAAATTTTCCTTTATCTATAGCTTTCAAAACAAGAGACTTGTAATTGTAGTTTCGGTGAACTGCATGGGTATAAACAATTCGATTATCATCAAAATTAATTAACAACCCAATCCCACCATATCCATCCATACCCATCACCGCATCACGTATTCCAGGATAATTGGTGTGAAAAAAACCTGCATAAGATTTTGAGTAACCATCACCAAACCCTATATCTTGGCCCTTTGAAATACTATTTGCGTAAACATCTTTGAGATAATTTCCTATGCATGTGCCACTGTTCCAATCATTCAAGATAGCTATGCCAATTCTTAATGTATCGTAACGTGTTGCTTTAAAATTTGATTGAATAACACCCTTTGACTCAATTCCAGTACCATTAAACTCTAGCCTTCCAGCAAGACCAACATGATCTTTTAGGACGTTATTAATAAATGAAGAAAATTTATGTCCAGTTTTAAATGAAATATAATTCAAAGCTACATTGGGAGAAAATTGCGAATAGTTAAAACGTTTTTTTCCTGGTTTGGTATTTGCTAATTCTTTTTTTGCAATGCTAGCAATAGTTAAATCACCTATGTCTCTTCCTGAACTTAATATATGATCCATAATATATTTTTGATCACCCGTACTGGCGTTGATAACATCTTGCATTGTTGCTGTTTCAAGTAATGTTCCTTTCATGATTGGCCAATCAGCCAAAGTTGATGATAAAGAATTAATGTAACCTTTACAGATCGCATGACCCATGAGGTAACCACCTAAACTTTTTCCTAAAGACATGCTGTATATCATCGTGTCATTATCTATTAAATCTCCAAATCTTTCAGGGTGAGATAGCTGATCAATAACAATCTCTCCATCTTCATACATTAAATAACTAATTAGACCTGTAGACTGCATCTTCTTAACAATCTTTTTTATGATCTTTGGTTCTTTTTGAAGATTAAATTTTAAAGCAAGGGGTTGAGAAGATGGTTTGGTATAAAACTGATTACTTCTCCCTCTCTTGTTATAAGCAAGAAAATGGTATCTCAATGTCTCAAGATTTGGTCGTTTATAATCGCTAGGAATTTGTCTATTTTTCCATGTTTTAACTTTCGATGATTTCAAAGAATTTTGTTTATTTTCAGATGTTTTAACTTTCGATGATTTCAAAGAATTTAGTTCGTCACACTTATTGTAATACCAATGATTACTATATTTGGTTAATGATTTACATTTTTCACTGTCTGCAAAAGCGTTACTACTCAACAACAAACCCAGAACAACGATCCCTAAAAGTTTTTTCACAATCCAAGACTAACAAATCCTGAACCGTAAGTCTATTTGCTAAAATCTATCTATCTATGTACAGGTTTCGTACAGGTTGTCCTACAGAGTCCTATAAGTCATCATTGTTCCATGTAAACAAATCTGCATCAAATTCTATATTTCTGAATTTTAATAATTTCTTATATTTTTCTAACCTCTCTTCTTTTTTAAAATTCTTAAGATAGATAAGTATATCGTCATAACTTAATCCATTAAGTTTATCTTTCTTTACATCGACATATTCCTCGTATTCCATACCACATATTGCAAATCCTTTTTTGGGATCTATATGCTCTGAATAACTAATCGAGTCTTCAGTTTCTTTAAGAATATCGTACCAATGTGCTACTTGGTTTTCAGAATCAAAAATATAATCTCTTCTATAATCAAACAGTTCTAGTTGTTCCATATTTTGGGGGTTGTTAAAAATTCAGAAATGAACCTTAACAATTATTAATATAGTTAATAATAGTGGCAGAATTTTGAGTTAGTAAAGATGTTTTTGAAAATCTATAAAGGTATTTCTTATATTATCTGCATCACCTAATACTTTTTGACCATCGTGTAATGATTTATACTTCAGCTTTATAAGGCTACTTAATCTATTAATATCAAGTTCCTCGACACCACCCTCAACGTATTTGCTTAAGACAAAATCTATAAACTCTTTTTGTTTTTCATTTAAATCTTTGTAAATTTCATCTTCTGCATTAGCTACTCTAGTAGCTCTTTGAATAGGTTTTTTACTATAAGCAATATGCTCTAAAACATCAAAGATATCACTATCTTCAGCTTCTATTAACGTTTGAATAGATTTTAAATCTTGTTTAGTGAATCCATTATCTTCAAGTTTTTTAAGTAGTTCATTCCTAGTTATAGGAGATGACCATAGTTCTCTTAATTCTTCCTCACTCTTTAAGATTTCTGGTAAAGTTATCGTATTAAATAGTTTTTTAATAAACTCTTCTGCTGAAACTGGTATTCCATGAAAGTAAAACAAAGAAGTAGACATGGACTTAATTGATAGTTCTTTTCCTTCAGCTAATTTAATTATGATTTTTTCTCTTGGTGGTTTAGGCTCTGGTGGTTCTTCACCACCTCCTTCTTCACCTGGTTCAAAAGGTTTTTCTGGTTTTTCTTCTGGTGGTTCCTCAGGTATTGGTTCACCATCCCATTCAGGGTCAGCAAAGTTTGCTGAAGCACCTACAAAATCAACAACAGTAAAATAAAACTTATCTTCAAATAATCTTGTTCCTCTTCCAATTATTTGCTTAAACTCAATCATATTGTTAACTGGTCTCATCAATACAATATTTCTAATATTCAATGCATCAACACCAGTACTAAGTTTTTGACTAGTAGTTAAAATTGTTGGAAGTGTTTTTTCATTATCCTGAAACTGTCTAAGATGAGTATCACCTGTTGTTGTGTCTTTAGCGGTAACCCTTACGCAATAATCAGCAGGAGGATTAACAGACTCTTGATTAATTAAATCTCTAACCATTCCAGCGTGAGCAATACTTGCACAGAAAACTAAGGTTTTTTCTTTAGGGTTAATACTATTAAGCATTAACTGAACTCTCTTACGCTCTCTACCTTCGATAACAATTTTCTTATTCATATCTTTTTCTTCAAACACTTCACCTTCAGAGATTTCTTCTTCACCAGCTAAAATATCATCGTCACCTGTGTAAACATATTCATCCATAGTTGTTTGAATTCTCTTAACTTTAAATGGTGTTAAGAAACCATCTTTAATCCCATCTTTTAATGAGTAAGTATAAACAGGTTCACCAAAGTAATTATACGTATCAGCATTAAATTTTCTTTTAGGTGTAGCTGTTAGACCAATTTGTACAGCAGATGAAAAATAGTCCATTATTCCTCTCCATCTACTCTCATCTTTAGCTCCACCTCTATGACACTCATCAATTATAACTAAATCAAAGAAGTCAGCAGGGTATTGACCAAAGTAAGGTTTATTTTCTGGCCCCGACATAAAGCTTTGGAATATTGTAAAGAAAACTGAACCGTTAGTTGGAACATGACCTTTGTCTTTAACATCTTTAGGAGTAATTCTAACTAAAGCGTTCTCATCAAAGGCACTAAAAGAATTAAAAGCTTGGTTAGCTAAAATGTTTCTATCAGCTAAGAACAATATTCTAGGAATTCTTTTACCATCTCTTTGCATATTCCATCTGGATTGAAATAATTTCCAAGCAATGTGAAATGCAATTACAGTTTTACCTGTACCTGTTGCAAGAGTTAAAAGTATTCTTTGTTGCTTGTCGGCAATTGCATCTAATGCATTATTGATTGCTATTTCTTGATAGTATCTTGGTTCCTTTGTTCCTCTAAAAGGTTCAAAGTTAATAGCATCAAACTTACTAGACCATTCGTTTTTATCTTTAAAAGTTTTAATCCACAACTCCTCTGGAGATGGGAACTTATCCACTTCACTTTCTGATGTAATAAACATTTCCCCTTTTTCATTTCTAGAATAATTAATCTCGTAAATCTTATGACCATTTGTAGAGTAAGAAGTGTATATCTTTAGTTTTTGTGCATAATCTTTTGCTTGGCTAATACCTTCACTTACTGGTAAATCCTCTTTTTTAGCCTCAATTACTGCTAACTTTCTATTCTTATAAACTAGAACATAATCAGCTCTAATAATACCAGCTCGAATTCCACCTGGTTTGATTTCACCATTAGTAATTTTAAATTCCCTTCTAACAACGCTGCCTTCAACTATGCCCCATCCAGCTTCTTTTACTTTAGGGTCAATTAATTCTGCTATTGTTTCTGCTTCATTCATACAACTTCACTTGGTTGAATTTTTTGTTTAAGAATTGCTAATTTTAAAGCATTCAAATTTGAAATCTTTTTTTTATAATTATTCGCAAGTAAATTTACTTTAGATTTTACATCTGAAATTTTTTTAATAAATATCTGTTGTGTTTCTAATTTTTTGGGATAAGAAAAAATGAATTCCTCAATATCTTTCTTAGTGATAGCTTGTCTTGTTGCGCCTGCACTGTTTCCAATTTCAAGTAATTTTTTCTTATTGACTCGAGCTATCAATCCATAAGCCAATAGTTGTGGGCTTAATATAGTTCTATCTGTACGAATAATTGAAACGTGCTGGTTAACACGAGCTGGGAGCGACTCACTTGGAACAAGTGTACACCTTGCTACAGAAGCACCAGTTATATTTAACAATACATCATTCTTTTGAACCTCAACATTTGCTAATTTTTTTGATTGAAATTCGTCAATTTTAGCAAGTTCTTTCCAAGAAAATCTCATATCATGAACATTCATACTTCTTATCAATGAAATTCCCTGTTCTTTGTAAGATGCCTTTCCTCCTCTTGGAGTTGCTCCGCTTCCAATTTTAGATGTAATTTCTTTAAGTCGTGACTCAATCCAACCCTCACCTTTTTGTTCAAAAATCTGTGACAAAATATTTGTATAAATTTTATCTGCACCTGCCACTTGTTGTTGAGATGATTTAACCATGTTATCAATTTTTTCAAAAGCAATATTAAGTTTAGCCACAATGCGTTTTTGCTCTGATAATGAGTTTGGGAACGATATTTTTATCAACCTTAATTTTTTCATGTCGAGATTTCTTTGGGCTGTGCCTCTTCCTAAATCATAAATTAGGTCGTTTATACCAAGAATAATTAAATCCAAATATTCTTGTAATAATTCATTATTCTTTGGAGACAATGTTAGTCCACTGTCATTTAGAAAAAAGTCACCTTCAACAAAGCGGGTACATTTTTGTGACATAGCAAAACGAGAGATAACAACTCTATTGTTTCGGTTTGTTTTATCTAGATAAAAAGTTTTTCCTCCACCTCCATAAACTGGATATATTTCTCCTCCATCTTTTTTTCTTGTAACTCTAGTTCCGTATTCAATGTTGCATAATTCATCTATTGTTGATGATATGATTTTCATAAAGTTTCTTTTATTGATTTTATTATTTTACGAGATTGATTTTCAAGTTCTTCTATTTCAGAAATAATTTGTTCTGGTGTTCTCTCATCTATATCATCAACAATATTGGGATTTGAGACTCCTAAATCTAAAGTTTTACTATTTATTTTCTCAATATCTAAAGACCAGCTATTGTGACTAAGTTTTTGTGTTTTGTTTAAGTTTATAAAATCTTTTAAATCATTTTCATTTAAAGGGTTTGTTTTTCCCATGCTTCTTTCAACATTAAGTTGATAGTACCAAATTTTCTTAGTGGGGTTTCCTTTTTCAAAAAATAAAACTACAGTTTTAACCCCTGTTCCCAGAAAAGCGCCTTTCGGTAAGTCAAGTATTGTAAATAAATTACATTCTTCAATTAACTGTCTTCTAAGGGCAACACTTGCATTATCGTTGTTACTTAAGAAGGTATTTTTAATAACAACCCCACACCTTCCACCAACTTTAAGTTTCTTAATAAAATGCTGTAAAAATAAATATGAGGTTTCACTTGTTCTTATCGGAAAGTTTTCTTGAATATGCTTTTTTTCAGTTTTTCCACCAAAAGGAGGATTTGCTAAAATAACATCTACTCTATCTTTATTTTGAATTTCTTGGATATTATCTTCAAGTGTATTTTTACGAATAATGTTAGGACTTTCTATTCCATGAAGTATCATATTCATTAAGCCTATAACGTAAGCTAATGATATTTTTTCAATTCCATAAAATGATTTATTTTGAAGAGTTTTGAGTTCACTAGTTGTGAGTGATTTTGATTGACTCATGTATTCATAAGCTTCAATTAAAAATCCTGCACTCCCAACGGCTCCATCGTAAATCGTTTCACCAATTTTTGGATCAATTACTTGAATAATGGATTTAATTAATGCTCTTGGTGTATAATACTCTCCACCATTACGACCAGAGTTTCCCATATTTTTGATTTTTTCTTCATACAATGCACTAAGTTCATGTTTTTGCTCACTACTTTTAAATTGAAGTTTATCAACCGCATCAACAACTTCTCTGATAGAATATCCGTCAGATAATTTATTTTTTATCTCATGAAAAATTTCACCGATTTTGTATTCGAGTGTATTTGTGTTTTCTGCATTATTTCTAAATGATTTTAAATATGGAAATAATTTATCATCAATAAAGCTTTTTAAATCTGGTCCTGTAAGTGTTTTGTTAAAGTCTACTTTTCCAGCTTTGTCTTTGACAACAGCCCATTTAGACCACTGAAATTCTTTTTTCAATGTAGGAATGAATTGTTTATTTTCTAATTTAGCTTTTGTTTCTTTATCTTTTTCATAATCATCTAACCATTTAAGGAATAGTATCCATGAAGATTGCTCAGCATAATCAAGCTCAGTACTACAACCATCATCCTCCCTGAATGCATTGTCTATATTTTTAAAAGTTTGCTCGAACATATTATCTAAGGATTTAATATTTAAATTATCTCATCATGTACAGGTTATGTACAGGTTTGAAATAATTAATTATTTCTTATCTTTTAATATTAATTAAAAACTATCTAAAAATTATGAGATTTTATAGGATGTTATAGACTACCTTGGACTTCTATGGACTGACTCACTTGTGAATCCCTCGGCTTTTAAGTCCTTTGTGTCTACCAATTTCACCACGAGGGCATTAATGAATTTCATGAGTGTTTATGCCAATATTTATAATTGAACAAGCCTAATATGTAAAATTGTTATTTAATTGAATATTTTATAAACATCTTTAAATGGAAAAAGCATTCAAAGTTTTGATATTTACCGATCTTGATGGCTCACTTCTTCATAGAGATACTTTCAAATTTGATGAAATAAAAGACTATATAAAACAATTAATATCTAAGGGTATTTTCATAATTCCTAACACAAGTAAAACGGAAAAAGAAATTTTAGAGTTTAATAATGAGCTAGGTTCAAGTTTACCTTATATTTGTGAAAATGGAGCAGCTATTAAAGGTTTAGAGCTACTAAATTCTAATTTACCTAAAGAATTAATTCTAAGTAAAGAGAAAAATAATATTATAAAAATATTTGAAAAGTCAGTTCCAATAGATTTACAAAGTAAATGCAAATGGTTGTCTAACATGGATAAGAAAAAACAAAGCTCTATTTTTGGTTTAAAAGATGAACAACTTAAAATGGCTTTAGATCGTAAATATACAATTCCTTTTATATTTGATGGAATTAAAAGTGAAAAAAATGAGTTATTCAAAATTGTCAAAAAAAAAGGTTTAGCTTTACAGGAAGGTGGGAGAGTTATTAATTTAACTGATAAAGTAAATAAATCTAAAGCACTTCAGGTATTTGTCAGATTTTTTAAAAAAAATAATAAAAATGTAAAAACAATCGCGGTTGGTGATAATTACAATGATTTAGATATGCTTAAAGTTAGTGATTTTCCTTGCTTAGTATTCAATGATAAATTTACATTAGATCAAATCCCTATAGATGATTTAATAACAACAAATAAGCCATCACCTGAGGGCTGGGCAGATGTGATCAAAATGGCCCTAGTTAAAATAAATAAAAATTACTAAAGTTCATTATGAGTGATTTTTCTCAAAATGGAATAATTTCAACACTCCATGATTTTGGAACAAAATCTTTAGAGCAAATAGAAAAGGAACTTTTAGGTTTTTCTAAAGAAAGAAAGATGGAGCTTATCTTGCCATGTCTTTATTCAGAATTAAAAGGTGATGCGTTACCTAATATTGTAAAAGAGATAAGTAAAACTAATTATTTACATCATATAATCATAGGTTTAGATCAAGCAAGCGAGGCCGAAGCAAGGAAAGCTTGGACTTTTTTTGAAAAACTAGAAACTCCTTTTACAATCCTTTGGAATGATGGACCTAATTTAAAAAAATTAGATAAAGAGTTACAAAAAAAAGGTTTAGCTCCAAATGAACATGGCAAAGGAAGAAATGTTTGGTATTGCATAGGAATGTCTATTGCAAGAGATAGTGCAAGATCTGTTGCATTACATGATTGTGATATTAAAACTTATGACAGAAGAATGTTAGCAAAACTATTTTATCCAGTTGTAAACCCCCTGTTCAACTTTGAATTTTGTAAAGGGTTCTATCCAAGAGTTGCTGATAACAAGATGAATGGACGTGTAGCAAGATTATTAGTGTTTCCTTTATTGAATGCTTTAGAAAAAACTATTGGCAAAAGTGACTATTTAGATTTTATGAAATCATTTAAATACCCATTAGCTGGCGAATTTTCTTTTAGAAGAAATATTTTACCAGAACTAAGAATTTCATCAGACTGGGGTATAGAAATAGGAATTTTATCTGAAATGCAAAGAAATTTTTCGCCTCAAAATATTTGTCAGGTAGATCTAGCAGATACTTATGATCATAAACACCAAGATCTATCTCTAAATGATGAAAAGAAAGGCCTATCAAGAATGTCCGTTGATATTATTAAAACTTTCATCAAAAAACTAGCAACTCAAGGTCATTCATTCAGTAGAGAGCAATTAAGATCTTTAAAAGCAACATATTACAGATCTGCTTTAGATCTTATAGATGCTTACAGAGCTGATGCTGAAATGAATGGTTTAAAATTTGACTCTCACACTGAAGAAAAAGCAGTTGAGTTATTCTCAAGTAATATAATTAGAGCTGGGGAGGATTTTTATTTAAACCCAATGGATGCACCTTTTATACCTACATGGAGTAGAGTAAAAAGTGCTATACCAGATTTTCTAGTAAGATTAGAAAAAGCTGTTAATGAAGATAACAAGCGTTATCTATAGCATTTTTAAAAAAGGTAAAAATTATAATTCAACTATTAATTGATAGTATTTAATTTGTATCAAATATTTGCGACATCATTTCAAATATAGTATTTTTTTATAAAAAATCTCAGGAGGAGAAATGAAAAATATAGTTAAAATATTTTGCATAATTTCATTATTCATTACAAATGTAGTTTATGCAGATATTAAATTTTGGACTACAGAAGTCCAACCTGCTCGAATGGCTAAACAAGAGGAAATGGCCAAAGCTTTTGAAGCTAAGACAGGTATTAAGGTTGATGTTATTCCAATTGAAGAAAAGGAATTAGGTACAAGAGCAACTGCCGCTGCGGCAGCTGGTGATTTACCAGACGTGATTTATCACACTTTACAGTATGTGTTACCTTGGGCAGAAGCTGGAATTTTAGATGTTGATGCTAATAACGCTGTAGTAAAAGAACTTGGTAAAGATACTTTTGCTCCAGGTGCTCTAAACATGGCTAAGTCAGGATCAAAAATTGCTGCTGTTCCAGTTGATGGATGGACGCAAATGGTAGTTTATAGAAAAGACCTTTTTGACAATGCTGATCTAGAACCGCCAACAAGTTATGCTAACATTGTGAAAGCTGTTGAAAAACTCTCAAAAACAAATGGGATGTTTGGATTTGTGGCAGCTACTAAGACTGATGAAAATTTCATGAGTCAGGTTTTGGAACATGTTCTTTTAGCAAATGGTGTTAACATAGTTAAAAAAGGTGGGATTAAGAAACAAGGGAAAAAGTTAAAAGAGGCATTAGAGTTCTATAAAGTTATAGCTAAAGCTAGTCCTCCTGGTGAACTTTATTGGAAACAATCAAGAGCACTTTATTTTGCTGGAAAGACACCAATGATAATTTGGTCTCCATTTATTATGGATGAGCTGGCAGGTTTAAGAGACTCTGCCCCACCAACAATAAATAGTGATCCAACATCACCTGAACTAGCATCTAAAACTGGTTTCATAACTAATTTTAGTGGACCAAGTAATAAAAAAGGTGCTGCATGGGCAGATGTTAGATACTTTGGTATAACAGCTGATGCTGATACTGATGAAGCTAAACAATTTATCATGTATTCAATGGATGAAGGATATACAAGTACTTTGTCTATTGCTCCAGAAGGTAAATTTCCAGTAAGAAGAGGAAATGCAAGTGATCCAGAGGCATTTACAAAAGCTTGGAGTAAACTGCCAGTAGGAGTTGATAGAAAAGCTCCTTTGTCAGATCTGTATGACCCTGATGTTATAAATAACATTGTTGCTGGTTTAGATACTGCAAATAGATGGGGAGTTAAAGAAGGCGAGCTATCTAGAGCTTCAAAAGTCATTAACTCTCAATTTATAAATAGAATCACTAGACTTTATATTGATGACCAAATCGACGTTGATGAGGCTGTTGATATGATTAATAAAGCATTAGCTAAATTCTAGTAATTTCAATTAATTAAAAAAGCGGATAAGATTACTTATCCGCTTTTTTTATGAAAAATACTTTAGCAAATAATGAAAAGAAAACAGCGTATATTTTAACATTACCTGCAGTTGCTTTAGTTTTTGCAATAATTCTATTTCCTATCTTTGCAAATGTTTGGATTAGTTTTAAAGAAGTTGAATTAAAAGATATTAGAATTCCGGAGCCAAGAGCAAAAAAAGATTATTAAATCTATTCCAGAAGATACTTCAAAAATAAAAATTTTATATAAATTAAGAAATAGCTCTTTACTTCAAGAAATCAGAGATGTTTCATTTCAAGATAAATTCCCAAAAAATTTTAAAATTGAAAAAATAGACACAAGATGTGAATACAAAAAATATACTTTAAAGTGTAAATTTGGCAATTGGCCAGCTAAATATAGGGAAAATTTTCAAGTAGTATTTGAAACAAATGACGGATCGAAAATTAATAAAAAGGATCTTAAATCAACACAACCTAGCTTGAATGGAACCTCAGATAATATACTGCTAAATACAACTTTTACTTTAAAAAATTTTAAGAAAGTTTTATTTGATGATGAGTTTGTAGAACTACTTCTAACAACTTTTTACTACACTTTTTTTGGTACAGTTGGCTCAATTATCTTTGGTATTTTGACAGCCCAAATGGTTAATCAAAAATTTTATGGAAGAACCTTTATGCGAAGTGTTTTACTTTTTCCCTATGTTGCTCCAGTAGTAGCGTTAGCTTACACATGGGAACTTCTTTTAGATCCAAATAGTGGAACATTAAACAGCTTGTTAATAAACTACCAGGTTATAGAGACACCAATAAATTTACTTGGGCAAAAATATATTGAAATTAATATTTTAGGCTTTGATTTTAAATTAAGACTAGCCCTTACTACAGTCATTATGTTTGAAATTTGGAGATATTTCCCTCTAGCCTTTTTATTTATTCTTGCAAGACTTCAAGCAATTCCAAAAGAGTTATATGAAGCAGCTGATGTAGATGGAGCGAGCCCTTTTCAAAAATTTTTTAAAATTACGCTCCCTCAAATTACAGCAGTTATATCTATTTTATTTATGATAAGATTTATTTGGAATTTTAATAAGTTTGAAGATGTTTTCTTACTTACCGGAGGAGCCTCAGGTACCAGAACTTTACCAATTAATGTTTATCAACAAGGTTTTGCAATATCTGATATTGGAATGGGATCTGCTGTTTCAATAGTAATAGTCGTTTTACTTTTATTATTTATGTTTTTTTACTTCAAACTTTTAGGAAAGAGAGTGGATGAAAACTAAAAATTTAATTTTTTTTGGATTAATATCATCTTTTTTTTTGATTTTCTTAGTTTTCATATGGAAAATATTAGCAACTTTACAAGGTTTAAATATTCAAAACTTTAATTTACAAATAGTATTTATTTTTGGTCTCCTAATATCATTTGCTAACCTAAGAATAGGCAATAAAATTAAAATTTTTTACAAATCAATTATTTTTTCTCTAATTTTTGTAATCTGTGATGGTTACATTATTCAAAAGTTACCGTTGTGGTATAATGTTGGTATTTTTTTGGTTTTATATTTTTTTATTAATAAAATAAATAAATATAGTTTTGAAGATCTAAAGCAGGAACATTCTACACAAGTAATCTTTTTTGACTTTTTAACTTTATTTGGTATTTTATTTTTTTCATTTGTAATTCTTTTCCCTTTTTACATGATGTTGATAACAAGTTTTAAAACCCAAATAGCTTTATTGGTTAACCCTTTAGACTTCAGTATAAATTTTACTCAAGATTTAAGAGACTTATTTAATTCTTATTTTGTAATATTTAAATCTTATAAATTCGGTAAATATATTATAACTAGTTCAATTGTTTCTATAGGTACTGTATTTATAACTCTTTTTTTTGCAATACCAGCAGCATATGCAATAGCTAGATTAAATTTTATTGGCAAGACATTTTTATCAACATCAATATTAATAATTTATATGTTTCCAGCGATAGTATTGGTAATTCCTCTATATACAATTTTTAGTCAACTTGGCCTGAGAAATTCTATATGGGGTTTATTAATTGTTTATACAGCAACAACGCTCCCAGTAGCGATCTACATGTTGCAAGGTTATTTCAAGAGTATCCCAAAGGAATTAGAGGAGGCAGCAATAATGGATAAACTTAGTTGGTTTGGAATAATTTCTAAAATTATTGTTCCATTAAGTATTCCTGCGATTTCTTCTGTGGCATTATACGTATTTATGATAGCTTGGAACGAATTTTTATTTTCTTTAATGTTTCTTGATAATCCAAACTCATTTACTCTTTCAAGAGCTATACAATATTTAAGTGGTGACGCAGAAACACCTAGGCAATATTTAATGGCTGGGTCAGTGATTGTGACTTTGCCTGTTCTGTTTATCTTTGTTTATTTTGAAAAATATCTAGTTAGTGGTCTTACTGCAGGGAGTGTCAAAGGTTGAAAAATAAATTAATTGAAAAAGCAAAAAAAGTTTTACTAGGAAATAAAAAAAAAGGTTACACGCTTCCTACAAATAATAAATTGTATCCTGCACAATGGAAATGGGACTCCGGCTTTATATCTCTTGGCTACTCATATTTTAATCTAAAATATGCACTAGATGAGATAACAACACTTTTGAGAGGTCAGTGGAAAGACGGCATGATACCCCATATTTTATTCCATGATTTAAAAACAGATTATTATCCAAACCATTCTGTGTGGAATTGTGGTAACAAGATTAATTCATCAGGAATAACTCAACCACCTGTTCTTGCAATAATATTAAAAAAAATTTTAGATAAGAATGAAATTAAAATTTCAGAAAAAATAAAAATTAAGTCAATAGTTCAAAAATTAAAAAAATATCATGAATGGTTAATAAAATACAGAGATCCCAAAAAAACAGGTTTGGTCTCAATATTGCATCCTTGGGAAAGTGGATACGATAACTCTCCACTTTGGGATTATTCAATGAATGAAGTTAAGGTTGAAAAAAATTTAAAGTATAAGAGAGGAGATAATAAAGTTATAAATCCAGAATACAGACCACTAGATACAGATTATGACAGATATGTAACTATTAAAAATCATCTAAGAAAAAATAAATATAATCCAAAACATCTTTACAAAAAGTCAATGTTCAATGTTGTAGATGTTGGTTTTAATTCAATATTTTTAAGAGCAAATAAAGATTTATTAGTACTACTTAAAATTTTTAATTTTGAACATAAGAAATTACAAAAATTTATTTTAAAATCCGAAAATCAAATTGAAAAATTATATAATCAAAAAAAAGGAGTTTTTACTAATTATGATATTAAAAATAAAAAAAAAATTATTGTACCATCAATAACAAATTATTTTATTTTATTTGCTGATCTTAAAAACCAATCTATTAATAAAAAAATAATTAAAAATTTAAAGAACCATAACCAAAAAGAAAAATACTTGTTCTCAAGTATAAAACCTAATTATAAAAAATTTGAGGAAAAGCGTTACTGGAGAGGTCCTGTTTGGGTAAATTGTAATTGGATTATCTATCAAGGATTAAAAAATAAAGATTTGAAATTTGCTAACAAAATTAAAAAAAAAACAATTAACCTTATTAAACAAAATGGTTTTTATGAATACTACAGTTTTAAAACTGGAAAAGCATTTGGAGCAAGTAACTTTTCTTGGACTGCTTCTCTTTTTTTAGACTTAATATTAGAAAAGGAAGTGAGTAATAAATACTAATAACCAAATATTTTATTTTTTAAAATTTCAAATACACCTGGAAACATATGATAAAATTTTACTTTTTTATCTGTATTGTTATATCTAGGATTATATTTAACGAATAATTCTTCAACTTTATATTTCTTAGTCATCAATATACTTTTAAGAGCAAAATCAAATCTAAAATGATTATGTTTAATTTTAATATTTTTTAAGCTTTTAACTTTATACATTTTAGATCCAATAACATCTGTGAAGTTTTTATTATAGAGAAAATTGTATAAAAAGGTGAAAACAAATGTACCTAAATAAGCAGGTTTGTTTCTAAAATATTTAATTAATTTTTTTGATGATAGGCCTTTCAAACGAGATCCAAATATTGCATCTAAATTTTTTTTTTCTGCCAAATCATACATTTCATAAATCGAATTTATATCGTACTCACAATCTGAATAATGGATATACATATATTTATATACAGACATTTTTAAACCTTGTTTAACAGTACACCCATATCCTAGGTTTTTTTTTCTTAAAACAAATTTGAAATTTTTTTTTTTAGAATATTTTTTTATTATATTTTGTGTACCGTCTGTGGAACCATTATCAATAATTATAATTTCTTTTTTAATACTTTTAAGATTTATTGCTTGTAATATAGATTTTTCAATTAATTTCTTTTCATTGTAGCATGGAATTAAAATTGAAATTTTTCTCATTAAAAAACTATATTGAAATAATTTAAGCTAACAAACTCTTTTATTCTGTAAAAAATAACTTATACAGACTATAATTAATATTTTGTGAAATATGAAAAAAAATACTGTTTCTGATTTAATCTTCAAAAGTTTAGTAAACAAAGGTGTTGATACATGTTTTATGGTTACAGGTGGTGGTGCCATGTTTCTAAATGATGCATTACAAAGAAATAAATCTATTAAAAAAATTTTTTGTCATCATGAACAAGCATGTGCAATGGCAGCTGATAGTTATTTTAGACTTACAAATAAACCAGCCATAGTTCAAGTTACTACAGGCCCAGGCTCTATTAATGCTCTTAATGGTGTTTATGGAGCATTTGTAGACTCAGTTGGAATGATAGTGATTGCTGGACAAGTAAAAAAAACTGATATGGTTAGTTTAAATAAAAACTTAAGCAAATTAAGACAATTTGGAGATCAAGAAACAAATATTAAATTAATATCAAAAGCTATCACAAAAAAAAATTTTACCATAAAATCTTCTGATCAAGCTCAAAATATCATAGATGAGGCTTATGAAATCAGCATTCAAGGTAGACCTGGTCCTGTATTAGTAGAGGTTCCACTAGATATTCAAAATTATCCAATTAAAAAAAAAGATAGTTTAAAAAAAAGGTTTGACCTAAAAATTAAAAATAATTCATATCTAAATAGTAAAGTTAAAAATTTAGTTAATAGAATTAAAAAATCAAAAAGACCTATAATAATAGTTGGCAATGGAGTAAGATTTTCTGGCTCCTATTCTTTATTTAGAAAAGTTGTTCAAAAACTTAAAATACCTGTTTTAACTGTTTGGAATTCTCATGACATAATTGAAAATGATAATCCTTATTATGCTGGAAGACCGGGCTTAGATGGAGAAAGAGCAGGAAATTTCAATATTCAAAACTCAGACTTATTAATAATAATTGGGGCTAGAATGCATGTAAGACAAATTGGGTATAATTTTAAATCATTTGCAAGAGAGGCTTACAAAGTTATGGTTGATATTGATAAAGCTGAAATTGATAAATTTAATTTAAATATAAACCTAAAAATTGTTGCTGATATTAATTTCTTTTTAAAAAAGCTAATTAAAATCAAAAATAAAAATATTATGAATCAAGATCATAAAAATTATTTAAATTGGTGTAAGAATAATGTTAAAAAATTTAATATTATTCAGAAAAGACATTTAAACTATAATCTCAATTATATAAATCCTTACGCATTTATATCGAGTTTGTTTGAAAAACTTAAATCAAACTCAAATATTATAACTGGTGATGGTACAGCTGCTGTCATGACATTTAAAGCAGCTAGATTAAAAAGAAATCAAAGATTATTTACAAATAAAGGTTGTGCATCAATGGGTTATGATCTTCCGGCTATAATAGGTGCTTACTTTGCTGATAACAAAAAAGATTTAATATGTATAACAGGTGACGGCAGTCTAATGATGAATCTTCAAGAGCTTCAAACTATTTCAGGATATAAAATTCCAGTTAAAATATTTATATTAAACAATGAAGGATATCACTCGATTAGACAAACACAGCATAATTACTTTCAAGGTAGAGAAATAGGTTGTGGAAAATCAAGTGGATTAACATTCCCTTCTTTTAAAAATATAGCCAATGCTTTTAATTTTAAATACTTTAGAATAAAAAATATAAAGGGTTGTGATAATAATATTAATAAAATCATGAAATGCAAAAAACCTCTTATATGTGAGGTAAATATTGATAAAAATCAATTATTCGAACCAAGAATTGTGTCATATAAAGATAAAAATGGTAGACTTAAAACTCCTCCATTAGAAGAAATGTCACCAAGACTTGATACAAAAATTTTTAATGAGACAATGATTATAAAAAGATGGGAAGATTAAAAAATAAAACTATTATATTTGGCTCCTCAGGAGATATCGGTAAAAAAATAAAACAAGTTTTAAATAAACATCATTTGCTAGAAATAAATTCTAAAGAATTAGATCTTTCTAATATAGAGGCAGCAAAAAAATTTGATCTCACAATGATGCCAGATAATATAATTTTTGTATCTGGAAAAAATAATCCTAAAGAATATTTAAAATTAAGCAATGAAGAGATTATAGAAATTTTTAATACAAACTTTATCTCATTTATAATTGTTTTAAAAAAAATATTAAAAAAAATTATTAAATCAAAAAAGAAATGCAAAATAATTTTAATTACATCTCTATATTCTCAATTTGGAAGATCAAAAAGATTATTATATTCAATTTCAAAACATGCATTATTAGGATTAACAAGAAATTTAGCTGTTGAATTAGGTCCAAAAGGAATATGTGTAAATGCAGTTTCACCAGGTTATGTAGATACAAAAATGACAAGAAAAAATTTAAGTTTAAAGCAAATTAAATTCTTGAAATCAAAAACACCTCTTAAAAAAATAATTTTACCTAAAGATATTGCACTAGTGGTAAAATATCTTATAGAAAGTGAAATTACAGCAATAACAGGTCAAGAAATTGTTGTCGATGGCGGAATTTCTGTAAATGGTGCGTTCGGTTTATGATAAAAAATTTCCAAATTCAAGATACAAAACTAAAAGTTAATACAGATAATTTAAATAAAAAAAAATTTATCGTATCCTCATTTCCAAAAAATTATGAGGTTGAATTTAATGAAAATAAATCCAAATTTATAAAGGCAATAAACAATAATTTATCAGTAATTTTAATTGATAAGAATATTTATAATTTATATTTCTCCAAAAATAAAATTAAAAATAAAAAAATTTTAAAAATTGAGTCTCATGAGAAAAATAAAAATTTAAAAACCATTGAAAAGATTTTAAAATTTTTTGTTAAAAATAATATTTCCAAAAGTAACAAAATTTATGCGATTGGTGGTGGTATAATTCAAGATTTAGCAGGATATTCATGTTCAATATATAAAAGAGGATTATATTGGGAATATATACCTACTACATTTCTGGGCATGACAGACAGTTGTGTCGGGGGAAAAGTTGGAATTAATTTTGGAGAAGCAAAAAATCTTGCTGCATTATTTTCTGCACCTAGAAAAGTTAAAATAGATATCACATATCTAAATTCTTTGTCAAAAGAAGATTTACTCTCTGGTCTTGGTGAGGCTTTAAGACTTCATTTAACAGGAGGTACTCACTTTGTTAAAAAATTTTATGAAAATATTGATGAAGCAATTAATTTTAATAAAAAAAATTTAATTAATATAATTAAAAACTCACTTCTAGTAAAAAAAGCAGTTGTAGAAAAAGATGAGTATGAGTTTGATATTAGGAGATCAATGAATTTTGGACATAGTTTTGGACATGCACTAGAGGTGTTATGTAATCATTCAATAACCCATGGTAAGGCTGTGACTATCGGTATGTGTATAGAAATCTTATTATGTCAAAAAAAATTTAAAATACAAAAAAAAGTTTATGAGCAAACTTTACCTTTGGCATTAAAACTTTTGACCAAAAAAGATCATAAGAATTTAAAAAAAGCAAATCTTAAAAATTTAAATAATATAATGCAAAAGGATAAGAAAACTTTAAAAGGTGTTATTAAATTTACAGTACCTAAAAAAATAGGATTTATAAAATTTTATGACCAAAAACTTGATAAAAATAATATAGATGAAATTATTAGAGCTAATAAAATTTTTATAAAAGCACTTGATGGAAAAAAAAATAGCAATTGATTTTGGAGCGTCTAGAATTAAGTCTATTTCCTTTACCAGTAGAAATAAAATTTTAGATCATTTTGAAACAGTTGGAAGTAATTATTTTAAAAATAAACCAATTAATCCAATTTTTTTTTACAAAAGTTTTTTAGAACATTTAAATTATTACGATAAAAATATAAGCTTTTCAAAAATTATTTTATGCAGTGAAATGCATGGCTTTTCTCTACTGAATAATAAAAATAATAAACTTTCAAATTATCTTAGTTGGCGGTACCAGAGAAATACACCTGAAATAAAAAATATTTTAAAAAAATTATCAGAAAAAAAATTTCAAAATTTAACAGGTTTAAAACCAAGAGATGGCCTTCCAATAATTAATTGGCTTTTAAAAAAAAATAGTAATAAAAAAAATTTTACCCTATGTGGTATAGGGGAAATTTTGTGTGTTATGGGTGGAAAATATTGTGGAAATCTTCATTCTACTTATGCTCAATCAACAGGTTTTTTCAAACTAAATAATAAATACTTTTTAAATGAAAAAGTTTTCCTTAATAACATTTCTTCTAATAAAAAAAATTTAATTGGAACTTTTTTATTCAAAGGTAAAACAAAATATATTTCTGGAGGATATGGAGATTTACAAGCAGCTTTATATGGGTCAAAAATTAAAAAAAATGAAATTTTGATAAATATGGGTACCGGATCACAAATAATTTTAAAAAATAGTAAAAAAGTAAAACACTTTGAAAAAAGAAACTATTTTAATGAAATCATTAGTTGTAAAACCCATATTCCCTCTGGAAGGTCTTTAAATATTATTGCTGAAAAAATTGACAAATTAACCAATAAAAAAAAATCTTTTTGGAAGATATTTAATAATATTTCTTTAAATGAATTGGAACAGTGCAAAGATTTAATTGATTTAGACTATTTAAAACTTAAGAAATTTCTAAACACTAATAAATATAAAAAAAATTATAAGGATTTTATAACAATTGTTTTAAAATCGTATTGTGATCAATATGTTAATTATGTTAATGCACTTCCTTTAAAAAAATATAAATTGAAAAATATAATTTTATTAGGAGGTATTCCAAGACAAATACCTATAATTAAACGATACTTTAAAAATAAAACAAATTTAAATACCATTATAAACAAATCTATAGTTGACGAAACTCTGATAGGGTTGGTAAAACTGTCGAAATATAATTTATGAAAAATTCAAAATCTATATTTAATAATCTGTTTGTACTCGAACTTGCTAATAACCACCTCGGTTCATTAGAAAGAGGAAAAAAAATTATTTCTGAATATGGTCAAGTTGTGAGATTTAACAAAATAAAGGCCGCAATTAAACTTCAGTTTAGAGATGTAGATAACTTCATACACGACTCTTATAAAGATTTAGATGAGAGATATATTAAAAAAACACTAAGCACCAAATTAGGTAAAAAAGGATATAAAATATTAGTTGATCATATTATAAAAAATGACTGTATTCCGATGGCTACACCTTTTGATGAAAAATCTGTAGATTTATGTGTTGATTTTAAATTCCCAATTATAAAAATAGCAAGTTCAGATTGTAATGATTGGCCTTTGATAGAAAAGATTGCTACTACTAAAAAACCTGTGATTGTATCAACAGGTGGGGTTTCAGAGAAGGATTTAGACGATGTTGTTTTATTTTTTAAAAATAGAAAAATAGATTTGGCAATTAATCATTGTGTTTCTCTTTATCCGTCTGAAGACTATGATTTAGCACTTAATCAAATAGATTATTTAAAAAATAGATATCCTGAAAACGTTATAGGGTTTTCTTCACATGAATACACAGATTGGTCATCTTCGATGAATATTTCTTATGCAAAAGGAGCTAGAACCTGGGAAAGACACATAGATATTGAATATGAGGATGTGCAAGTATCTAAATACAATTCTCTGCCGCACCAAATTGACGAATGGTTTAAAGCATTTCATAAATCAGTGGAGATGTGTGGCCCATTATCTGATGAAAGAAGAATAATTTCTAAAAATGAAACAGAGTATTTAGATAAATTAGTTAGAGGTGTTTATGCAAAAAAAGATCTTAAAGAGGGTTTAGAAATAAACAGCAAAAATCTTAACAAAAATTTTTTTCTGGCTATTCCACTTCAAAAAGGGCAACTTTCCTGTAGGGAATTGCTTAATGGTGAAACTTTGACAACTAAATTAAAAAAAGGAGATCCTTTGAAGATTGACAATATTGATGGTCCCTACTCTAAAATAAAATCCTTGAAACAAAAAATAGAAAAAAGAGGATTTAAAATTTAATAAGAAAATAAATAAATTTTAATTATTTATTAATGGATTTTTTATATAGCATCTATAACAAGCTACCAAAAAAATTTTTAATTGTAGGTTTTTTAAATACAGTTTTTGGATATTCTATTGGTCTAGTAAATTACTTTTTATTTTTTGAGCTTATTGGTATTATTGGAGTAGGTATTTTAAATAACATTATTAATATAACTTTTGCATTTATAATGTTTAAAAGATTTGTATTTAAAACTATAAACACTAATTGGTTTTTTGAATATCTTAGATCCTATGTTGTTTATGGTGTAAAAGCTATTGTTGGAATATTTGTTCTATGGTTATTTGTTTCTATTTTAAATATAAATATCTATATTTCACAAGCAGTTGCTATGTTAGTTACAATATTTCTATCATATACGGGACATAAAAATTTTACTTTTAAAGTTAAATAGAATTCAACTATTTTTAAATATCTTTAAAATTCAATAATTGGTTAATTGATTTATTTAATGTGAAATTTAGTTTTAAATTTAATTTTCTCTTTGCCTTCGAAATTGATGGAACATAATAGTCGATTGATTGATTTCTTCTTGCTTTAGTTTTTATTTTTACTGATTTATTAAAATATTTTGCTATGATTTTTGCCAATTTAACTATTGTTATTGCTTGATTGGATCCAACATTATAAACATCACATTTTTTGTTGGAGCTGCTTAAAATTTTAAATAGCCATCTTATTAGGTCTTCTGAGTTCATATAACTTCGATATATGTCACGACTATCACTTAACCTAATAATTGAGTTATGTTTATCTTTACCCTGGTTAATTAAATCAGTAACTGCAAAATTTTTATTAATCATAATTCTTTTGCCGATAAAGGAAAATAATCTAGCTATAGAAACACTGTATCCGTGTTTGGCTAATTTTTGAAATTCTTTTTCTATAAGTATTTTAGCTTTAGAATAACCTTTTTTGTATCCTTTAAAATTTTTTATTTTATTTTGGTTTATGTTTTCTGACTCTTTAAATTTTTTTAAAATATTTCTGGGACCATAAACTGCTCCTGAGCTAGTAAAAAGTATTTTTGTTTTTTTATGATTTTCATTTAATAAACTAATAAAATTTTTTATACCACTTAGATTTTCAGAATTATTATTTGAATTAGCAGCATAGATTATATAATCAGTTTGAGGAATTTTTTTTATTTTTGAAATACTATTTTTAATATAATGAATTTTAATTTTACTTTTAAGTTTTTTTTTTTTGCGTGCGATAATTAATATTTTTGATAATTTTATTTTTTTTAATTTTCCTTCATTTATATAATCTAAAAAACTTTGTCCTAAAAAACCTGTTCCACCAATTAATAAGAGAGTTTTCATTTAGTTTTTTTGAAGCTGATAAATGGAAACAAAATGTTTTTTTTTAGGTAATGGTATTATAACTGGAACATTAACTGATCTAGGTTTTATAGTTTTTTCTCCTATAATTATATTTTTATCATAATTTTTAAAATCAATTTCAGGATGTGGATTTCCATCATTAAATATGGGCCAAGCATCACAAGCTCTGTAGCCAAATAAAATTAATGGCCTACTGCTATTCATATGATTATTACCCGAGCCATGTATTGATCTACAGTGAAAAAAAACTACTGTGCCGGCTGATCCTGTCAGTGCTACAGCATTTTTTGTTTTAATCTTATTTAGTTTTGTATCTATCTTGCCTACAAAAAATTTATCTTTTTTATGATGACTATATAGTTTTTTCTTGTGTGACTCAGGTATAATTTTTAAAGGTCCATTTTTTTCATTGCAGTCTTCTAGATAAATCCCAACTGTTAACAAATCATCATTTGTATGTGGATAAAAAGCCCAATCTTGATGCCAAGCTATTTCACTGCCCTTTTTTTTGTTAGGTAGTTTAAAATTTAATTTACCCAAATGAAATCTGACAGTTCCACCTAATAATTTTTTTACTATAGAAATTATTTTCTTATTTCTAGAAAGTTCATAAAATATTTTATGTTTATTTTGTGGGTTATTTAATCTTAAGATTTCTTTATTTTTGGAAGAATTTGAAGTGTATACAAAATGATAGTTATTATAGCTTTGGGTACCACCTTGATCTTTAATTTTTTTTTTACTTTTCTTTTCTTTGTTTATTTCTTTTAAAATTATTTTATTAATTTTTTGAACTAAATTAAGTTTAATAAGTTTTTTTTTGACTAAAAAGCCTTTCTTTTTGTAAAAAATAAAATCTTTATCCATCTTATTATATTAATTTGTATTGATATTCTCTAGCATCAGCAACCACTTCAGGAAGATTTAATTCTACATCCCCCAAAGTAATAATGTCGTCCTTTTTAATATTTTTTTTTAATATTGCATTATCACTAAGTCCTAATGGTAAGATTTTTTGGTTTTTTGATACTATTGATGAAACTATTTTTCCACGTGCACAATACCCTCCTTCCCCATCAAGTTTTTCTCCTACTTTAAGATTTTTTTTTGCATAACTTGCTACATCTGCATTATAATACTTTGTATGACCAGTTGATCGACCATCTAAAGCGATAGAATAAATTGATTGAGCTAATTCTAAACCAATGTAATGATAAGGTCTCCAGATTGCAGAATAATTTCCTGATGAATCTGTAACCATTCCATAATCTTTAAAACAATTTTTTACATATTCATTTTGTGCTTTAATGACTATATAAACTCCCCATCTCAAATCGTTTGCAATATCTTTTTTTTCAAAATCAATACTTGATATAACTTCAACTTGTCCTTCAAATTCTATTAGACCACCTTCATTTTTTGGGATCATTTTTTTTGCAATATCGTAAACACCAACTGGAGGAAATGTTAATCCATTACTAGGACATTTTAAATTTGCTGCATTACTCACTGCACACATTTCAATGGCTGATTTATCGCCACATAAGAAACTGTTAAACATTTTTGGATTCATTCCAGATTCTTTTTCAGCTCGCTCTTTAGTTAAACCATAGTGGCCCCAAACAGTATCTGGTGTAGAATATACAAAAGTTGGATGATATTTTGTTCCTTTACCAGCACATACTATTGAAAATCCATTTAGTCTTGCCCACTCTATTTGTTCAATAATTAAGGATGGCTGATCTCCATAAGCCATTGAACAAATAACACCTTGTTGTTTTGCAAGATCAGATAAATATTTTCCACAGGTTATATCCGCTTCGACATTGACTAATATTACATGTTTCTTATTTTTTATTATCTTTGTTGCATGAACAGTTCCAACTATTGGATTGCCAGTTGCCTCAATAAAAATTTCGATATCTCTATCCAGAACATTGTCTAATGAATCTGAAAAATTTATTTCTTGAACTTTTTGTTCACTTAAGCCACTTTTAAAACAATTTTTCTTAGCTTGATCTTCATTAATATCAACTATGCTATCAATTTGAATTTTATTTAAATGATTATATTGGGCTAAAAACATACTTACAAATTTACCACATCCAATAAAACAAATTTTGATTGGATCTTTTCGATTTTCTAATTTTGTGTGTAAGAACATTATTAAATTTTAGGTTTTTAGTGCAATAATAAGATGCTTTTTATCAAGTTTGCAATCTTTATATCCTCTTTTAACAACACCTAAGTATCTTTCTGTTGGAAATTTAAAAGGTGACTTTTTAACCATAGTATAAGTCATTACTCTTTTTCCATAATAATAAAAATAATGCTTCTTATAAAGAATTGGATAGTCTTCATATACATCTAGTTTTTTTTCATCACTTTTTGAAATTTCAAAAAGAGCTCCGGGTACCATTGAATTTTTTTTAATTTCAATGTCTGCAGCTCTATATTTGCTTCTAAAAGTAAGTTTAAAGCCTTTTAAATTAATTTTTTTTATAAATATGCTATCTTTACATCTTCGCTTCATCTGGAAATGGTGCAGATTACTACCGTATGCAAAATAAAGCATTACCTTTCAACAACTTCAATTTTTTTGTCATTAACAAATTTTAGAATCTGAGAATTACATAAATCTATTTTTGATTGATCCTCAGATCTAATTACAATTGAAACACCTAATTTCCCAGCATGAAAAAAGGGGTAGCTTCCAATCTCAACATCTTGATTATCATTTTGTACTTTAGTTAATGAGTTTGCTATTTCACTCTCAACTGTTCTTAAACTTATTGTGTGACTTTTAATTGGCTCTCCACCAACTATGGTGTTAGTTAGACCACCTAGCATCGATTTTAAAATAGATGGTACACCTGGCAAACAAAAAACATTTTCAACATTAAATCCAGGTGCCCCGCTTGTTGGATTAAAAATTAAATTAGCATTTTCAGGCATCCAGCACATTTTCTGTCGTCCCTCATTAAATTCACCTGGTTTGTAATATGCCTCTAAAATTTTAAAAGCTTCTTTATGAATTTCATATTTTATCCCAAAGGTTTTTGAAACGGACTCTGCTGTAATGTCATCATGGGTTGGACCTATACCTCCGGTTGTAAAAACATAATCATAAGTTGATTTTAATAAATTTAACGTGTCTATAATTATTTTTTCAACATCAGGAATTACTCTAACCTCCTCTACTTTAACACCAATCGAGTTTAGCCAAACTGCTATGGTTGAAGTGTTGGTGTCTTGAGTTCTACCTGACAATATTTCATTGCCTATAATTAAAATAGCGGCATTAACTTTTGTTTTTTTAGTCATTTTATATATATAGTTTAGTGATGGAATTTACCAAGTCTTTAATAAAAGGCAAATTAATCAAACGATATAAAAGATTTTTTACTGATGTGAAGTTACAACAAGAAACTGTAACGGCTCATTGTCCTAATACTGGGTCAATGAAAGGCCTGTTAGATGAAGGAAATGAAGTTTACTTACTTCCAAATAATGATCCTAAAAGAAAACTTAAATTTGGACTAGAGATTATCAATTCAAGAAAAAATTTGGTTGGAGTTAATACTCACATGGCTAACAGAATTGTACAGCATGGATTAGAAAATAATCTGATAAGTGAACTTAAAAATAATGATGTTATTAAACCTGAAGTATTTTTTAATAAAGAAACCAGATTTGACTTTTTACTGGAAAAAAACACTCAAAAAAGCTTCTTAGAGGTAAAAAATGTTACCTTATTTAGAAACAAAAACACTGCTGAATTTCCTGATGCTGTAACATCAAGGGGGTCAAAACATTTATTAACCCTTATTGATGCCATAAAAAAAGGGTATAAAACGTATCTGTTATTTTTAGTTCAAATTCAAAATATGAAATATTTTAAAATAGCTAAAGATATAGATGAGCGGTACTATAAAAATTATCTACTAGCTAAAAAAGCAGGAGTAAATTTTTTAGCTTATAGGTGTAATATAAGCTCAAAAAAAATTTTTATAGATAAAAAACTTAAAATAATTGATGAGTAATTATAAGGAAAAATTTGAAAAGATGAAAGTTGCAGGTAATCTTGCGGCTAGAACTTTAGATATGTTAACAGAAAATATTAAGGAAGGTGTTAGCACAGATTACATTGATAAATTGGGATATGAATTCATAAGAGATAATGGAGGCTATTCCGCACCACTTTACTATAGAGGTTTTACAAAATCGTTATGTACATCTTTAAATCATGTTGTTTGCCATGGTATACCGTCTGATAGAATTTTAAATGATGGTGATGCAGTAAATGTAGATGTTACTGCAATTGTTGATGAACATTATGGTGACACTAGTAGAATGTTTTGTATTGGCAAAACCCCAATTAAATTAAATAATTTAATTGATACAACTTACGAGTCGATGATGAAAGCAATTAAAATTTTGAAACCTGGTATAAAATTAGGTGATATTGGACATACAATCCAATCATTTGTTGAAGATAAAGGTTTCTCTGTTGTACGTGATTTTTGTGGTCACGGAATTAGTACAACTTTTCATGAATCTCCAAATATTTTACATTATGGAACAAAAAATACAGGAATGGAACTTCGACCTGGAATGACATTTACTATTGAACCTATGATCAACTCAGGAAAATATGATGTAAAGATGTTAAATGATGGCTGGACAGCAGTTACAAAAGATAAATCTTTATCAGCTCAATTTGAACATACGATAGGAATTACTGAAAATGGTTATGAAATCTTTACAGAATCTGCTAAAGGTTACTCAAAGCCTCCATACTTATAATTAATGATTAAAAGATACTCGCGTAAACAATTAACTGACATTTGGTCAGAAGAAAATAAATATAAAATCTGGTTAGATGTTGAAATTGCTGCAGCAGAGGCGATGGAAAAACTTGGACAAATTCCTAGAGGAGTTGCATCTATTGTCAGAAAAAAAGCTAAAATTAATGTCTCAAGAATTCATAAAATAGAGTCTGAGGTTAAACACGATGTTATAGCCTTTTTAACTTCAGTTAGTGAAAAAGCTGGAATAAAAGCTAGATATCTTCACCAAGGAATGACTTCCTCAGATGTTTTAGATACTAGTTTCAATATACAATTAGTCCAATCAGGAAAAATAATTTTAAAAGACATAGATCAAATTTTAAGAGTTTTAAAGAAACAGGCTAAAAAATATAAACTAACTCCGTGTATGGGACGAAGTCATGGGATTCATGCAGAACCAATTACTTTTGGTTTAAAATTAGCTTCATTTTATGAAGAATTTAAGAGAAATAGGAAGAGATTGGCTGATGCAATTGATGAGGTTGCAACTTGTGCTATTTCCGGGGCAGTTGGAACATTTGCTAATATTAATCCTAATGTTGAAAAACATGTTGCAAAAAAATTAAATTTAAAAGTAGAACCAATTTCAACACAAGTTATACCAAGAGACAGACATGCATTCTATTTTTCAGTTTTAGGAATTATAGCAGGCTCAATAGAAAGAGTTGCTATTGAAATTAGACATCTGCAAAGAACAGAAGTTTATGAATTACAAGAATTTTTTTCAAAAAAACAAAAGGGCTCTTCAGCTATGCCTCACAAAAAAAATCCTATTCTAAGTGAAAACTTAACTGGACTTGCAAGAATGGTGAGAAGCGCAGTTGTGCCTGCATTAGAAAATATTGCTCTGTGGCATGAAAGAGATATATCACATTCAAGTGTAGAGAGAAATATTGGTCCAGATGCTAATATCACTACAGACTTTGCTCTAGTAAGACTCACAAATATTTTAGATAACATGATTGTCTATCCAAAAAAGATGCTTAAAAATTTAAATATAACAAAAGGTTTAATTTTTTCACAAGAGGTAATGTTAGAACTAACAAAATCTGGATTAAGTAGAGAAAAATCATATAAAATGGTTCAGAGCTATGCAAAAAAGTGTTTTGCAGAAAATCTAAATTTATATGATGTTCTTATAGAGGATAAATTGATTATGAATAAAATTTCTCAAAAACGACTAAAATCCATCTTTAGTTACTCCAAACATTTTAAAAATGTAAATTTAATCTTTAGAAGAGTTTTCAAATAATGAAAAAAGGAAAAAAATTATACGAAGGAAAAGCTAAAATTATTTATGCTACAACAGATAAAGATTTAGTAATCCAATATTTTAAAGATGATGCAACAGCTTTTAATAACCAAAAAAAATCTATTATCGAGGGTAAAGGGGTTTTAAATAATAGAATTTCTGAACATATACTTTCAAGCCTTTCTCAAATAGGCATTAAAAATCATTTAGTTAAAAGATTAAACATGCGTGAACAAGTTGTAAAACTTGTAGAAATAATACCTGTTGAGTTTGTTGTTAGAAATGTTGCAACAGGATCATTAACAAAACGTCTTGGAATTGAAGAAGGAACTATTTTAAAAGAACCTTTAATTGAATATTGCTTAAAAAATGACAAGCTTGGCGATCCATTAATTGCTGAGGAACATATGCTTGCGTTTGATTGGGCATCGAAAAAAGAAATAGAAAAAGTTAAAAAAATGATTTTAAGAATTAATGATTTTATGATTGGTATGTTTAGAGGTGTTGGGATTAAACTTATAGACTTCAAGTTAGAATTTGGAAGACTGGATACTAATGGAAAGAAAGATGTAATATTAGCTGACGAAATAAGTCCTGATACTTGCAGATTATGGGACAATTTAACTGATAAAAAATTAGATAAAGATAGGTTTAGAAAAGATTTGGGAGATCTAATTCCAGCTTACACTGAAGTTGCTAAAAGACTTGGTATCCTTCATGAACAATCCAACTTAAGCGCAGTGAATGTAACAAAACTATCTTCAGTTAAAAGAAAGCGTAAATGAAAATATCGGTAGTTATAACCCTTAAAAAAGATGTTTTAGATCCTCAAGGCAAAGTTATTCATCAAGCTCTAGATGGAATGGGCTTTAATGACGTTAATGAAGTAAGACAAGGTAAATATTTTGAAATTGACACTAAAGAAACAAATCCTAAAAAAGCAAAAGATGAAGTTGAAGAAATGTGTAAAAAGCTTTTAGCAAATCTTGTAATAGAAAATTACAAAATTATTGATGCACAGTAATTAATGAAATCATCAGTTATAACATTTCCAGGTTCTAATTGTGATAGAGATATGGATGTCGCTTTAAAAAAATTTGGTTTTAAAAATAAAATGGTTTGGCATCAAGATGTTGAGTTACCAAAAAGCGACCTAGTAGTATTACCTGGTGGTTTTTCTTATGGTGACTATCTTAGATGTGGAAGCATGGCCTCTAAATCTAAGATTATGCAATCAGTAATTAATTTTGCAAACTCTGGTGGAATGGTAATGGGTATTTGTAATGGTTTTCAAATTTTAGTAGAAACAGGCTTGGTCCCTGGAGTTTTGTTAAGGAACAAATATTTAGAATTTATTTGTAAAAATGTTTTTGTTAAAATTAGTGATAAAGATAATAACTATTTTAAAAACATCAATAACAACTTATTAGAGCTGCATATTGCTCATAATGAGGGAAATTATTTTTGTACAAATGATCAATTAAAGGAAATTGAGGATAACACTCAAGTTGCAATTAATTATTGTAATCGAGAAGGAAAAGTTGAAGAAACATTTAATCCAAATGGATCAATAAAAAATATTGCTGGAATTTTTAATAAAGAAAAAAATGTTTTAGGGATGATGCCTCATCCTGAAAGAATGATCGACCCCTCGCTATCAGGTGAAGATGGATCTCTTTTTTTTAAAAACTTAATCAATAACTTAAAATGATTGTTAACGAAAAAATAGCTATCGATCATGGATTAAAAGAAGATGAGTATAAAAAAATCTGTCAGCTTTTAAAAAGAACTCCCAACATAACTGAACTTGGAATTTTTTCAGCTATGTGGAATGAGCATTGCTCATACAAATCTTCAAGACTTCATTTAAAAAAATTACCAACTAAAGGTAAACAAGTTATTCAGGGGCCTGGTGAAAATGCTGGGGTAGTAGATATTGGAGATAATGATGCAATTGTTTTTAAAATTGAAAGTCATAACCACCCTTCTTTCATTGAACCTTATCAAGGGGCTGCCACAGGTGTTGGTGGAATAATGAGAGATGTTTTTACGATGGGTGCAAGACCAATAGCTAATTTAAATTCAATACACTTTGGTTCAACACAACATAAAAAAACAAAAAATCTATTAAGAGGTGTTGTCCATGGAATAGGAGGCTATGGAAACTGCATGGGAGTTCCAACGATTGCAGGACAAACAAGTTTTGATAGCTCTTATAACGGGAATATCCTTGTTAATGCGATGACCTTAGGATTAGTTAAAAAAGATAAAATTTTTTACTCAAAAGCTGCAGGTTTAAATAAACCTGTAATATATGTTGGATCTAAAACTGGTCGTGATGGAATTCATGGAGCAAGTATGGCCTCAGCTAGTTTTGATGACAAAATTGAAGAAAAAAAACCGACTGTCCAAGTCGGTGATCCTTTTACAGAAAAACTTTTACTTGAAGCATGTTTAGAATTAATGGCAGGAGATTCCATTATTGCTATACAAGACATGGGGGCAGCAGGTCTAACTTCCTCAAGTATTGAGATGGCTTCAAAAGGAAATCTTGGAATAGAAATTAATTTAAATAATGTGCCATGTAGAGAAACTAAAATGACCCCCTATGAAATCATGCTTTCTGAAAGTCAAGAAAGAATGTTGATTGTTTTAGAAAATGGAAAAGAAGAGCAAGCTAAAAAAATATTTGATAAGTGGAATTTAGATTTTGCTGTAATTGGAAAAACAACCAAATCAAGGAAAATTGAACTTTATTTTGATAGTGTAAAAGTTGCTGACATTCCAGTTAATACTCTTGTTGAAAATTCACCGATGTATGATCGTAAATGGAAAAAAGCAAAACTTCCTAAGAGAAATAAAATTAACAAAGATGATATAAACAATTTAAAAATAATTGAGGTACTAAAAAAAATTTTAGCTAATCCAAATGTCTGTAGTAAAGAATGGATTTGGCAACAGTATGATCATACAGTTATGGGAGATACTATCCAAAAACCTGGAGGAGACTCTGGTGTGGTTAGAGTTCATGGTACCAATAAAGCAGTTGCGGCATCAGTAGACTCCTCAGCAGTGTATTGTTGGGCCCATCCTCTTACTGGAGGAAAACAGGTAGTGTGTGAAAGTTTTAGAAATTTAATATCTGTTGGAGCAAAACCAATTGCTATAACAAATTGTCTAAACTTTGGGAGTCCTGAAAATGAAGAGAACATGGGAGAGTTTGTTGAATGCGTTAAGGGAATTGGAGAAGCAAGCTCCTATTTAAAATTTCCAGTCGTATCTGGCAATGTTTCTTTCTATAATCAAACAAAAGATCAGGGCATTAAGCCTACTCCATCTATAGGCGGAGTTGGACTGATAAAAGATTATACTAAAATGATTACTATGGGTTTTAAAGAAATTGATAATTTGGTGTTAGTTATTGGTAAAACAGAGGGCCATATTGACCAAAGTTTATTTGCAAGAGTTATTTTGGATGAAAAAAATGGTCCTCCACCAGAAATAAATCTATTTAATGAAAAAAATAATGGAGAAACACTATTAAAATTAATTGATAATAATTTAATTAAAAGTGCCCATGATATTTCTTTAGGTGGAATAATTACTGCTGTCTCAAAAATGTGTATTAATGGTAATAAAGGTATTAATCTTAAAAAACCAAAATACTTAATCAGTGAAATAGAATATTTCTTTGCAGAAGATCAAGGGAGATACATTGTTGAAATAAGTAAAAAACATCAAAAAAAAGTCCTAGATATATTAAACAAAAATGCGGTTCATTATGATGAGCTTGGTACAATCAATGAAAATATGCTATTTTTAAGTGAAAAGACAAAAGTTACAATTGACGAATTAAAAGGGTTTAATACAAATTGGTTAAAAGAATATATGAGTAACTAATGGCAATGAACTTAAATGAAATTGAGAGTTTAATTAAAGAGGCAATGCCTGATGCTATTGTTGAAATACAAGACTTAGCTGGTGATGGAAACCATTATTCTGCAACTATAATCTCGTCTCAATTTTCAGGAAAAAGTAAAATTGAACAACATAAAATGGTTTACAACTCATTAAAAGGTAGAATGGGTAACGAATTACATGCTTTAGCAATCAAAACAAAGGAAAATTAAAATGGACCAACAAACAAATGATTTAATTAAAAATGAAATTGAAAATAATGAAGTTTGCTTATTTATGAAAGGTACACCCGATGCACCACAATGTGGGTTCTCAATGGCTACATCTAATATTTTAAAAGTAATGGAAGTAAATTTTAAAGGTGTAAATGTTTTATCAGATCAGAAACTAAGAGAAGGTATAAAAGTTTATAGTGATTGGCCTACTATTCCACAATTATATATAAAAAATGAATTTGTGGGTGGGTGTGATATTATAAAAGAAATGTTTGAGAGTGGTGAACTTGCAAAACTATTTGAAAGCAAAAATATAAATTTTAAAACTAAAAGCTGATTATCTAGAATAATATTCAATTACAAGATTAGGTTCCATTACAATTGGATAAGGAACTTCTTCAAATTTTGGAGTTCTAACAAATTTGAGTTTTTTATTTTTTTCATCCATCTGAATATATTCTGGAGTTTCTCTTTCCTTATTTGCTAAGGCAATATCAATAATTGCCAATTGTTTGGATTTATCCCTTATTTCAATTGTATCTTCTTCTTTAACTAAGTAACTACCAATATTAACTTTTTTGCTATTAACTTTGACATGTCCATGATTAATTAGTTGTCTAGCTGAAAATATTGTTGTTGCAAATTTCGCTCTATAAATAACTGCATCTAATCTTCTTTCAAGCAAACCTATTAAATTTTCACCTGTATCACCTTTAAGCATTACAGCTTTTTTATAGATATTTCTAAATTGTCTTTCATTGATGTTGCCGTAGTAAGCTTTAAGTTTTTGTTTAGCTTGTAACTGAATTCCATAATCTGAAGGCTTAGATGATCTTGTCTGACCGTGTTGTCCTGGTCCGTAAGCTCTAGTATTAAATGGACTTTTTGGTCTTCCCCATAAGTTAACCTTTAATCTTCTATCTACTTTATGTTTAGAGTTTAATCTTTTAGTCATTTAATAGAGGGGGTTATAAACTTACTCATTGTTTTGTCAATCAACGTTTTCTTCCTAAACTGGCAAATACACTTGATAAAATACGTGTTTCCTTTGAAGATAATTCCATCCTGTAAAAAATATTTCTCAAGTTCTCAAGCATTATAGGTTTCTTTTCTTTGTGTCTGAAGAATTCGATATCTTCCAAATGTTTAATACATAAATTGGTCATTGATAATATGTCTTTTTTTGAGGCTGACTTTACTTTTTTTGATTTTTTAAAACTAGAAAACTTTGAATTAATGATACTATGCACAATTTGAGCAATTATAATTAGACTGTGAGACAAGTTTAGAGATTTAAAATCTGGGTTAGTTGGAATCTGAAGAGTATAGTTTGCATAACTTATTTCATTATTAGAAAGTCCTGAAGCTTCGGACCCAAATAAAAAAGCCACTTTTTTTTTATAATCAATCTTCTTTAAATCTTCTAATTGAATATGTTTGATGTTTTTATTTCTAAACCTTGCTGAAGTTGCAATTACTATATCAATATTTTTTAATGCAGACTCTATAGTATTAAAATTTTTACTCTTGTTTATAATGTTTTTTGCTCCCACAGATGTAGCTAAAATTTTATCATTTGGGTAAATAGGCTTAGGATCTACAACAATCATTTTTTGAAAATTAAAATTTTTCATCGCTCGCGCACATGCACCAATATTTTCTGAAAGCTGAGGTTTGTGTAAAATAAATGAAATATTATTTTTTGACATAATTAATCTATGCCGTGACTTCTATCATAATTTGAAATTTCGGATAAATCTAAATCTTTCAAATATTTTTTATCTGTTTGCCAGATGCTCACCATTAATGGATAACATTTTGCTACATCAGAGGAATGTTCAGATCCACAATCTCCTCCAGGGCAAGCTGATAGAGCTCCCAATAAATCTGTCTCTGCAAAAAATTCCAAATAATCACCTGGTCTTACAGGACTTGCTTTCATAAAATATTGTTTAGTATCATTGGTAAATCCAGTTAACATAAAAACGTTTAAAACATCGTGAACTATTTTTTCGGCTTCATCGATTTTAAGTTTTTTTTCTTTAACCAGAGCTCTAGTTAAATTTGAATGACAGCAATAATGATAGTCAATACCCGATAGAAGCTTTGAAGTATAAGGGTCGCACCTTGTCCCAATTACATCATGTACTGATCCACCATCATTATCATAATCATACCAATCTAACGTATCCCATGTAATAGTTGCTAGAGATCTAAGATAAGGAAAACTACTAAACATTTTATCCCCCACTGAAAGATGTGTTCCATAAAGTGCTCGTGTTTTTCCAGAATAAAATTTTTCATTTAAATTATTCAAATTAAAAAGATTTAAGTCCCCTACTTGAGGCCCATCAACACTTTCAATTCTAAAGAAATCACCTTTTTTAACTTGAAATGTTTTAGCATCTCTCGGAGGAATTATAATTTCATTTTTTTTATTCAAATTTTTTCGCGCTAGATGTAAAATATTTAAGTTTTTTTCTTCAATATTATTATTGGGATAGCAAATAACTGGTTTTGCTCCAACTCTTTCACTAATATCAAGCGGTTTATTTGAGAACTTTTTAATCTTCATGCTTAAAGGCTAGCTGGAGCATTATCTTTATACAATTTGTAATCCAAGCTATCGATGAGTGCTTTAAAGGATGCATCAATGATATTTGGCGAAACTCCTATAGTAAACCAATTTAATCCCTTTGAGTCTGTACTTTCAATACTAACTCTAGTTACCGCCTCTGTTCCTGTGTTTAAAATTCTTACTTTATAATCGACTAATCTTAAATCTTTTAGGTATTCAGAATATTTATCAAGTTTATTTACGTTTTTTCTGATTGCGTTATCTAAAGCATTAACAGGACCATTACCCTCTCCTTCACACAATATTTTTTGACCATCTACTTCTAATTTAGCTTTTGCATGTGAAATAATTTCTCCTGATTTGTCCTTTTTAACAGAAACATCGTATTCATTGATTGAAATATATCTTGGTATGTCACCCATCAACCTTCTTGCTAGTAATTCAAAAGAAGCATCTGCACCGTCGTAGCTATATCCAATAAATTCTCTATCTTTTACCTCTTCAAGAAGTTTTTTTATTTTAGGATCATTTTTCTCTACCTTTATTCCTATAGAATTTAATCTAGACATAATATTAGACTGTCCTGATTGGTCTGAGACAACTATATTTCTCGAGTTTCCTACCTCTTCAGGATTAATGTGTTCATAAGTTTTTGGATCTTTTTGAACAGCAGAAACATGCATTCCTCCCTTGTGAGAAAAGGCTGATGCACCAACATAAGGTAAGTGTTTATTAGGTTTGCGATTTAGTAATTCATCTAACAGCCTTGAACATTGTGTTAAATTTTTCAAATTTTCACGTTTAATATTAAGTTTATAATTTTCATAAAAATCTTTTTTTAAAAACAAGGTTGGTATCAGAGATGTTAGGTTTGCATTACCACATCTTTCACCTAACCCATTAATAGTTCCCTGGACTTGTCTCACACCAGCTTGAACTGCAGTTAAACTATTTGCAACTGCATTTTCTGTATCATTATGAGCATGAATTCCTAAATTTTTTCCTGGTATATATTTTGCAACTTCCAAAACAATTTTTTCAATCTCATGAGGAAGTGTACCTCCATTTGTATCACACAAAACAATCCATCTTGCTCCATTGTCATAAGCAGATTTTAAGCAAGCAAGTGCATATTCAGAATTTGCTTTATATCCATCAAAAAAATGTTCAGCATCAAACATAAATTCTTTACCTGATTTAACGATATGTTTTGCACTGTCGCTAATATTGGTAAGATTTTCCTGATTTGATATACCAAGGGCTACGTCAACTTGGAAATCCCAAGATTTTCCAAACAAGCAAATTGATGAACTTTTCGAATTAATTAATGACGATAACATTGGGTCATTTTCAGCACTATGCTCTGATTTCTTTGTCATGCCAAAAGCAGTTAAATTAGCTGATTTAAAATTGTGATCTTTGTTAAAAAATTCTGTATCAGTTGGGTTCGCACCAGGCCAACCTCCTTCAATGTAATCAACACCAAGCTCATCTAAGGCAGAAGAAATTTTCTCCTTATCGTCAATTGAAAAATCAACACCTTGTGTTTGTGCTCCATCACGAAGAGTGGTATCAAATATATATAGCTGATCTTTACTCATTTAAATTTCCACGTCGTTTTACCATTTTTATCTTCTATTAAAACACCTTTGTCTAAAAGCTCGTCTCTTATTTTATCAGCTTCTTCATAGTTTTTATCTTTTCTAGCTTTATTTCTTTGCTCAATTTTATCTAAAATTTCAGCTTCATTTATTGAAAGTTTATTTTTCTTAAACTCTAACCATTCGATTTCAGTTTCATTCAATAAACCTATAAAATTACATGCAGATGTAAATAATGCTTTGTCAGTGGAATTACCTTTTTGTGCTTTCTCATACAGTTTATGAAGGTTAGCAATGTAACCTGGTGTATTTAAATCGTCGTAAAGTGGTTTTAGAATTTCATCATCAACTTCTTCCTCGTGATAATCAGAGGAGTAAACATTATACCATTTACTAATTGTATTTTGACAATCATTTAAAAGTTTATCGTTCCAATCTAATGGTTGTTTGTAATGTGCACTCATTAAAGCTAATCTTAATACTTGACCACTTACCTTGTTCCTAAAATCCTTTATTTTTAAAATATTTCCTTTAGATTTAGCCATTTTTTCATTCGACATTGTTATGAATGCGTTATGTAACCAGAAATTTGCAAAAACTTTTGTATCATTTGCACATCTTGATTGAGCAATTTCATTTTCATGATGTGGGAACAATAGGTCTATACCACCTCCATGAATATCAAACTCATTTCCAAGAAGTTTTTTTGACATAGCAGAACATTCTAAATGCCAACCAGGTCTTCCTTTGCCCCATGGGGACTCCCAAGAAGGCTCATCATCTTTAGAAGGTTTCCATAGAACAAAATCTTGTGAATTTTTTTTGTTATCACTTACTTCAACTCTTGAACCAGCAATTAATTCATCAAGATTTTTATTTGAAAGTTTTCCATAATCTTTAAATTTATTTACTTCAAAATACACATGCTGATTTTCCTCATAAGCAAATCCTTTTTTTGTTAAATCAGAAATCATTTCAATCATTATATCAATATTCTCTGTCGCTTTGGGTTGATGTGTGGGGATATCGCAATTTAAGTAATTACAATCTTTATCAAAACTCTTAATAACAGTATTGGTCAAATCAGAAATTGAAATATTTTTTTCCTTTGATGAATTAATAATTTTATCATCAACATCAGTTATATTTCTAACATATGTAACTTTTGGATATTTTTTTTTAAAAATTTTAAAAAGAATATCAAAAACAACAATAGGTCTTGCATTGCCAATATGAGGATCGTCGTATACAGTCGGACCGCAAACATACATCCTAATATTTTTTTCATCTATAGGAACAAACTTTTCTTTTTTGTTACTCAGATTATTAGTTAAAAAAATATCATTACTCATGATTTTAGGAATATACTTAAAAAATAGATTTGTGAATCTATTTGATTAATTTGGAATTATGCATACTGGAATTGGCTCCATTTTATGCATATTTTGTTTTCTAATAGTTTCGTATTTAGATCGATTCGGAGAATTAGGATTGGCCATAGCCTCTTCTAATTCTTCATATTTTAATCCTAGTTGGCCTTCATCAGTTCTTCCATCATCCCACAATCCATCAGTTGGTGCAGCTTCAATTATTTCATTAAGAATCCCAAGTTCTTTTCCTAGTTCCCAAATTTGAGTTTTATTACAATCTGCTATTGGTGAAATATCTACTCCACCATCTCCATATTTTGTATAAAATCCTACACCAAAGTCTTCGACTTTATTTCCAGTTCCTACAACAATGCCTTTATTAGCTGCAGCTACTTGGTAAAGAGTTGTCATTCTTAATCTTGCTCTAGAATTTGCCATTCCATGTTCGTTGTCAAATTTGGATAAACTAGTACTAAAAGCTAGAAATAATTCATCTAAATTAATTGTATGCCCTTCAACATTTTTAAAATTTTTTACCAACCATTCTTGATGTTTTAAACTTAAATCATGTTGGTGTGATTTTTGTTTAATCGGCATGGACAGAACAATTGTTCTTAAACCTGTCATAGCACTTAAAGTACTTGATACTGAGGAATCTATTCCGCCAGAGATACCTATAACTAAAGACTCAGCCTTGGATGGCATATTATTTGCATAATCCTTAATCCAATTAGAAATAAATTTAACTTTTTCAAATGAATTCATATTGTTTTAATTATTAATTTTTAACGATTTTGCAATGTTTTAAGATGCCGCTCTATTTGCGTTTTTTGAATAAGAGCTATTCTTTTTAATCTCATCTGATATCAAAAAAGCTAATTCCAAAGCCTGATTTGAATTTAATCTTGGGTCACAATGGGTATGATATCTTGACGACAGATCTTGCTCAGATATTTTTTGAGCACCTCCTATGCATTCTGTTACATTTTGACCAGTAAGCTCAATATGTAGACCTCCTGCGTAGCTTCCTTCACTTTGATGACAAGCAAAAACATCTTTAACTTCTTTTAAAACTCTATTGAAAGGTCTTGTTTTAAAACCTGTAACTGCTTGAATAGTATTTCCATGACATGGGTCACACGACCAAATAACATTAAGTCCCTCTTTTTTAATTGCTCGAATAAGTTTTGGTAAATGTTTTGAAACATTATCTGCTCCAAATCTTGAAATTAATGTAATTTTACCTTTCTCATTTTTTGGGTTAATTTTATTACATAAATTAATTAGATCATCAGCTTTTAATGTTGGTCCACATTTAATGCCAATTGGATTTTCTATTCCTCTGCAAAATTCAACATGTCCGCCATCTAATTGTCTAGTTCTATCTCCAATCCAAACAAAATGAGCAGAGGTGTCATGATTTTCACCAGTAGTAGAATCTGTTCGTGTCATAGATTCTTCAAAAGGTAATAATAAGGCCTCATGTGATGTCCAAAAATTAACAGTATATAATCTGTTGTTAAAATCTGACGTGATTCCACATGCTCTCATAAAAGCTATAGCGTCAGCAATTTTATCCTCAAGGTCTTTAAATTTTTTAGCTTGTGGACTTTTTTTAATATAATCTAGATTCCACAAGTGTACTTTGTTTAAATCTGCAAAACCTCCTTTTGAAAAAGCTCTTATAAGATTGAGTGTTGCAGCTGACTGAGAATAAGCTTTGAATAATCTTTTTGGATCAGGAATTCTTGCTTTTTCAGTAAATTCCATCCCATTAATGTTGTCTCCTAGATAACTGGGAAGCTCTACACCATTTTTTGTTTCAACTGGTGAACTTCTAGGTTTTGAAAATTGACCAGCTATTCTTCCAAGTTTCACAACTGGTAAAGAGGCTGAGTATGTTAAAACTAAGGACATCTGTAACAATAGTTTAAATGTGTCTCTTATATTGTCTGGATTGAATTCAGCGAAACTTTCGGCACAGTCTCCACCTTGAAGAAGAAAAGCTTTTCCATCAGCAACTTCAGCAAGTTGATCTTTTAAATGTCTAGTCTCTCCTGCAAAAACTAATGGTGGGAAAGTTCCTATCTTATCCAAAACTGTATCCAACTCTTTTTTATCTGGATACTCTGGTATGTGCTTAACAGGATATTTTCTCCAACTATTTTTTTTCCAATTTTTCATATGCAACCTGCAGGTGTTTTAGCAGAGTTTAAACTTTATTCAACAGTGACAGATTTAGCCAAATTTCTAGGCTTATCGATATCATATCCTTTTTTAAGAGCTGAATAATATGCAAGTTTTTGAAGAGGTATTGTTAGAAGGAAAGGTAATAAATCATCATTTGTATTTTCAACTTCAATAGTTTCCCAAATATTTTCAGAAACAATTTCGTCTTTGCTTTTATTAGTTATCAATAAAACCTTTGCCCCTCTTGCTATTACTTCCTGCATATTAGAAATAGTTTTTTTATAATAATTATCTCTTGGAGCTAGCACCACAACCGGCATTCCATCTTCAATTAATGCCAATGGACCATGCTTCATCTCACCAGCTGGATAACCTTCTGCATGTACGTAGGATAATTCCTTCAGTTTTAAAGCACCTTCAAGCGCAATTGGATAAGAAAAACCTCTGCCCAAAAACATTGAACCTTTGGCTTCATTAAAAGTTGAGGATATAGCTTGGATATCGTTATCTATTAGTAAAGATTTCTCAATTAAATTTGGTAAGCCGAGTAAGTCTTTAATTTTTTCTTTATAATTTTCTTTATTAATTTCATTTCTTAAAAATCCTAGTTTTAAGGCTAAAATATATAAAATTAAAATTTGTCCTAAAAAGGCTTTTGTAGATGCGACACCAATTTCTGGGCCACAATGAATTGGTAATACAAAATTTGCATCTCTTGCAATCGAACTTTCAATTACATTAACTACAGCACAAGTTTTCATATCGTTTTTGTTACATAGGTCTAGTGCCGCGTGTGTATCTGCCGTTTCTCCTGATTGCGAAACAAATACATATAAAGAGTCCTTTTTAAATCTATTTTTTCTGTACCTAAACTCTGATGCAATATCTATAGAGACATCAAGTTGGGTTAATTCTTCAAACCAATATTTAGCCATTAGACAGGAATGATAAGCTGTTCCACAACCTATTAAAGTAATTGAATTTATTTCACTTATTTTCCAAGGAAAATTATAAATATTTATTTCTGAATTTGTTTTATCTATATATTCCTTAATTCCGGTCTTAACTGTCGATGGTTGCTCCTCAATCTCCTTAGCCATAAAATGCTTAAAATCACCTTTTTCATAACTAGCCACATCTGATGAAAGTTCTAAAATTTTTTTATTTATTTTTTTTCCATCTTCGTTAAAAAAAAGAACTTGGTCCTTTTTAATAATACAAAATTCGCCATCATCAAGATATGTAATTTTATTTGTCATTGACTTTAATGCATAAGAATCTGAACCTAGATAATTTTCATTAGGTCCATATCCAACAGCTAAAGGTGAACCTCTTCTTGCTCCAACTATTAAGTCAGGAATATCTTTAAAAACAATTCCTAAAGCAAAACTGCCATGAAGTTGTTTTAATGTTTTGGTAATAGCTTCATCTAATTGATCAATTTTTAAGTTCTCTGTTATTAGATGGACTATTACCTCAGTGTCTGTTTGAGATTTAAATACATGCCCTTTGGTTGTTAAATATTTTTTTAATATTGTTGAATTTTCAATTATTCCGTTATGAACAACAGAAACATTATGAGATGAGTGCGGGTGAGCATTAATACTATTTGGTACCCCGTGCGTAGCCCATCTAACATGACCAATTCCTATGTTACCTTTTAAATTTTTTAAATCAAAATTTTGTTCTAAAGTATTTACTCTACCTTCAGATTTTAACTCTTTTATTTTACCTTCAAAAAGAGTTGCTATCCCAGCAGAGTCATAGCCTCTGTACTCAAGCTTTTTAAGTGAGTTGATAATATTTCCAGAAACAGGCTTATTGCTTGTAATGCCAATTATACCACACATAATTTATCTTTTTTTCTTATAATTTTTAATTTCTGTTTGTAAAGATCTAGTTAGAGCCAACGATTTTTTAGATACGTTTTTTGTTATAACTGAACCTGCTCCAACAATACTCTCATTCTCAATTGTAACTGGTGCAACTAGTGAAGAATTAGATCCAATAAATACTCTATCTTTTATTTTTGTTTTACTTTTTTTAATACCATCATAATTACAGGTTATCGTACCTGCACCAACATTTGTAGCTTTGCCAATTTCAGTGTCACCAATATAAGATAAATGGTTTACCTTTGATTTTTTACCGACAGTGCTTTTTTTAACTTCAACAAAATTCCCTATTTTAGAACCCTCTTTCAAAATCGTTTCAGGTCTTATTCGTGCATAAGGACCAATCTCAACTTTGTTTTCAATTTTGCATGCCTCTAAATTAGAAAAAGATTTAATTATAACATTATTTCCAATTTTTACTTTTGGACCAAATACAACATAAGGCTCAATGGAAACATTTTTTCCAATTTTTGTATCTTTAGAAAAGAAAATTGTTTCAGGTCCTAACATTTTAACACCTGCTTTTATAAATTTATTTCTTAACTTAATTTGAATTTTTTGTGAATTTAAGGGTTTCATTTAATTTTTGTTTACATTAAGTATATAACTTAATTAATTCACAAATTATTTCTTTAAAATACTTTTATTATGAAACAAAAATTCACTATTTTATTTGATCTAGATGGTACTCTTGTTGATACTGCGCCAGATTTAATGCACGCTCATAATCATGTGATGAAAAAATTTGGTTATCCAAGCAAATCTTTAGCGGACTTAAAAAGCTCAGTCGGCAAAGGTGCCGGTGCTATGATCGGAAGATCAATATGGAGTCAAGCCAAGAAAGAATTAACAACCATTAATGAAAAAATAAAAAATAAAATGACTGACGAATTCATTTCCTATTATGGAAATAATATTTTAAATGAAAGTAAATTATTAAATGGTGTAGAAGATTTTTTAGAATGGTGCAAGAAGGAAACAATTTCAATGGGTGTGTGTACAAATAAAACAGAACATCTTGCTGTTGATTTGCTAAAAAAAATTGGGATACATGATTATTTTGAATTTATTGCTGGATATAATACTTTTGAGTACTGCAAGCCTGACCCGAGACATTTAACAACAATTATTGAAATTCTAGATGGTGAAAAAAATAAATCTATAATGATTGGTGATAGTGAAACTGATGCCAATGCTGCAAAAGCTGCAGAAATACCGATGATTTTATTGGAAGATGGATATACTGAAAAAAATATTGATGAAATTTATCATAATCACTTAATAAAAGACTTTATTGGTATAGAAAAAATAATATCAAAATATCTTTAATATTGATTAATTTAATTTAACTATTAAAAACAAAATATCTTAAAGGAGATATTTTGTTATTACATACTGTAAAAGTTTATCCATCAAAAATTAACTTACCAAAAAAGAAACAGCTTGCCTGGAAGATTGCAGAAATAGCTAGTGATAATGCTAAATTAAATAAGGATGCAATCGAAATGGTAATAAATAGAATTATTGATAACGCATCTGTTGCAGTTGCTTCTCTAAATAGGAGACCTGTAATATCTTCAAGAGAAATGGCATTAAAACATTCTAGAAAAAATGGGGCAACTTTGTTTGGTGTAAACTCAAAATTAAAATTTGATTGTGAGTGGGCAGCTTGGTCAAACGGTACAGCTGTTAGAGAGCTCGATTTTCATGATACTTTTTTAGCAGCTGATTACAGTCATCCAGGTGATAATATTCCACCAATATTAGCTGTTGCACAACAAAATAAAAAAAGTGGTTTAGACCTTTTAAAAGGAATTATTACTGCTTATGAAGTTCAAGTAAATCTAGTTAAAGGTATATGCCTTCATAAACATAAGGTAGACCATATCGCTCACCTTGGTCCAAGTGTAGCAGCAGGATTAGGTTCAATGTTAAAACTTAATACAGAAACTATTTATCAAGCAGTTCAACAAGCTCTTCATACAACGATATCTACTAGACAATCTAGAAAGGGTGAAATCTCCAGTTGGAAAGCATATGCACCTGCGCATGCTGGTAAACTTGCAATTGAGGCTGTGGACAGAGTAATGAGAGGAGAAGGAGCTCCCAGTCCAATATACGAAGGTGAAGACAGTGTTATCGCAAGAATATTAGATGGAAAAAAAGCAAATTATAAAGTTCCATTACCGAGGATAAAAGAGAGTAAAAAAGCAATATTAGAAACTTATACAAAAGAATATTCAGCTGAGTATCAATCTCAGGCACTAATTGATCTGGCAAAAAAATTAAAGACTAAAATACCAAATGTAAACTTAATTAAAAAAATTGATATATATACAAGTCATCATACTCATTATGTAATTGGAACTGGTGCGAATGATCCACAAAAAATGGACCCAAACGCAAGTCGAGAAACTCTAGACCACTCAATTATGTATATATTTGCTGTTGCATTAGAAGATGGGGATTGGCACCATGTTAAATCTTACACTAAAGCAAGAGCAAATAAGAAAAGTACTATAAAAATTTGGAGATGCATTAAAACTTATGAAGATAAAAAATGGACTAAGAAATATCACGATCCTAACCCAAAATATAAGTCCTTTGGTGCAAAAGTAGTGGTTACCTTGAATAACGGTAAGAAAATTACTGAAGCACTTGATAAAGCCGATGCCCACCCATATGGCGCAAGACCATTTAAAAGACAAAATTATATTAATAAATTTCTAACACTTACTGAAGGTATTCTTGATAAAAGAGAGAGTGACCGTTTTTTAAAAAATGTGCAGAATTTAGAGAATTTAAAATCTGGTCAGTTAGATAATTTAAATTTAATTGTGAAAAAAAGTAAATTAAAACGAAATCTGAAAAAAGGAATTTTTTAATGCACTTTATTGAAAAAGAACCAGGCCAAAAAAGAATAGATTTTGATCTAAAGCTAAAAACTAACAATATTTTAAGAATACCTGGTGCATATAACCCTTTAACAGCAAAGTTAATCGAAGAAATAGGATATGATGCGGTTTACGTTTCAGGAGGGGTAATGGCAAATGATTTGGGCTTTCCTGATATAGGACTTACTACTTTGCAGGATGTAAGCACTAGATCTTATTTGATATCAAGAGTTACAAATCTTCCAACTATTGTTGACATTGATACAGGATTTAAATCTTGTAAAGAAACTATTGAAACATTTGAAGAGTTTGGAATTACAGGAGTTCATTTAGAAGATCAAATTGAGAGAAAAAGATGTGGTCATCTGGATAACAAAGAATTAATTTCAACTGAGGCAATGGTTAAAAAGATAAAAGAATGTGTTGCTTCTAAAAAAGATCCAAATTTTAAAATTATTGCTAGGTCAGATGCAAAAGGAGTTGAAGGTATTGATAAAATGATTGAGAGGTGTAAAGCATATATTGACGCTGGTGCAGAAATCATTTTTCCTGAAGCGCTTCAAGATGAAAAAGATTTTGAAAAGGTAAGGAAGGAACTCAAGTGTTATTTGCTTGCAAATATGACTGAATTTGGCAAATCAAAATTATTTAATTATAAAGATTTAGAAAATATGGGATTTAACATAGTTATTTACCCAGTTACTACCCAAAGATTAGCGATGAAAAATGTCGAGGATGGATTGAGAGACATTTATGCAAGTGGACACCAGAACAACATCTTAGATAAGATGCAAACTAGAAAAAGGCTATATGAATTGGTTGAATATGAAAAATATAACTCCTTAGATGAAAAAATTTATAACTTTAGTACGGAAGGACACGAATAATGAGTGACGAAATCAAAAAAGGTTTATTAGGAATTGTTGTTGATGAGACTGAAGTTTCAAAAGTAATGCCTGAAATTAATTCTTTAACTTATCGAGGATATGCAGCTCAAGACTTATGTGAATATTGCAGATTTGAAGAAGTAGCTTACTTGATTTTAAATAAAGATTTACCAAACACAATACAACTTAGAAAATTTGAAAAAGAAGAAAAAAATCACAGAGAATTGTCAAAAAATTTATATGAGATTATAAAGCATATGCCAAAAAAGTCTCATCCAATGGATGTTGCAAGAACTGCTGTAAGTGTAATGGGTTTAGAGGATAAAGAAACTCAAGATTCCTCTCATGAAGCAAATATGAGGAAAGCTTTAAGAATTTTTGCAAAAACCCCAACTGCTTTAGCTGCATTTTATAGAATTAGAAAAGGTAAGAAAATAATAAAACCTAAAAAGAATTTAACTTTTGCTGAAAATTTTTTTTATATGTGCTTTGGTAAAGTACCTCAAAAAGAAATTGTTAAAGCTTTTGATGTTTCTTTAATACTTTATGCTGAACATAGTTTTAATGTTTCAACTTTTACAGCAAGAACTATTACAAGTAGTTTATCTGATATTCATGGAGCAATTACTGGAGCAATTGCCAGTTTGAAAGGACCATTGCATGGTGGTGCTAATGAAGAAGTTATGCACATGATGAACAAAATTAAAAAGCCTGAAAACGCACTTAAATGGATCAATAATGCTCTAAAAAATAAAGAAGTAGTTATGGGTTTTGGACACAGAGTTTATAAATCTGGTGATTCAAGGGTTCCAACCATGAGGGAATATTTTGGAAAAGTTGCAAAACTTAAAAAAGATAAAAAATTTGAAAAAATTTATGACATTGTTGAAAGAGTTATGATTAAAGAGAAAAATATCTACCCAAATGTTGATTATCCTACAGGACCTACGTATCATTTGATGGGATTTGATACAGATTTTTTTACACCAATATTTGTTATTTCAAGAGTAACAGGTTGGTCTGCCCATATTATGGAGCAACACGCAGCAAATAAACTTATTAGACCTTTAGCTAGCTACAAAGGTAACAAACATAGAAAAGTCCTACAATTAAATCAAAGATAACTTTTAAATATTAACTAAATGCTTCAACCCATGTTCCTTGGGTAGATGCTTTAGAATATTCTGTTGCACGACCTTCAAAAAAGTTCATGTGCTCTACAGCGTTAAGCATAGTGTCTAACCAGCCTAGAGGATTCTTATCAACATCATAAATTGCCTCTAAACCAAGCTGAACGAGTCTTCTATTAGCTATAAATCGAATATAATCCTTAACATCTTTTGCAGTTAAACCCTCCATTGGACCCATTTCAAAAGCTAAATCGATAAAAGCATCTTCGTGCTCAATAATTGTTCTGCAAGCTTCGTAAAGTTCTTTTTTCAGTTTTGGTGTCCATATTTCAGGGTTTTCATTAATGAATTCTTTAAAAACTCTTATCATAGAATTACAGTGAAGAGTTTCATCTCTGACAGACCAGGTAACAATTTGGCCCATACCTTTCATCTTGTTATGTCTTGGAAAGTTCAACAAGATAGCAAAACTTGCAAATAACTGAAGCCCTTCAGTAAATGCACTAAATACTGCAACAGTTTTAGCAATATCTTCTTTTGAATTTACATTAAAGTTTTGCATGTAATCGTATTTATCTTTCATTTCTTTATACTTCATAAAAGCAGAATATTCAGATTCAGGCATACCAATTGTATCTAAAAGATGTGAGTAAGCAGCAACATGAACTGTTTCCATTGACGCAAAAGCAGTCATCATCATTAAAACTTCAGTTGGTTTAAAAACTGTTGTGTAATGTCTTAAGTAACAATTGTTTACTTCAACATCGGCTTGAGTAAAAAATCTAAAAATTTGTGTTAATAAATTTTTTTCTGATTGAGATAAATTTTTTTGCCAATCTCTTACGTCATCACCTAGTGGGACTTCTTCAGGTAACCAATGAATTCTTTGTTGAGTTAACCATGCATCATAACACCATGGATATCTAAAAGGTTTATAAACTGGGTTCTCTACTAACAATCCCATTTTTTTTGGTTGAATAATTTCTTTTTTTTCAGATTGAATAACTACTGTATTGATTTTTTCAGCTACTGACATGATAGACACTCCTCGTATTCTGTTTCTTCAGTTTTGGTTGATTTATTTTTATAAACGTTAGCCATAATATCTGTTGATTTTGCATCATTAATATTTTCAGCTCTTTGAATTGATTTTGATCTACAATAATAAAGGCTCTTTAAACCTTTTTTCCAAGCATCAAAATGAATTTTATGAAGTTCTTTTTTATGAACGTCAGCAGGTAAGAATAAATTTACTGATTGCGCTTGAGATATAAATGGGGTTCTGTCGCCACTTAACTCAATAATCCAGTTTTGGTTTAGCTCAAATGCTGTTTTAAAAACATCTTTCTCTAGATCTGTTAGAAAATCTAAATGTGATATAGAGCCTTGATTTGTTGTAATACTCGACCAAGTTTCATCATCATTTTTGCCGTGACTTTCTAAGATTTCCTCTAAATATCTATTCTTGACATTAAATGAACCTGACAAAGTTTTGTGAGTGTAACTATTAGCAGCAATGGGCTCTACCCCCGGAGATGCTCCACCACAAATAATAGAAATTGAAGCTGTCGGCGCAATTGCAGTTTTGTTTGAGAATCTTTCTTGATAACCATACTCTGCAGCATCAGGACACGCACCTCTCTCTTCTGCTAAATCCTTAGAAGCCTGGTTTACTTTTGCATCTATGTCTTTAAATATTTTTTTATTCCAAGACTTAGCCATTACAGATTCTAAGGGGATTCTATTTTTTTGTAGAAATGAATGAAAACCCATTACACCTAATCCAACACTTCGCTCTCTTTCGGCTGAATACTTTGCATCTTTAAATTGATCTGGGGCTTTATTTATGAAATCAGATAAAACATTGTCTAAGAATCTCATAACATCATTAATCATGTTTGGATCATCTTTCCATTCATCATATTTCTCTAAATTTAAAGAAGACAAACAGCAAACTGCTGTTCTATCTCTGCCATCTTTGTCTATTCCTGTTGGTAAAGTAATTTCACTACACAAGTTAGAAGTTTTAACAGTAAGATTGGCTAATTTATGATGTTGTGGGATTTGTCTGTTAACGGTATCAATATAAATTATATACGGTTCACCAGTTTCTATTCTTGCAGTTAATAATCTTATCCATAAATTTCTTGCAGAAATAGTTTGTTGTACTGTTCCATCAGCGGGACTTTTTAATGCCCATTGCTCATCAGTTTCTACAGCTCTCATGAATGCGTCTGAAACTAAAACACCATGATGTAAATTTAATGCTTTTCTGTTTGGGTCACCGCCTGTTGGTCTTCTCATTTCTATAAACTCTTCTATTTCCGGATGATCAACTGGAAGATAACACGCTGCAGAGCCTCTTCTTAAAGAACCTTGGCTAATTGCCATAGTTAAAGAGTCCATAACTTTAATAAATGGAATTATTCCTGAAGTCTTTCCAACTTTACCAATTTTTTCACCAATAGATCTTAGATTGCCCCAATAACTTCCAATACCACCACCTTTAGCTGCAAGCCAAACATTTTCACTCCACAAATCTAAAATACCACCTAAGCTATCTGATGCTTCATTTAAAAAACAAGAAATAGGCAATCCCCTTTTGGTACCTCCGTTTGATAAAACAGGTGTTGCTGGCATAAACCAAAGGTTACTTATATAATTATAAATTCTTTGTGCATGAAGATTGTCATCAGCATACGAGCTTGCAACTCTAGCAAATAAATCTTGGAAAGATTCGTTATGTCCAAGATATCTATCTTTTAAGGTCGCTTTACCAAAGTCCGTCAAGTTTGCATCTTTCGAACGGTCAATCTTAATAATGATACCTTTGTCATTTTGAAATAGTTCTGTTTCGTTATTTAGTGAGAAAAGGTCAGGTCTTTTATCTTTTGAAACCTCATTAACTTGAGGGCTATATTCAGAGACAGCTTTCTTTAGGGCCTGCGATAAAATTTTGTTCATAACTTTTATTATATTTACTTAATTATACGAAAACAACTACATGTTGTAGGCGTTTAGTGTTAATATACTATATAAACAGTAAATCAACAGAACATTTATAGAACATACCCGATTATTTATCAATAAAAAAAATTAAAAAATTACAGGTAATTAACATAAAAGAGATAAGAAATTAACAAATGACACAAAATATTAAAATTGATCCCTATGGTTTTAGAGAATATGACGCGCGATGGTTGTACGAAGAAAGCATAAATAAAGCAGGAATAGAGAATCTTGGAAAAGGTTTAGGAACACAGATAATTAATCATACCAAAAAAAATAATCCTACAGTTATAGTTGGTCATGACTATCGTTCTTATAGCAAGGAAATAAAAACAGCTCTTAAAAAAGGATTGCTATCAACTGGGTGTAATGTTGAAGATGTTGGATTATCATTATCACCAATGGTTTATTTTGCTCAGTTTCGTTTGAATTCTGATGCAGTTGCAATGGTAACTGCAAGTCATAATGAGAATGGATGGACTGGAGTTAAGATGGGTATCAAAAAAGGATTAACTCATGCGCCAGAAGAAATGAAGGAACTAAAAGAAATAACTTTAAATCAAAAATTTAAATCAGGTCGAGGAAAAGAAAAACAAATTGAAAATTTTCAACAAGTTTATAAAGAAGATTTAATCAAAAATAATAAAATTAAAAAAAAAATAAAAGCAGTTGTTGCATGTGGAAATGGAACTGCCGGTATATTTGCACCAGATATTTTAAGAGGTATCGGTTGTGAAGTAATCGAACTAGATTGCAATCTAGACTGGACATTTCCAAAGTATAATCCTAATCCTGAAGATTTAGAGATGCTTCATGAGATAGCAAAGTCAGTAAAAGAAAATAATGCAGATATAGGTTTTGGTTTCGATGGTGATGGTGACAGAGTTGGAGTAATTGATAATAAGGGTAATGAAATATTCTCAGATAAAATTGGTTTATTAATTGCTAGAAATTTATCTACAAAACATCAGAATTCTAAATTTGTAGTGGATGTTAAATCTACAGGTTTATACTCAAAAGATAAAGTATTAGTTAAAAATAATTGCGATACAATTTATTGGAAAACAGGTCATTCACACATTAAAAGAAAAGTTAATACAGAAAAAGCTTTAGCTGGCTTTGAAAAAAGTGGACACTTCTTTTTTAATCAGCCATTAGGATACGGATATGATGATGGTATTAATTCTGCAATTCAAGTCTGTCATTTAATAAATAATCAAAATAAAAAAATGAGTGAAATTATTGAGGAATTACCTACCACCTATCAATCACCTACTATGGCTCCTTTTTGTAAAGATGAAGAAAAATATCAAGTAGTTGAAGAATTAGTGAAACAGGTCGAGAAAATTAAAAATAATAAAATAAAAATTGATAATCAAATCATTACAGAGATTTTAACAGTTAATGGAATTAGATTTTCTTTTGAGGATGGTTCGTGGGGTTTAATCAGGGCATCTTCAAATAAACCATCTTTAGTTGTTGTTATTGAAAGCCCTACATCAGATAAAAGAAAGAAAGTAATCTTCGATTTTATTGATGATTTGCTTCAAAAAACTGGAAAAATTGGTGATTATGACCAAAAAATCTAGAGGTTAATAAACATTATTTTCAACTATTAAGTGTTCATAAAATTTTAAAGAATCATTTAACTTTAGTGGTGTGAGGTGATGGAGGGAGACTGAAATCACCTCTTTTTTTTGTAAGATTTATATAATCTAATTTTCCTATATATCTAAGCAATGGCGGATAAAAAAATAAGATCAGTTGCAAAAACTTTTTCTTGGAGGCTTTTTATTTTTATTTATTGGGTAGTATTTGGCTATATTTATACTGGTACTTTTGTAGGAGCTGGAATATTAGGAGTTGGATCAATTATTCCACTTTTTTTCTATTACTTCCACGAAAGAATTTGGAATAAAGTTAAATGGGGAACCAATTAAATAAACTTTTTAAGTTTATCTGAGATTATTACTTTTTTGTTGTTAATATAATCTTCGTGATTTTTTTCGATATTCTTAAGTTCATATAAGTAATTTACCATAACACCAAATGATCTATTAAAACCAACTTCAGAAACATTTGCATTTATATTAATATCCTCAATAATTGCTCCATTTCCTAAATGAAATCTTGTTACATCATTAATAGGTAATTGCTTATGATTTTTTTCATTTATCAAATAATGAGCAACTAATTTTAAAATAGCATCCTTATTAGAAACAATTCTTGTATCACCAATTTTTAAATCTGAAGCTTTTAAGAAAGATATATTTTCAAGTGGAATATTTCCTAGAATATTTTTTATTTTATTGTCCTCTAAATATGAGAACCAATCTCTAAAACCTGGAATAGGTGACAGAGTTCCAAATTTTTTAATATTAGGTAATTCTTCTTGAATTTCATAAACAACTCTTTTTATTAAAAAGTTACCCAAAGTCACTCTCGATAAACCATCTTGACAATTACTAATTGAATAAAAAGTTGCAGTATCAAGATTTTTCCCTGCAACTGAATGCGGTTTTGTTATTTCTTGAATGGATTTACTTAAACCATTAGTAAGTGCTACTTCAACAAATATTATTGGTTCGTCCTCTAGTGCTGGATGAAAGTAAGAAAAAAATCTTCTGTCATCACCTAGTCTTCTTTTGAGTTCATCCATATCTTTAATTTCATGAACTCTTTCATATTTCATAATTTTTTCTAAAACAGCTGCTTTAGTATCCCAAGTAATTTTAGCTAATCTTAAAAATCCAGGATTAAACCAAGATTTAAATAATTCTCGTAAATCATCATCTAACGGCTTTAATTCTGGATTTTCTTTTAATACTTTTAATAAATCTTCTCTTAATGAAACTATGGTAGAAATACCATTTGGGGCCATATTCATCCTTCTAAATAATTCTCTTCTCTTTCCTTCAGATACAATAAATAGTTTAAATAAATTTTTGTCATTCTGAGTTTTTTGATAAGTTTCTATGGCTTCTGAAACTTTGGTGTGACTTGGTTTAAATTTCTCGTTAATTTTTTTAAAGAAAGCTAGTTTGTTCTCAGAAGTAAGACTTTGATAAAGATCTGTCACATCCCTAGCAACAGTAATTCCAAAAGCTGCACCTTTATTAGAAATTAAGTCATCACATAATGACAATATTGTATCTAAATCATTTCTTTTAAGCTCTTTTTTCTTAAATAATTTTTGACCAACATCGGCGATAGATGAAATTATATCTTTTAATTTAAAAATGTTTTTCATAATTAACTTATACTTAAATATTCATAAAAGGATCTAATTGAAACAATTAATAAAAATGTTCCAAAAATCTTACTTAATAGGCTTTTATTAATTTTATACACTGCTCTAGCACCTAGACGTGCCATAAACATCGTCACAGGTACAAACACAATAAAGCCTAATAAATTTATATATCCAAAACTAAAAGGAGTATTAATATTGTTAATTATTTTTCCTCCAATAATCATTGTAGTTGTTCCAGTAACAGCAATTAAAATACCCACTGCAGCGGCAGTTCCTATGGATTTTCTAATATCATAGCCAAAAGTTCTCATGAAAGGAACCATCAAAGATCCCCCACCTATTCCAAGTGGAACTGAAATAAATCCTATTAAAATTCCCGAAATATTTTTGACTAAATCAGATATTTTTTTTGGATTTTCTAAAAGCTTCTCTCTAATAAATATGAAAAATAAACCAACAATGAATGCAAATATTGAAAAAAATAGCACTAAATCTGGTGTTCTTAAATTTACTGCTAGAAAAGTTCCGGCAATTACTCCAAGTAAAATAAAAATTCCAAATGATTTAACCATCTTAAAATCTACAGCGTCATATTCCATATGTGTTTTGGTTGAAATTATTGAGGTTGGAATAATTATTGCCAAGGATGTTCCAACAGATAAATGCATCCTTGTAACAATATCAAAGTCTAGAACAGTAAAAGCATAGTATAAAGCTGGAACCATTATTATTCCTCCACCAACACCAAGTAATCCTGCCATAAAACCAGCTACTGCTGCTGCAATAGCTAAAACAACTAATAAATTTATAATTTCATTAATATTTGAAATATCCATTATGTATTTGCCTGATTGGCTTTTTCATTATTTTGAACAATTGTCATAATATGTTTTGTTTTTTGAAAATCAGATTCTCTAGCCATTAAATTATCACTTAAATATCTTTTCCACTCCTTTGAACCTATTTGGCCATGATACAAACCTACAGTATGTCTCATTATATGGTTAACTTTAGTGCCTAATTTAACTTCTTTATCTACATACTCTAAAAGCTGCTCAGCAACCTGTTCTCTTGTAGGATTACTTTTTGTATTAAATATTTCTTTTTCAATTTCTACTAATGAATACGGGTTTTGATAAATTGATCTTCCAATCATTACACCATCACAATGATTTAAATGATTATTAATTTCATTTATTTTAGAAATACCTCCATTTATAATTATTTCTAAATCTGGGTTTTGTTTTTTAATTTTATAAACCATACTATAATTAAGTTTTGGAATATTTAAATTTTGCTTTGGAGAAAGTCCTGTTAACATTGCTTTTCTAGCATGTAAAATAAATGTTTTAGTACCCGCATCTCTCATTTTATGAATAAAATTATTTAAATATTCAAACCTTTCTTCATTATCAAACCCAATTCTAGTTTTAGCGGTCACTGGAATTTTACATGAATTAACCATCTCATTTATGCATTCAGCTACAAGGTCAGGCTCTTTCATTAAACAAGCACCAAACATATTTTTTTGAACTTTTTTACTAGGACAACCTAAGTTAATATTAATTTCATCATATCCCATATCCTCAGCAATTTTTGCAACTTCAGCTAGCTCCTCTTTATTTGATCCTCCTACCTGCAACGCTAATGGTTTTTCCTCTGGACTATACGATAAGATTTTTTTTCTATCCCCATGTATCGCAGATTTTGTTGCAACCATTTCGGTATAAAGCATCACATTTTTACTCATTAATCTTAAGAAAAAACGATCGTGTCTATCCGTGCAATCCATCATTGGTGCAACTGAGATTTTTCGATTTATTTTATTTTTAGTAGCCAAGAGGTTTACCCATTATTTTATCAGGAAGCCATGTCACTATTTCTGGAAAGATACATAAAATTAAAATAGCTAAAGCCATTATAATCATGAATGGTATCGAGCCTTTTAAAATTTCTGACAAACTAACATCTGGGGTAATACCTTTAATTATATAGAGATTTAATCCAACTGGTGGGGTTATTAATCCTATCTCCATATTAATAGTAAATACAATTGCAAACCAATATGGATCAAAACCTAATGTAGTAATTACTGGTAACAATATAGCAGAAGTCATAACAATAACCGCTACTGGAGGTAAAAAGAAACCAGCTATTAAAAGAAATATATTTATTAATAGAAATACAACCCACTTGTTTGAACTTAGCTCAACCATACTCTGGGCTAGTGACTGAGTTACATAAAGTTGTGAAAGTGTAAATGCAAAAAGATAAGAGGCTGCAATGATAAACATTATCATTACACTTTCTTTCATTGAAACTTTAACAATATTCCATATTTTTTTTGGTTGATAAATTTTGTAAACTATAGCGATTAATACAAAAACTAAAAATGCTCCAACACCGGATGCCTCTGATGGAGTTGCTACACCACCATATAACACATATAAGACACCTGCTATAATTGCTAAAAATGGAAGAACTCTAGGTAATACTTCAAGTTTTTCTTTTAACGTTGGAGGTGTTCTATTTCTTAAAGCCTTAGCAGCATCTTTATCAATGAAGTAACTGTGAATAAGAGCCCAAATTGCAAACATACCTGCCAACATAAAGCCAGGTACTAATCCGCATAAAAATAATCTACCAATCGATGTACCAGTTGCAATTCCATATACTATTAAAACTATACTTGGAGGAATTAAAACTCCTAATGTTCCTCCTGCCGCTATAGTCCCTGTAGCAATTTGGTCTGAGTAACCTCTTTTTCTCATCTCGGGTATCCCCATTGTTCCAATAGCTGCACATGTAGCTGGACTAGATCCACTTAAAGCTGCAAAAATTGAACAAGCACCAATATTAGAAATAACTAAACCACCTGGAAGCCTCCACAACCATCTATCTAAACCGGTATATAAATCTTTTCCCGCAGGAGAATTGGCTACTGCCATACCCATTAAAATAAACATTGGTATCGAAAGTAAGACAAATGAATTTAGTCCTGCATAAAACGTTTCTGCAAAAACATCTAGCATTTGAAAGCCCTCAAATGACACTAAAAGAACTATTGATACAAAACTTAAACCAAACGCAATTGGAATTCCTGAAAAAAGTACTATAAGAGTAAATACTGCAACAATAATAGCTATTATTAATGGGTCCATTTTCTAGTCTGTCTCGTCGGTTAACTTAATAATTTCTGCAATGTACTGAAGTATCATTAAAATAGCCCCAATCATCATTGATGAATATGGTATCCATAGTGGAGGATCCCAAACTGTGCCTGTTGAGTAATTTTTAGTAAATGCCTCTTCAACCATTATGAAACCAAAATAAAACAGAATTAAAAAAAATAATAAACTTAATAACGAAGTAAAAATTTTTAATCTTAAAACATTTTTTGGGGACAAAAAGTCGTATATCCACTCCATACTAACATGTGCTTTTTCACTTAAAACATAAGCGCTACCAATGAAAGTAGATGCAACTAACAACATTGTTACTAACTCAGTTTGCCATGTTATCGCTCTTTGAAAAAAATACCTCTCGAATACTAATTCGACAATCACAAGAATTGACAAAAGCAAAGCCAGAACAGCAAATGCTCCACAAGCTTTAGCTGTAAAATCACAGAATTTTAAATATTTATTTTTCATAAAAAAAAACCCCTATTTATTTTTGATAAATAGGGGTTCTTTATATATTACTTTATTTAACTGCCAAAGCCATTTCCATTAGTTTATCTCCACCTGGAACTTTCTCAGCAAAAGCTTTATGAGAAGATTTTTTTGCGATCTCCACCCATGCAGCATGATCTTTCTCGTCCATGTAGACTAATTTAACGCCTGCAGCTTTATATGCATCCTCAAATTTTTTATCTAAATTCTCAACTTGAGCAGTCATATATTTTTCAGCTACTTTTCCAGCAGCCATAAGTGCTTTTTGTTGTTTTGAATTTAAAGCATCATATGATTTTTTTGACATTAGAATTGGTTCATACATAAACCATAATCCAAATTTTCCTGGAGGTGTTGCGCAAGTTACTTGCTCATAAATTTTATAACTTACAAAACTTCCTGAACTAGTATTTGCACCTGTTAATACACCTGTTTGAAGACCAGTATAAATTTCAGATGAAGGCATACTTTGAATACCTGCACCGGCAGCTTCTAACATTTGGTTAAATGCTTTACCAGCAGCTCTCATCACTTGTCCTTTTGCATCGCTTGGATTTTTGATACATTGAGACTTAGAGGCAAAACCACCTCCTAACCAAGCATCAGATAAAACAACTACACCTGCATCAGTTATAATTCTTTTAATTTCAGTCATCATAGGACCTTTATTAAATCTTAACGCGTGATCGTGATTTTTTACAGTACCAGGCATTAAAGTTGCATCAAATTCTGGATGGAATTTTGAAGCATATGCTAAAGGAAAAGCAGAAATATCCAACTGACCAGTTGTCATTGGCTTCCACTGTTCTTTTGGTTTGTATAAAGATTTAGCTGGGTAGATTCTTATATCTATTCCAACATTAGCTTTTTTAACTTCATCTGCAATTATTTGAACCATTTCGTGTCTTGGGTCAAATGAACCGTCAGCTCTTGGAGTTCCTGGCCATTGGTGACTTGCTTTTAAAGTTACAGCATAAGCAGAACCAATTAAAGTGAACGCAAGAACGAATGAAGTTAAACACAAAGATATTTTTTTAAACATTTAATTCTCCCTCTATTGTTATTTATGATAGTTGTATTAAAATGAAGATATCATTAAGAGTCAAGTTAACAAAAAATACACTTAATTTTTAATATTAATTATGGATGGACCACTTAAAAACTTATTGGTAGTTGATTTAACTAGGGTTTTAGTTGGGCCTTATTGTACAATGATTTTATCAGATTTAGGTGCGAGAGTAATAAAAGTTGAGGCTCCTGAAATAGGTGATGACTCTAGAAAATTTGGTCCTTTTGTTGAGGATTACTCAGCCTATTTTATGTCTCTTAACAGAGGAAAAGAAAGTATAGCTTTAAATTTAAAAAATTCAGATGACAAAAAAATATTTGATAAAATTTTATCTAAAGCAGATATCTTAGTTGAGAATTTTAAACCAGGAACCTTAAAAAAATGGGGATACGGTTGGGAAGAGGTTAGTAAAAAGTTTCCTAAATTAATTTATGCTTCAGCGTCAGGTTTTGGACAAACAGGTCCCTTAAAAGAATTACCTGCATATGATATGGTAGTACAAGGAATGGGTGGACTAATGAGTGTAACAGGTCAACCAAATTCGGAACCTACAAGGGTTGGTACTTCAATTGGTGATATCACAGCTGGCTTGTTCACAGCAATAGGTATCAATGCAGCTCTATATGATAGACAAAAAACAGGTAAAGGAATGTATATAGATGTTTCCATGCTTGACTGTCAAATTGCAATTCTTGAAAATGCAATTGCAAGATATTTATCTAAAAATGAAATACCTAAACCTTTGGGCTCAAGGCACCCTTCTATAGCTCCGTTTGAAGCATTTAAAACTAAAGACAGTTATATAATCATTGCTGCTGGTAATGATAAGTTATTTGAAAAGCTTTGTAATATTTTAGAAGTTACTGAAATGTTAAGTGATGAAAAATTTAACTCAAATTCTTCTAGGGCAAAAAATATGGATGAACTTAAAACAATTTTAGAAAATAAACTTTCTACTAAATCAACAAATGAATGGGTTGTTCAAATGGAGAAAGATAAAATTCCTTGTGGTCCTATATTTAATATAAAAGAAGCGGTTGAAAATCCACAAGTTGAGGCAAGAAACATGATTGTAAAAGCTTATCATAAAGTAATAGGAGATTTTAGATTGGCAGGAAACCCAATTAAAATGTCTACATATGATGATCCTAATAAAAGAGGTGACATCCCTGATCTAGATGAACACCGAGAAAAAATAATAAAAGAATTTGTGAATTAAAATTTATTGATCTTCTTGAGTATCTTCTTTAGCTAGCTCTTCACTATCTGAAATTTCGTCTAAAGATACTTCACCATCTTCACTCATAGTTTCTTCGCCAACTGAACTATCGACGTCAGCTTTTGCAGTTTCAGCTAATTCTGCTAAATCTTCTTTTGTAACTTGAATTTTTTCTGGAGTTTTTCTTGCTCTTTTTGATGGAAGAATTGGAGTTCCACTTTTAGAAATTTCACCTTTGTATAAATTTTCAAAATCATCACCTATATCTTCATCGTCCTCTGCAGTGTCATCAACTTGTTCAACATGTTTTCTAAGTTTATAAACTGCACTATCAGTTAAATCAGATACTTGAATTTTTTCTTCTGCAATTTCTCTTAACGAAATAACTGTATTTTTATCATTATCTCTTTCAATTGTTGGTTCTATACCAGCATTTAATTGAGTAGCTCTCTCTTTAGCGACTAATACTAATTCATAGGGGCTATCTACTTTATCAATGCAGTCTTCTACAGTTACTCTTGCCATGCGCAGTATCTATACAGTGAGACCTACAAAATCAAGGAGTTTTTTATGTATATTGTGGATTTAGCTTACTTCTGACTAAATAAAGCAAAATTATTGAGGTCAAAATATATGCACCTGAAATAACAGCTATTTGTTCAATTGAAAAATTGAAATCTATTAGAATCCCAAATAAAGCAGTTCCAAAAGCAGTAGCAAATACCATTAATGCTGTTGTGAGAGCTTTAATAGATCCAATATGTTTAACACCATAAATTTCAGCCCATGTAGATGATCCCAAAACATTAGCTAAGCCGTTAGTAACACCTAAAAAACCAAAGAAAATAAATGATGAGACTTCATTATCAAAAAAGAACAGAACTCCTGTTGCAAAAAAAAGTGGAACATTCATATAAATCAGTAATTTTCTACTGGAAAATTTATCAATTAAAAAACCTGAAATAAACAGAGTCACCACAGTTGTTATTGAGTAAACCATAAAAGATTGTGCAATTACATAAGGCCCCCAGTCTTTTGAGCTAGTAATGAAGGATTGATAAACAAAAGTACCTGTTGCAATCCATGGTGCAGCTAGCATTGTCATACAAACAATATAAAATCTATAATCACTCAAAACTTCTACCCTTTTCCATTGTTTAATTTCTTTAGTAATGACTTCTTTTTTATTTTCTTCTCTTGTATCTAATTTAATTTCTTTGACTAAGAAATACGAAGTGATTGGTAAAACTACTATTACTAAAATAGAAATAAAAATCCATATATCTCTCCACCCAATAAATGTTAATAAAAAAACAATTAGGACTGGTAAGACAAATTCTGCTAAAGACAAACCTAACCAACCTGTACTTAAAGCTCTACCTCTACTTTTTTCAAAAAAACGAGAAATTGTTGTTGTTGCTGTATGGCTTGATAGACCTTGACCAGATAATCGCATCAAAAAAATTCCAATGAATAAAAAAATTACAGAAGAAATTTTAGAAAATATAAAACAAGAAATTGATAAAAATACTATTACATATGAGGCAAATTTTAATATATCTACATCATCTATTTTTTTCCCTATCCAGACTAAAACAACACTACTTAATAAAGTTGCAGAGGCATAAATTGAGCCAAATTGTCCGTGGGTTATTGATAAGGCTTCTCTAATACTAGAATTAAATAGACCAAGAAAAAAACTCTGTCCAAAACTTGAAAAAAATGTAAAAATAAAAGCAAATATTATTACTTTTAAACTTAAAATTTTAAACATAGAAAAAAATTATGACTTGTAATGTTGCTTTCATAGGTCTTGGGGTTATGGGCTACCCAATGGCTGGATATATATCAAAAGCCGGACACAATGTAACTGTTTTTAATCGAACTAAATCAAAAGCAGAAAAATGGATTGGTGAATACAAAGGCAAAATGGCTAATACTCCTGCTGAAGCAGCAGATGGAGCAGACTTTATTTTTACATGTGTTGGAAATGATAATGACCTCAAAGAAGTTTCTTTAGGAGAAAATGGATTATTTAGTACAGCTAAAAAAGGTTGTGTTTATATTGATAATTCAACAGTTTCTGCTGAAATTTCCAGAGAACTATATGCGGCTGCAAAAAATAAAGGTTTTGATTTTTTAGACGCACCTATTTCTGGTGGTCAGGCGGGAGCTGAAGGTGGAAAATTAACTGTTATGGTAGGTGGTGATGAAACTACTTTTAAAAAAGCAGAACCAGTAATTGATTGTTACAGCCAAAAAGTAAAATTGATTGGTGCTTCAGGTAGTGGGCAGCTTACTAAAATGATGAATCAAATGTGTATAGCTGGAACTGTTCAAGGTTTATCAGAAGCTATCAACTTTGGGATAAATGCCGGATTAGATATGGATATAGTTATGGAAACTATATCAAAAGGTGCAGCTCAATCTTGGCAAATGGAAAATAGATACAGAACTATGACTGACGATAAATTTGATTATGGTTTTGCTGTCGACTGGATGAGAAAAGATCTAGCAATTGTAATTGAGGAGGCAAAAAGAAATGGTTCGCCAGTGCCTGTTACAGAAATTGTAGATGGTTATTACGCTAAAGTTCAAGAAATGGGTGGTAATCGTTGGGATAGCTCTAGCTTGATAGCTCTTTTAAAAAAGAAAAAATAATTTGTGACTGATACTGTTCCTTATTACGAGGACTTTACTGAGATCAAAAAGAAAATTTGGTCAATGTTAAATAATGCAGTTAAAGATAGAAGCTCACCTTTTAGAATTCCTGTATTTATTTGTGGTAATCAAAATGATTTGGATGGAAGAATTGTAGTACTTAGAAAAACTGATGAGTCCAATAACCTTGTTCAATATCATAGCGATATTCGATCAGATAAGATTGAAAAATTAAAAGAAAATAAAAATGCTGCATTATTATTTTATGATAAGGATGAAAAAATTCAAGTTAGATTAAAAATTGAATGCATAATCAATCACAACAATGATATTACAAAAGCAAGTTGGGAAAAGACCCAACACATAAGTCGAAAATGCTATTTAGTTGATAATGGCCCAGGAACAGAGTCTGATATTCCAACATCTGGTTTAAAACCTGAACTTGATAATTTTGATTATACTAAGGAGCAAAGCGAAGAAGGTTATAAAAATTTTACAGTTATTCAATGTAAAATAAAATCTATTGAATGGCTTTATCTGGCAGCAAAAGGTCACCGTAGGGCCAAGTTTGATTTAGATAATAATAAAGATAGTTGGTTAGTTCCTTAATTAAAGGTAGCTTCAACATTACCAAAAGCAGAAGATGTGACTTGAATTAATTTTTTTTCATTAATTGGAACTGGAAAACCATAAGCTCCCGTTAAAATTAAATCTCCTTTTTTTAAATAATTATTTTTTTTTGCTTGTTCTTTAATTAACCAGTCTATTTCTGAAAGCATGTCATTTGGCCATATTTTATTGGTCCAAGTATCTGTTATTTCTTTATCATAGATAAGTTTAAGATCAGTTTCGATCTTTTCAGAGGATATTTTTGTTTCAGGACCTATTACAATTCCTGCATGAATAGCGTTATTTGCTAAAAGTTCTGCCCCATATGGTTCACTTCCATAAAAAACTAAATTATGAATTTCAATAAGGGGATTAACCCCCTCTATAGATTGTAGAATGTAATCAAAAGATGCTAGATCAGGTTTAATATCACGATTTAATGTAACTCCAAATTCTGCTTCCATAGCAGGATTTGTATAATCTTTTTTATTTAAAATTACTCCGCTATTGTGCAATTCATTTTTCCAGAGGTAGCCACAAGCAGGTTGGGTAAACCCCATTTTTTTTTGTGTATCCTTTGAAACACAACCAATTTTATAACCAATTATCTCCTCGCCTCTCTTCTGTCTTAATCTTGCAACATTTGATTGTATAAGAAGCGCATCTTCATTGCTTAAAATTTTTTTTTCTTTAAAAATTGTCCCCGGATTTTTTAAGTCGTAATCTTCTAAGATTTTATTTGCAATTGTTTCTATTTTTTCCATTTTTTAAACCAGTCCTCTTTAGCATACTCTGTTAATTTATAAGTACACCACTCATTTTTTCTTCCTTTGAGTAATTTCTTATGAGTGTATCTAGCAGGTATTTCATAATTTCCTGGAGGCTGCCCTCTTTTTTTTTGAGCTAGTGCACAAGCTATTGGTAAAGGGTCAAATGGATTATCTGATGTAGGAGTTAAATAAACAGAGTCTTTTAGGTCTGGACATGTAGGATCCTTGTGATCATATACCGCTTTTCCAAATTTTGCTGATAATTCATGGCTAAGAATTCCAACACCTAAATGAGCACCATCCTTAACCCCTCTTGTGCAGGGCATTGCAAAGCCAAACCCATGGAGCAATTCATGAATTGAAATTTTAGTAATCTGGCCTGATGCTCTTTTAATAAATAAATATCCATGATGAGGTCCCATTTGACCACCGTCTCCACTAGATGCATCAGTAAAGGAAAAATACATTTTTTTTGGATTATTAAATCCTTGTTTTTGCAAGTAATAATCTGGATAGTTAACATTCCATCCACCTTTTTTAGCCTTACGATCCATTCTTGCAAATGAGATATCAAGTTTGCCGTCTTTCCTATAGTCAAACTTTAATCTTTGTTTGTTACTGGTCATCTTAAAAAATAAATCATCAATTTTCTTAACTTCTTTTTCAATCCAACCATTAATATCTCTTTCTTTATCTTTAGTTTTTTTGGCTAGAAGGTAAATAAAATGAATTTGATAATCATCTGTGACATCAGGTTGGTCTTCAAAAAACCTTCCTGGTTTCTCATCTGAGACTGCATTGTGTGAGTAAAATAAAAATATGATAATAAATAAGTAATTAATAAATTTTTTCATAATGGTAAGATTAAACCAAATAATAAAAAAAAATAGCATATTTACTGAATTTTTATTGAGACAATTTGTAAAAGAAAATTTTATTATCTCATGCTAGGTTATTAGTTTTAAAAGGAGGAAATAATGAAAGCATACATAATGGGAAACTACACTGATAAAGCTTTTCAAGGTTTTTTAAAAGATCCAACAAGTGATAGAAAAGCAGTAGTAGAAAAATTAACAAAAGCAATGGGTGGAACAATGCATAGTATGGATATTGTTAGAGGTTCATACGATTTTGTTGTTATAACTGAGGGAATGGCCTTTGAAGATTTTGCAGCTGTCAAACTTGTGGTTGAAGCTTCAGGTGCCGTCAAAAATATGACTATGTTAGAAACAATAGACTTTAACAAAGCTACAACCAAAGCAAGTCAAGTTGCTGCATCTTCTTACAAAGCGCCAGGTCAATAATAAAGATTGATTAATTTTTTTTGTCGTTATCGACTACTAAGCAGATTTCTGATTTAGTCAGAAATCTGCGACCTGTTCCATTATCTAATGAGAACATGCCACCAATTCCTTTAACAGCATCTATTGTTAAATCAGTATGTTTCCACTTTTCATATTGGTCCGCATTCATATAAAAAGGTACTCCACCAATTTCGCCTAGTTTTAAATCATTGTCACCTAATGGAAATTCACCTTCTTGAAAACACATTGGCGCACTACCATCACAACAACCACCAGATTGATGAAACATTAATTTTTCACCATATCTTTCTTGAAGCTCAGATAATAGATTTAACGCTGAATTAGTTGCAGATACTTTCATTTTTAAACTACGGCCCATGATTTAGAATCATGGGCCAGTATATATTATTATTTATTAAAAGAAGCCTAATTTCTTCTCAGCATAAGAAACATGTAAGTTCTTATTCTGTCTGTAGTGATCAAGCATCATTTTGTGAGTTTCTCTTCCCACACCTGATTGTTTGTAACCACCAAATGGAGAGTGAGCTGGATAAGCATGATAACAATTCGTCCATACTATTCCTGCTTGTATTGCTCTACCCATTCTGTAAGCAATATTTCCATTTCTAGTCCAAACACCTGCACCTAAACCATAAAGAGTATCATTAGCAATTTCTAATGCTTCTGCCTCATCTTTAAATTTAATTACAGATACTACAGGTCCAAAGATTTCTTCTTGTGAAATCCGAGATTTGTTATTGGTTTCAAAAATAGTAGGTTGGATGTAATTTCCTTTTTCCAATCCACTATTAAGTTTTCCAACTTCACCTCCAGCAAGTACTTTTGCACCTTCTTTTTTACCAAGATCTAGATAAGATTTAATCTTCTCCATTTGCTCAACTGAAGCTTGTGCTCCAATCATAGTTTCCATTTTCAATGGATTATCTTGGATAACAGCTTTTGTTCTAGCGATACATTTTTCCATGAATTTATCATAAATAGATTCTTGGACTAATGCTCTACTTGGACAAGTACAAACTTCACCCTGGTTTAAGTTGAACATTACAAAACCTTCAACACATTTATCTAAGAAATCATCATCTTTATCCATGATATCTTCAAAGAAAATGTTAGGAGATTTACCACCTAACTCAAGTGTGATTGGAATGATGTTTTGTGCAGCATACTGCATTATCAATCGTCCAGTTGTAGTTTCACCAGTAAATGCAACTTTAGCAACTCTTTTAGATGAAGCTAAAGGTTTTCCAGCTTCTAAACCAAAACCACTAACAATGTTTACAACTCCTGGAGGTAATAAATCTCCAATTAATTCCATCATAACCATAATTGATGCTGGTGTTTGTTCTGCTGGTTTAAGAACTGAACAATTTCCTGCAGCTAGAGCTGGAGCTAATTTCCATGTTGCCATTAGTAATGGGAAGTTCCATGGAACTATTTGTGCTACAACGCCTAAGGGTTCAGGGATATTGTAAGAGTATTGAGAATTACTTATTTCAGCAACAGAACCTTCTTCAGCTCTAATTACTCCAGCAAAATATCTCCAGTGATCGATCACTAAAGCTATGTCTGCAGCCATACACTCTCTAATTGGTTTACCGTTATCTAAACATTCAGCAACTGCAAGCATGTCTTTATTTTTCTCAAGAACATCTGCTATTTTGTTAAGAATAATTGATCTTGTTGTAATATCTGTTTTTCCCCACTCTGGAAAAGCTGCATGCGCTGCATCTAATGCTGCTTCAACATCTTTTTCATTTGATCTAGCAACTGAACAGATAATTTCATTTGATATCGGGCTTGGATTATCAAAATATTTGCCTGATAAAGGCTCTACAAATTTCCCATTTATAAAGTTTCCATATTTTGCTTTGTATGGAAATTCTACTTTTAAATGAGATGTGTCTAGAGCTGATGACACTTTTAATGCTTCTGCACTCATTTTTTTCTCTCCTCTTATTTTTTTTGTTTTAATGTTATTAGATCTTCTAGATTTTTTTAAAGGTTTCTTGGTCGCAGACTTTTTTGTCCCAGCTTTTTTAGTCTTAACCTTTTTTTTACTTTTTATTTTTTTAGAAGTTTTGACTAATTTCTTTTTTTTCTTTGTGGTTTTTTTAAGCTTGTTAACCATTTGTATAATTGAAATTAAAAACCTATTAAAAGGTCTTGTAAACAAAACAATTATGTCTTCAATTCTTGGTTGTATTAATTTGCTTGTTAAATAATGAAAAAATTATTTAATTTCTAAATACCTATTTTGGACAATTTTTTTTTTAATTTTTTAGACAGATTAGAAAACCATACTTTTTCTTTTCCTGACTCAGGTAATACTTCTCCGTACTCGATCATTTGGGATGGAGGTAAATCAATAATATAAATCCAAATTTGGGTTTCATCTAATTTAGAATTTTTAATTACAATATCTCTTAGATCAGAAATTAATCTATCTTTTATTTTTTTTGGTCTACCAGCTCTTATTTGACCAACTAGAAATAATGAAGCCTCTTTAACTTTTTTGCCTCCCATGAAATGATTATTTTTTTTTGTTTTATTAAATATTACTTGAGCAAAATAAGTATTTGCACCAGTTACAACATTATGAACCTTAGTAATTCCCTCTGCTAAATTTTTTTGCTGTTTAGAACTTAAATTAAAATTTGAATTAGTAACTGTATAAGTTGGCATAAAAATTAGAATATAGATTTTGAATATTTTTTCCAGTTATCCTGATAATGCTTTGTATTTTCAGCTATAGATTTTTTTTCTTCCTCTGTTACTTCTCTTATAACTTTACCAGGTGAACCAACTACTAATGAGTTGTCAGGTATTTCCTTATTTTCTGTTATTAAAGCTTTAGCGCCAATGATGCAGTTTTTTCCAATTTTAGCGTTGTTAAGAATAACAGCACCAATACCAATCAAACTATTATCACCAATTGTGCATCCATGAAGCATAACCATATGGCCTATGGTTACATTTTTTCCCACTTTTAAAGGGCAACCTGGATCAGTATGTAAAACGCTCCCATCCTGAACGTTTGATCCTTCACCAATAAATATGTTTTCGACATCTCCTCTTAAAACCGCGTTAAACCAAATGCTAGTGTTTTTTTCTAGTGTAACATCACCTATTATAGTTGCATTAGGTGCTACCCAATTTTCGCCAGAGTTTTTTGGTTTTTTATCTTTTAAATCGTAAAACATAATTTATATATTATTACATTATGCCAATACAAACTCCAATATGTGATTTTGGTAAAAAAGCTGTTCCATTTGAACTAAAATCAACTGATGAAAAAATTCTTAAACTAGAAAACTTAAAAGGAAAAAATGGAACTTTAATAATGTTTATTTGTAACCATTGTCCCTACGTAAAAGCAGTCACAAATGACATTGTTGATGACTGTAATAACTTAAAAAAATTAGGAATAAACTCTATTGCGATATGTTCTAACGATGCAGTTAATTATCCAGAAGACTCCTTTGAGAATATGATAAAATTCGCAAATGAAAATAATTTTAATTTTCCATATTTAGCTGATGAAACACAAGAAGTTGCTAAAGCATATGACGCTGTTTGTACCCCTGACTTCTTTGGGTACAATAAGAACATGGAGCTTCAATATAGAGGTCGAATGCGAGAATTAAAAAAACTTATTCCTGTAAGAAGTGGCGAAAGTGATCTATTTCAAGCAATGAAACAAATTGCAGAAACGGGCAAAGGTCCAGAAGAACAAATTCCAAGTGCTGGCTGTGGTATTAAGTGGAAATTTGATTAATGTATTTAATCGTTACTAGAACTTTTCCACCTGAACTTGGTGGAATGCAAAGTTTGATTTGGGGTTTATCAAGAGAATTATCAAAAAACTTTATGATTAAAGTTTTTGCAGATTATATTGAGGGTCATACAGAGTTCGATAACCAAGCATCTTTTTCAATTGAAAGAGTTGGAGGAATAAAGCTAATAAGAAAATATAGAAAAGCCCAATTAATCAACGAATTTATTAAGAATAACAAGATAGAGGGAATTATTGCTGATCACTGGAAGAGTTTGGAGCTAATCAAATCATCAAGAAAAAAATATTGCCTTATTCACAGTAAAGAAATAAATCACCCAAATGGTTCAAGTTTAAACAAAAGAGTTTTGAATGTTTTAAATAATGTTGAGAAAGTAATTGCTAATTCACAATTTACAAAAAATTTAGCAATTCAGTGTGGTGTTAATGAAAATAATATTGTTGTAATCAATCCTGGAATAGATCCAGCTAAAGAATTAAATAAAAAAACTGTAAATAAAGTTGAGAGTTTACTTAAAGTTAAAACACCAAGGTTAGTTACAGTTTCAAGATTTGATAAAAGAAAAAATCATGAAAAAGTAGTTATGGCTTTGAGAAATTTAAAACAAATTTATCCTGATATTGTTTATATTTGCATCGGTTATGGTGAAGAAGAAGAAAATATTAAAAATCTTGTCAAAGAATTAGATTTAGAAGGCCAGGTTATGTTTTTTAAGAATATAACAATTGATTTAAAAAATGCTTTAATTGCAAAATCTAATGTATTTGTGATGCCTTCTATAATTCACAAAAAATCAGTTGAAGGATTTGGAATTGCTTATGTAGAGGCCGCACAATATGGAATTCCTTCAATTGGTGGAAAAGATGGTGGCGCAGCAGATGCAATTGAGCATGAAAAAACTGGTCTAATATGTGATGGAAATAATTTAGATGATATTTATTCATCTATAAATACAACTTTAGAAAATAAAAAATATTTAGAATTTGGAAAAAATGCAAAAGAATTTGTGACTAAATTCGAGTGGAATAAAATTATCGAAGATTATAAAAAAATTTTAAATTAATTTTTTTTAAATGTTTTGTATATGTGCCAAATTACAATAAAGGCTGTTATTAGCAGAATACAAAGTGTCAGAGTTCTAGCCCATAAAAATTCCCAAGATCCATTACTTAACAATAAAGATCTTCTTAGATTTTCTTCCATTAATCCACCGAGAACAAAAGCTAAAATCAGTGGTGGCATAGGAAAATCATATAAGCGTAAAAATGTTGCAACTACAGCAATACCGATCATTAAATAAATATCAAAATTATTAAATGACATTACATAAATGCCAGTGATTGAGAAAAATAAAATTAAAGGAATTAAATAATTTTTTGGTACAGCAAGAATTCTAGCTATGTAAGGTATTAGGGGTAAATTTAAAATCAATAGAATAACCATTCCTATATACATGGACATAATAATTGACCAAAAAATTTCAGGATTAGTCATATACAGTCTTGGTCCCGGTTGAACACCAAATCCTAATAGAGCACCTAACATCACTGCAGTTGTTCCACTTCCTGGAATTCCTAAAGTAAGCATGGGTACAAATGAACCTGAACATGCTGCATTATTTGCTGTTTCTGGTGCAGATAACCCATTTATACTCCCTTTACCAAACTTCTGTTTTTCATCATCATTAACTAAATTTCTTTCCATTCCATAAGCTAAAAAAGATGCGATGGTTGCTCCAGCACCAGGCAAAACACCTATTAAAAAACCAATTACTGAAGATCGTGGAATTGTTTTATACATTTTTTTTCTATCTTCTTTATTAATTTTTATAGAACCTAATTCGGTTAAAGAAACTTGTTTTGCAGCAGCCGTTGGATCATTTCTTTTTAAAATAATTGTTAAGGCCTCACTCATTGCAAATGTCGCCATTACAACTAGAACAAAACTTATTCCATCTGTTAAATTCATATTATTAAATGTAAACCTCGTAATATCTGATAAACTATCTTGGCCAACTGAAGCTAACATCAAGCCAAGCACTACCATCATCATTGCTTTCAAAAACTGTCCCTTAGATGAGAATGCAGCTATTGCAGTTAAACCTAATATCATTAAAGCAAAATAATCCGGAGATCTAAATGATAAACTAACTTTAGATAAACTTGGGGCCAAAAATAATAAATAAATTGCTGAAAACGTTCCTCCAGCAAATGAACTCCATGCAGCAATAGCTAAAGCTTTTCCAGCTTTACCTTGTTGGGCCATTGGATAACCGTCAAAAGATGTTGCAACAGTTCCTGGAACACCAGGTGCATTTAATAATATTGATGAGGTAGATCCACCAAATACTGCTCCATAATAAACACCTGCCATTAAAATTAATCCTGTTGCAGGATCGAAACCATAAGTAATAGGTATCATTAGAGCGATTGCAGTCATCGGACCTAGACCAGGCAGCATTCCTATAATTGTTCCAAAAAAACAACCAATCATAACCATGAATATATTTTGCAGGGTTAGTGCTGTTGATAGACCGATTAATATTCCCTCAATCATCCCATCACTCCGATCAATTGTAAAAATGGATCTCTTAAATAAATCTCAAGAACACCATGTAACAAATACATAAAGGCTGCTACAAAAGGGAAAGATAGTAAAAACATCAATATCCAACGTCTTTCACCTAAAAAATAATAAGAGCCAAATAAAAAAAATGAAGTAGTTAAAAAATATCCAACTTTTAAAATTGTTGCTCCATAAATAATTGCAATAATAATTAATATTGCTGTTTTTTTATATTCTAAATTTCTATGTTCAACTTTAATAGTTTCTGGATCTGGTAAAATTAATTTTAACCCTGAAAAAAATAGTCCTGCATAACCTAAGTAAATTGGAAATGTTTTTGCATTAAATGGTGCATTTTCATCAAATGCAAATACTTGAATTTGGTAAGCTGTATATAAATAAAATACTGAAAAAATAAAAAAGAGCAGTGATATAATTTTAGTAGTATTTATATTCACTGCTCTAATTTTAACTTACTAATCTAAAAGACTAGATAACTCCTAATTTTTTCATAAGAGCTGTCATTTCCTCAGTTTGTTTTTCTAAGAATGAAACAAATTTACCCTCAGGATTATAAATATTTACCCAAGCGTTTCTTGCTCTAACAGCTTCCCATTCAGAAGTTTTTTGAACATCACCAAGCATTTTAGCAATTTTAGATTTATCAGAATTACTCATACCTGGAGGACCAAAAAATCCTCTCCAGTTTACGAATTGCACGTCATAACCTTGTTCTTTAAGAGTTGGTGCATCTGGAGCATCTGAAACTCTTGATGGAGCAGTTATACCAATAATTCTTACCTGGTCTCTTGCACCCATAAGTTCACCTAAACCTGTCGAGATAATTTGTGTCTCTCCAGATAAAAGTCCAGCTAATGCTTTTCCACCAGCATCATAAGGAATGTATGCCACAGCATTTGGATCTGCACCTGCAGCTTGAAAAGCTAATGCACCAATTAAATGGTCCATACTTCCTCTTACTGATCCACCTGCCATTTTAATAGAGTTTGGATCTTTTTTATATGCATCGACAACATCTTTAAAGTTTTTGAATGGTGAACTCTTAGCAACAGCTATTGCACCATAATCACCAATTACACCAGCAATTGGCACAACATCTTTGTAAGATAAAGTTCCGTTGCCTTTTACGTAACCTTTGTGTCTTGTAATTGATCTTAATACTAACGGTGTAGATTGTACTAATACTGTATTCGCAGGTTTAGTATTAATCATATAAGCTAACGCTTTACCACCACCACCACCTGACATATTTTCAAATGATGCACTTTTTAACATTCCAGCTTTTGTTAAAGCTTCTCCAGTACCTCTAGCAGTTCCATCCCAACCACCACCAGCACCACCACCTATCACGAAGTGAATTTTATCAATCGCAGTTGAACTAGTTGTAGATGCTGAGAATAATAGGATTGCCGAGAATAATACTGAAACAATTTTTTTTATATTTGTCATTTTATTCCTCTTTCTCTTATTTAAAGACCAAATTAAATTACATTACCCAAGGTTATGCAACCTGTAATTTGTTAATACAACTTTCGATTGAAGTCATATTTTTAAAAAATAGTGTGAGTAAACAATAGAAAAATATTTTTTTAAATAACAAGTTTTGAATTTTTAATTTAATTAAAATTATTAATGTTTGATTTTATTAACTACACTAATATTAAAAATTATTTAACTTCGATTATTAAAAGTTACAAAGCAATAATTATAGGTCTGATTGGTGGTTATTTAGGAACAATAATTGGTTTACCTCTCCCTTGGTTGTTAGGTTCATTAGGTTTAAATCTTTGTTTTGCATTTACAAAATTTCAAATTGAATTCCCTACTGAACTATTAAATCCTGTTTTTTTAATAGTAGGTATTATTTTAGGTGGAACATTAAATGTTTCACTACTTTATAAAATTCATTTGTGGATTTTTTCATCTATTGCCATGATTTTTTGTACAGTCATCAGTACTATTTTGGCAGGATATTATTTTTTTAAAATTTGTAAGTTTAGTAAATTCATTTCAGTTTTGGCTGCACTTCCTGGGGCATTTGTTCCAATTTCAGCAGCATTATTAGAATTTGGCAAAAGTAAAGATGATAAAAAAGTTTTGATCCCACAAGCCACAAGAGTAATTTTTATTGTTAGTTTTGTTCCTTTATTTTTCATTAATAATTTAGGTTTTTCAGAAATAACGGGTTACAATTTTTCTAACGTTTATGATTACAAGTACTTCTTAGAAATTATATTTCTCGTGTCTATTTGTTTTTTATTCGCAAATTTACTTAAAAAATTCAATATCCCTTCTCCTGCATTAATTGGTGCTATGGCTTTATCAGGATTATTTTATACTTTTGAGATTATTGACTCTAGGTTTCCAGATACATTTATAAATATTGCATTTGTCTTTTTGGGAACTGCATTAGGAACAAGACTAAATGGTTTAAAATTAAATGAATTGTTATACTTTATATTTCATGGATTAGTTGTTAGCGCAATTTTAGTAATTGTTGCAATGACCACTGCTTATATTTTAACTTATGCAGGTTTTAATTTTATTCCGACATTTTTAAGTTTTGCACCTGGGGGAATTCACGAAATGGTGGTTATAAGTGTAGCTTACAATATTGATCCTATTTTTGTAAGCTACCATCATTTTTTGAGAATATTTTTAATTGTAATATTCTTACCACTTCTTTTATCAAAATTTCGTCAAAATAATTAGTAACTGTATACTAAATTTATTTACTTAATAATTTACTAAGTAATTTAATATTTTTAACTTTATCTAAATTTTTAATTGTACTAATTATTTTTTTTGATTTATTTAATGGCCATTTTGCAAATTCTGCACATCCCATAAACTTATCTGCCACTTCATCATAAGTCATTGGAATTGCTGGGCTTCCTTTTCCAAAATCACCTCTTCCAGATATTTTTTTTCCATTTTTTAGATAGATATCAATAATTGTTGTCATTTTATCGTAACCAGCTGCCTCTGCTCTCTGATTTTTGTAAAAATTTATTTTTCTTAACATTTCTTGCACATCAGGTTTGTTTATTCTTTTATCCTGATACTCAGGAATGTATGCTCTTCTCTCTATTAACAAGATAGCTATAGAATATTCCATACTAAATTTGGCTTGAAACTCATTTTTTGGCCTATGATGAATTAATGCATTTTGCATGTTATGATTTGTACCTACATCAACTTTAAGAACTTGTTCTGGTTTAATGTCATATTTGTTAATTAATTCTAACATTTTTGTCATACCTGGATGAGTTAAAGATCCACATGGGTGAGGTTTAATTGATATCCCTGGTTTACTAAAAGTCCATGGTCGACCTAATTTTCCTTTTATTGAACTTAAATCATAGCCACCCCCATGAGCTTGGAAAAAACCTCTGGGAGACTCTAAAATTTTATCAGTTGCTGACCATCCGTAACCAACCAAATCACAAGCAACCACTCCACTTTCTGCTGCTCTCCCTGCATGCAAAGGTTTTGTCATTGTTCCAAAATTTTCTCTTAAGCCGGCACTCAATGAAGCTGCTACACCTAAAGATTTTTGAATTTTTTCAACATTAAATTTTCTTATTTTTGCTGCAGCAGCTGCGGAAGCAAGAGTCCCACAAGTTGCTGTTGAATGAAAGCCATGTTGATAGTGTCTAGGAGACATTGCTTCAGAAATCTTACATTCTACATCAACACCAATAAGGTATGCATTTAAAAAATCTTTTCCATTAATGTTATTTATTTCACCTTCTGCAAAAGCACTTGGCAAGCAAGGTGCTGTAGGGTGAGTTAGTAAACCATATACTCTGTCTGAACCTACTGCCAATTGTGTGTCATCATAATCATCAGAATGAATACCTACACCATTTGCTAACGCCGCAAACTGACTGGGAACTTTCATTTTTGAACCAATTACAGTTGCTCTACCATTGGCCGAATTTTTTTTGATCTGTTTAAATAGATATTCACCAGTTCTTGCTACTGAGCCAGATAAAGCCAAACCAAATCCATCTAAAATATGCTTTTTAGCTAATTCAACGACACTTGTAGGAATATTTTTAAATTTTGTTTTATGAACAAACTTAGAAACGTAATTGGTTAGTTCTTTACCTTTGGAGCTATTTATATTTGGTGTGTAAGCTTTTTTCATATTCTTTTCCTTTCAGTAAAAAGATTTTTTATTGGTTTATAAAATAGACTTAAAAATGTAAGAATAAAAAATGTCATTGCAATTGGTCTTGTAAAAAACATAAATAAATTTTGATCAAATATAATTATTGATTGTGCTAATGAATTTTCAACTAGTTGGCCAAGTACTATTCCCATTATTATCGGTGCTGGTGAAAATCCAGATCTTCGTAAGAAAAATCCAACAACACCTGAAATTAACATTATGTAAACATCCACCATCGATTGAGACAATCCATAGGATCCAACCAAACAAAAAACAAATACAGATGGCCACAAAAATCCTCTTGGAATTAATGAAATTCTTGAGAAAATCTTTGCACCAAGCAAACCAAAAATTAAAAATATAAAGTTAGCTAAAAGCATGCCATAAAAAATAGTGTAAAGAAGATCGGGTTGTTGCTCAAACAAATAAGGTCCAGCCCTTAAACCATGAATTTGAAAACCTCCTAATATTACCGCAGTTGTTGCAGATCCTGGAATTCCGAGTGCAAGAGTTGGTATCATTGCTCCACCTGTTGCAGAATTATTAGCTGCCTCAGGCGCTGCTACCCCTTCTATCTCTCCTTTACCAAAGTTTTCCTTGTTTTTAGACCATCTTCTTGCTTCATTGTACCCTATCATTGCGCTAACAGTACCTCCTTCTGCTGGGAGTATTCCAATAAAAGTTCCAATACCTGTTGATCTTAATATTGTTTTTCCACAATTTTTAAATTCCGTAATGGAAGGTAATTTTATTGCTGAAAATTTAATTCTTTCTAATAAAAGCTCACTCTTTGATGCTTGAACAAAAATTTCAGACATAGCAAACAAACCAATTAAAACTGGAACAAAACTTACACCTTCAAATAATTCATCTATGCTAAATGTAAATCTTGAAATTCCAGTAGTTAAATGGACACCTATTGTTGCAACAAATAATCCTATCAAACCTCCAATTAGGTTTTTCACTGGAGATTTTGAACTTATTGATGCTAGCATTGATAAGCCAAATATAGCTAACGCAAAATACTCAGGTGGACCAAATTTATATGCAATCTTAGCTAAAGTTGGTGCAAAAATAATTAAAACTATTAATGAAATAATTCCTCCAATTACACTGGAAACAGCAGCCATTCCTAATGCTTTACCTGCTTGACCGTTTTGGGCCATTGGAAATCCATCAAAAGCTGTCGCTGCAGCTGGTGGAGCACCCGGAGCATTAATCAATATTGCTGTTATCGATCCACCAAATGTACCCCCACAATATAAAGCAGCCATTGCTGCAATTGCCTGATTAGGTTCTAAATATATAGTAAATGGTAATAATAAAGCTATTGCCATACCTGAACTTAATCCAGGTAATGCTCCAATTAAAACTCCTACTATTGTAGATCCTAAAATTAGAAGAAATGTAGTTAAGTCTAATATTAAAGTTATCTTGCTAATTAATTCCATTAATAAAAATTCCTAACTATGAAGTCTTCCAAAATACCTTGTGGAAATTTAAGTTGTAGAACAAGAGTAAAAAAAACAAATACAAAGAGTGTCATTCCAATTGAATATAAAAGAACAAAAAATTTATCTTTTCTTTGCCAAAGTAATGGAGTTACGAATGTAAATATTAAAATTGTTAAAAAAAAACCTAATTTATCAGCTATTAAAATTATAAATAATATAAATCCAAATGTAATAAAAGCATTGCTTTTTATAATCTCTTTTTTTTCCTCTATTAAGTTTTTATTTTGATAGATTTGAAATAAGCTTAAAAAAACTATCAGAGTAAATATCAATCTGGGCATCATAGTTGGTTGCATGCCTTGAGCTAGAATTTCTGGTACTTCGTCAAATGAAAAAGTATAGATATACAGTAATATAGTGATGGTAATTATTACCGACAAAATTTTTATATCTTTTATCATCTAATGAATTCTTAAAAAAAAGGGGGAAACATTCATGTTCCCCCTTTATATAACTTTAATTTATTATTTTGCTAAACCTAGGCTTACAAGAGCAGCTCTTGCTTCTTTGTAAATTTTCTTGATTTCAGCGTCCCATGCAGCCGAGCCAGCTACACTAGATGCATCAAGACCTGCACCAGTTAAATAGTTTTGATAAACTGGATGAGCCATTGCTTTTAAAAAGCCTTTTTCAAGTTTTGCAATTGTTTCTGGTGGTGTTCCCTTAAGAACAACAACTCCTCTAACCGTTGCAAAAGAGGCATTGATACCTTTTTCTTTTAAAGTTGGAGTATCTGGCAAAGCAGAAAGTCTTTCGTCAGCCATTACAGCTAATACTCTTAATTCTCCACTCTCTAACTGATCTTTACCTTCATCTAAATTTAAGCCAGCAGCATCGATTTGAGCTCCTACTAGGTTAGTCATAATTGCACCACCACCTTCAAAAGGAACAAAAGCTATCTTTGTTTTTGCTTCTCTGGCAAAAATTAAACCTGAGATATGGTCTACACTTCCAACGTTAGTTCCGCCATATTTAATAGGTTTTTTATTACCTGCTTTAATAAGATCCTCAATTGTTTTGTATGGACTTTTAGCATTCACAAATATTACAATTGGGTCAACAGTAGTTCTTGCAACTCCAACAAAATCATCAATATTAAGTGCTGCTCCACCTCTTGCCATTCTGAATAAATGTGTAGGTGTTATTGCTAACACAGTGTGGCCATCTCTTGGTTTGGATTTAACATAAGACATTGCTTTGTTTCCTCCATCACCTTTTTTTGGAGTGATATACGCGTTATTTTTTAGATTTTTTCTTGTTCTTATTAATAACATCCTAGCAGTAGTATCTGTACCACCACCTAAGCCAGCATGTGTTACAACTTCAATTGGTTTAGAAGGAAAGTCATCAGCAATAGCAATTGTTGTTACTTGTCCTAGGCCTATAAATGAAGTGATTATTAATGCAAAACTAAGAAATAAACTTTGTATTTTTTTAATCATTATTATTCCTCTCATTAATTATTAATTAAAGTTAATCTTAAACGTGGTTTTGTGTCAATGTAATAAGATATATGTATATTGTGTCACACTAAATGATAAATAACATTTAGATTTAGTGAGTATTTAAAGATAATACCAACTTTTCAAAAACTTTTTGTGCTGAAAGTTTTATTAAGTCACTTACTTGAATAGCCTTAAAATTTTCTCTATCTATACTTACCTTGTGAGCTGTTGTGTGTGCTCCAAATAATGCAATTCCTTTTGACCCTAAATGAGCTGTCATATGAGCAGGTCCAGTATCATTTGCAACAACGAAAGAACTATCTTTGATCAATGCCGCCAACTGAGAAATATCTAGGGCTTTACCATTATCCAGTATACAAAGTGCATTAATACTTACTGCCTCTTTAATTTCTCCTGGTCCAGGTGCTATAACTACTTTAAATTTATTTTCTAATTTTTCATTAATCAAAGAAATTAAATCATTATAATAAGGCCATTTCTTTGAGGTTAAATGGGGAGAGCAGAAAGGAAAGAGAACAATATATTTTTCTAATTCATGGTGATTTTTTATTTGAGAAATATCTGATGTGCTCCATGAGAAATCAGGGGCTAAAGTATGATTGGTGTTAATTCCAGAACTTTTTAATTGATGATCAAATCTAGATAGTACTGAATCTTTATCAAAATCTTGCTTTGTACTACCTTCTGGTAATGTAGTTTCAGTGGATGACCACACTTCTTTTGTTGCCTTGGGAAATAATATTTTTTTATAAAAAGATGTTCTGCTTGAGTTTTGAAGATCGTAAATTTTGGTGAATTTAAATTTCTTAATATTTTTCATCAATGAATACAAATAGATTAGGTTAAATCTTGATAATCGCTTATCTAAAATCACGTTAGAAACATGGGGATTTTTTTTAAATAAATCAAAAAATGGTTTTGTTGTTAATAAATGCACTTCATCATCCTTGTGATTTTCAAAAATATCTTGAATTGCGCCACATGCTTGCGCTATATCACCCAAAGAACCATGTTTAATGATTAAAATATTAGACATATTTATAACAACTTAACATAGTATATTTTTTTATGAATAAAATTCTAGTTGAAGTATCTGTTGGTGAGTTATTAGACAAAATTTCTATACTCGAGATTAAACAAGAAAAAATCAAAGATACTGAAAAATTAAAATTTATTAATGAAGAACACTCAATTCTTAAAGATCAATTGAGTAAAAATATTAAATCTGATCAAAAGCTAAATGAACTTTTTGAAACATTAAAAAAAATTAATGCAAAATTATGGATCATAGAGGATGATAAAAGACAATGTGAAAAAGACAAAGATTTTGCAGAAAAATTTATCAAACTTTCAAGAGATGTTCATTTTCTTAATGATGAAAGAGCTAAAATTAAATTAGAAATTAATAATCTTACTGGGTCAAAAATTAAAGAAATTAAAGAATATACTAATTATTAATCTTTTAATTTAAAATTTACCTTTTTTGTTTAAACCATTATAAAAAATTTTTGATAACTCTTTATTTGCTTTATTCTGAGAAATAATTTCATTTTTACCCATAAGTGTTAAGGGTATTTCAGAATATTCATGATAATTATGCTTGTCTTCACCTCTTGCCTTTTGAACATACATTTTACCTATAACCTGATTAACATTGGTGCCTATATAACTTTGAATAACAAAACCAATTCTTCTGTCATCACTATGGTTTAATCCTGAACCGTGAACAACCAAAGGGTGGTGTAATGATATTTCTCCTGCTTTTAGAATTATAGAATCTGTTTCATTCAAAGAAATATTTTTTATTGTTTGACCGCGTGTTAATAAATTATTTTTATCAAATCTTTGTTCATGATATTTTAAATTGTCTTTATGAGAGCTTGGCAACATTCTCATACAACCATTTTTCTCATTGGAGTCAGTAACTGCTAGCCAAACTGTAACCCAATTATGAGGCTCCAAACCTATATATTTGGCGTCTTGATGAAAACTAACAAATCCTTTTTCATTTTTTTCTTTTATAAAAAGCGTAGTTCCACAAATAAGAATATTCTTACCAATAATACTCTCAACAGCGTCTAGTATATTTTTATTTAAACAAACTTTATTTAATATAGGTGAAATTAAATGAACGTAATTACGATTAATCCCATCCAATGCTCCTGGCCATTTTTTTTCAATTTTTTCAATTTCTTCTCTGATTTCTTTTGCCTCACTAGAGGTTAAGGCACTTACTGGAGAGATATATCCTTTACTTCTATAATGACTTATTTGATCTTTACTAAGCGTCGTCATTGAGAAAAACTATATTTTTTTTCTAAATATTTAATAAAGTTATGGATAATAAAAGTCATAAATAAATATATTCCACCAGCAACAATAAATACTTCTATTGGCTTAAATGTTGTTGATATTATATATTTTGCTACACCAGTTAAGTCCATTAACGTTACTGTACTTGCTAGTGATGTTCCCTTCATCATTAATATAATTTCATTTCCATAAGCTGGAAGAGATTGTCTAATAGCAATTGGAATTTGTATTTTATAAAAAATAATTTTATTTGATATTCCTAGGCTTTTACCAGCTTCAATTATTCCTGGCTTTATTGTCTGAAATGCTGACCTTAATATTTCTGATGTATAGGCACCTGTATTTAAAGTAAAAGCTATAATTGCGCACCAATAAGGCTCTTTTAAAATAACCCATAAAAATGATGACCTTAAATATTCAATTTGTCCTAATCCAAAATAAATTATGAAAATTTGAACTAGTAAAGGAGTTCCTCTAAACAAGTAAGAATATCCATAAGCAAATTTATTTATAAAAATATTTTTATTCAATCTTAAGATTGCAAATAAAAGTCCAATGATTAACCCAAAAAATAATGATGCAGATAATAATTTTAGAGTTACAACAGTTGCGCCTAAAAGTTTAGGAAAACTAGTGAACATTAAATCAAAATCCATTAATACCCCCTGCTATATTTAATCTCTAATCTGTTAATAATTTTCATACTGATATAAGTGAGCATCAGATACAAAATTGCTGCAAAACAATAAAAGAACAAAGGATCCCTTGTAGAGCCTGCTGCAATGTAGGATTGTCTCATAATTTCTACAAGTCCAGTCACAGAAATTAAAGATGTATCTTTTAAAGTAATTTGCCAAACGTTACTTAAGTTTGGAATGGCTAGTCTTAACATTTGAGGTAAAATTATCTTATAAAACTGAGTAAATTTATTAATTCCCAGAACCTTAGCAGCTTCAAATTGACCTTTATCTATAGACTGAATTGCACCTCTAAATACTTCTGTAGAATAGGCACCTGAAATTATTCCAATAGCCATGGATCCAGTAATGAATGCATTAATTTCAATGTATTCAAGATATCCAAAGATAGAAGCAACGTACATAATCGCTCCACTTCCTCCAAAAAAGAATAGATAAATAACTAAAAGTTCAGGAACACCACGAATTACTGTTGTATAAAAGTTTCCTATTAAATTTAAAGACTTAAATTTAGAAAGTTTTAAAGGTGTAAATATAAGAGCAAAAAAAAATCCAATAAACATTGCTGTAACTGAGACAGCTATGGTCATTAGGGTCGCATAAAATAGTTCATCGCCCCAACCAGTTTTGCCAAATGCGAGAAGTTCCATATAGTTTGGCGACTATATATTATAGTCGCCAAATCTTAAATTAATTACATAGATGCGTCGAAACCAAAGTGTTTAATAGCGAGCTTACTAATAATTCCTTTTTTTCTAGCTGTATTGATTGCTTTATTGAAATCTTTAAGAAGTTTTGCATCTCGTTTTCCAATTGCATCATCTCCACCTTGTCTAATTCCAACACCAACACCATTACCAAATGCACCACCTGAAAAAGTAGGTCCAACTAGAGTAACTGCTTCACCTGATTTATCAGCATAGTCAGTAAATGCGACAGCTGCTGCTAAAGCAACATCACATCTGCCAGAAGTTAGATCAAGATTAACTTCGTCTTGTGTTTTGTAAGTTCTAACATTCACACTTCCTACATCACCTGACTCTAAAAAGTTTTGGTGAATAGTTCCAGTTTGTGTACAAACTGTCTTACCAGCAAGTGCACCTGTTAAAGTTTTAAGAGCTTTTTTAACATCAGATCCACCTAAAGATAAGTTTATACCTTCTGGAGTATCCATACCCACTAAGCTTGAACCCTTCATTACCGCAAGAGAAGCAACTTCGTCTGCATAACCTTGAGAAAAAGTAATTGTTTTTTGTCTTTCAGCAGTAATAGACATTCCTGCCATTATAGCATCAAACTTTCTCATTAATAAAGCTGGAATCATTCCATCCCAATCTTGTTCAACGATTATACATTCATGTTTCATAATTGCACACAATTCTTGAGCAAGCTCAACTTCGAATCCAATAAGATTACCTGATGCATCTTTTGAATTCCATGGAGGGTAGGCTCCTTCAGTTCCTATTTTTATTTTGTCAGCGTAAACATTTCCGATAACAAAAAGAGAAGCAAGAACTGTTAAAATAGTCTTTTTAAATATATTCATTATTTTCTCCTTAATTTAAGGATATTTATTTCACAAATTTTAATAATAAAAAAGAAAAATTAATGGTTTATTGAAGAAGAGAAATTCCAAGAACAATCAAAACTAGGTATGTAAACTCTTGATAAATTTGTATTTCCAAAATTTTGATTAAAAACATTTAACCAATTTTCAACCTGCTGTGGTTTTTTATCTTGGCTACCAACTTGTGCAGTGATAACTCCTTTTGGTTTTAAAATTCGAACTAACGAGTCCATATTATTTGATGCTAAATCAATGCAAAATTGGTCATCATTTAAATCTACATAAATATGATCATAAGTATCATCACTCACAGACTTAATGCTTTCAAAAGCGTCTCCCCAAACACACTTGACGGAATTTTTTTCAGTTGCTTTTTTTCCAATATCTCCAAGATGTTTATTACACACATCAACAACCTCTGGATCTAATTCGTACCAATCAATAAAGTTAAAATTTTTTGATATGCATTCTCTGGCAACTCCTCCATCACCTCCACCTATAATAGCTGCTCTCTCATTATTTTTATTTAGATTTAAGCCTGCTCCTACAAATGTTGAGCTATACAAATGTTCATCTGTAGTTGCTACTTGAATTTCGCCATCAATGAAAAGAGATTTCCCAAATTGTTCTAAATCCAGAATTTCAATATGTTGCCCTACTTTTGATTTAAAGTCCTCTAATACATCATTTACTACATATGATTTTTGTAGACCTGGTGAGCTGTAAATATCTGGATAAAAAGACTTGGTATCTCTATTAAACTCTTTTTTAATTATTCTTGTGTGTTCAAATTCTTTTTGAATAATTTCTACAGCCACAGAAGGATTTATTTTTCCGCATGTAAAAAAATCAAAACTAATAATGCCTTTTTCTGGAAAAGTATGAAAGCTAATGTGGCTTTCTGCTAATAAAGCTAAAATTGTAAAACCTTGGGGTTCAAACTTATATTTGGAAATATTAAGTATTGTGACTTTGGCAGCTTTAGCTATGTCGTATATTACTTTTTCAAAAACTGAAGGATCATATTCCTTTGTAGTTCCAATAATGTCTAGAGTTATATGCTCTCCAACTTTAGTCATTAATTATCCTTTTTTATAATTTTTTGCTTTGGATAAAACTTTTTTCATTTCTCCTAAAGAAAGAATTTTAGGCTTACCCAATTTAAGGCTCGTTATATACTGAAGGGATAAATTTTCAACCTCTTCAGCCAGCTCAAAAGCTTTCATCAAATTTTCCTCAAATACAATCTGACCGTGATTTGCAATTAAACAAGCTTTTCTATCTTTCAAAGCGTTTAAAATATTTTTTGATAATTCTCGAGTTCCAAAGGTTGCATACTTTGCACACCTAATGTCGTGACCTCCTGCCATTGCAACCATGTAATGAAATGGTGGGATTCCTCTTTTGTGGGTAGATACTGCGGTCGCATTGGTTGAATGTGCATGAACTATTGATTTTGCCGCTTTTTTATTAATATAGATATCCTGATGAAATTTCCATTCAGATGATGGTGACCCATTTCTTTTATCATATTTTCCACTCAGGGGTACAAAAACAATATCTTTATTTTTTAAAGATGAATATTTTTTACCTGATGGTGTAATTAAAAAACCATCTTTATACCTTGAGGAAATATTACCAGATCTTAATGCAGATAATTTTTTTGAATTCAACATTCTTGAATATTTTATTATTTCAGTTCTTAAATTTTTCATTTAAATAATTTTTGTAAACCATTATAAGAAGCTTCTGAAATTCCTTTTTCAGTAATTAAACCTGTAATATATTTTGCCGGTGTGACATCAAAAGCTAGGTTTAATGCTTTACTTTTATTGGGATATATCAAAACTTTTTTAATTTTGTTATTTTCGTCAATTCCTTCTACATATGATAATTCTTCTGAATTTCTCTCTTCAATAGGAATATCTTTTGCATTTTTTATGTCCCAATCTATTGTGGAACTAGGTAAGGCTACATAAAATGGAATATCATTATCATAAGCCGCTAATGCCTTTAGATAAGTCCCAATTTTATTACAAACATCCCCATTAGATAATGTTCTATCAGTTCCAACAACACACATATCTACTTCACCTCTTTGCATTAAAATCCCACCAGTATTATCAGCAATAATTGTATTGGGTATCTCCTCTTCATTTAACTCATATGAAGTTAAATTAGCTCCTTGGTTTCTTGGTCTTGTTTCATCTACCCAAACATGAACTGGAATTCCTTTTTTGTGAGCATGATAGATTGGTGATGTTGCTGTACCCCAATTAATAGTTGCTAACCATCCTGCATTACAGTGTGTTAAAATATTAACTGTATCTTTTTTCTTGTTATAAATTTCTTCAATTATTTTTAATCCATTAATACCAATATTTTCACAAAACTTTTCATCTTCATCACATATTTCTTGAGCTTCCTTTAAAGCGATATCTAAGATTTGATCACTATTAATTCCAGATAGTTTATTCATCATACGATCTACGGCCCATTTTAAATTAATTGCTGTAGGTCTTGATTGAATTAATTCTTCTGCACTTTTTTTTATAAATTCATAATCAGTATTTTCTTGAGCTGCTAAAGCTATTCCATAAGCAGCTGTTCCTCCTATTAAAGGTGCTCCTCTTACCTCCATTATTTTAATAGCATTGATTGCATCTTTTGCTGTCTTTAGTTCTTTAATAATAAATTGATGTGGAAGTTTTGTTTGATTAATTATTTTAACAATATTTCCTTCATACCATATTGTTCGATATTCTTTTCCTTTGATTTTCATTAAAATAATTTTCCCAAATAATTAACTAAATCTTTTTCTTTTTTTTCTTCATCAGCATAACATTTTGTTAAAGCTAAACCATGATATCCACCAAGAGTAGCTTTTTTTTTACATTTTGAATCTGAAATATTTACAAATTCAACATCATTGGATTTTTTAAGTAATGCATAATCATTAGGACTGTTGTAATTATCTTTATCGTGAGTAATTATTATTGCGTTCAATTTAGTAAAATCTCCAAATCCGTAGTATCTAATGTCTTCCCACCATGGCCATTCTTTTCTATTTTTTACTGTTCCTCCAGCACCTGGATGAAGACCAATTACACCATCAATTAAATTAGCATTTTTTGATTGTATTTTTAAAGATTGCCAACCACCTGATGAGTGACCAGCTAAGATAATATTTCTAAACCCATTATCTGCAAACTTATCAATTGTATTTTCAATTACTTTTAATTTTTGGTTTTGCTTTTGTTTGGTTATTAAAAATTTACCCTTACTGTCCTTTAAACTTAAGTTTCCTGTTTTTTCATGATGTTTCCACATTTTATCTTGCTCTGATTTTGACCAGCCTCTAACACCTGAACAAAGTCTGTAAATTTTAATTTCAAAATTATTAATCTTTTTATTGTGTAAGTTTCTAATAACCTGAGGTACTAAATTCCATTTATCCAAGCATTTATCTAATTTTTGATCACCCATTGCTCCATGAGTATAAATTACCAATATTGTATTTTCTTTATTATCAATTTTATCTACAGAATAAATTTTACCTGTGTTATCAATAAACGCACTGTCTTTTGAAATTTTTTTTAAATCTTTTTCAAATTTTTTATCAGCAAGTGTATTTGTGTTAATTATTAAAAAAACAATTAATATTAATATTTGTCTCATCTATTAAGAGCTCTACCTGCTACTGTTTTGAGTTTTTCTATTGTCTTTTGGGTACGTTTTTCAGGAGCAGTTATAATAGCTACATCTAAACAATTGTTTGTGGGATCATTTGGATCTATATGATTTTCAAAATTATCTATTAAATTTTTAATCATTACTTTAGCTTTTTCTGCATTTCCTAATAAAACTTTAATTACTTGTTGAACATCAACATTTGCATGATCTGGATGCCAACAATCAAAATCAGTTACCATTGATACAGATGCATATCTAATTTCAGCTTCTCTTGCCAACTTAGCCTCTGGCATATTTGTCATGCCAATTACATCCGCTTTCCACGATCGATATAAATTAGACTCAGCTAATGTTGAAAATTGAGGACCCTCCATTACAACATAAGTTCCATTTCTTTGATAATCTATATTTGATTTTTTTATAGCATCTTCACATGCATTCATTAAACCATTGGAAGTTGGATGAGCCATTGAAACATGGGCTACAATTTCATCTTCAAAAAAAGTTTTTATTCTTGAAAAAGTTCTATCAATAAATTGATCGACTATTACGAATTTTCCTGGAGATAAATCTTCCTTTAAAGAACCAACAGCAGAAACTGAAACAATGTCTGTAACACCTAACTGTTTAAGTGCATCTATATTTGCCCTAAAGTTTATATTAGATGGAGAAATAAAATGTCCTCGACCATGTCTTGGTAAAAAATATACTTCTTTATTTTTATAGTTTGTTTTTAAAATTTGATCTGAAGGTTTTCCCCAAGGTGTATTTACTTCAATTAATTCTCTTTCCTTGAATTCCTCTACATCATAGAGACCACTACCACCAATAATTGCTAATTTATTTGTTGTCATAATTTAAAATATATTTATTTATACTTTTATAATTTACTATTATGAATTTAAAAGATTTTATTAGATCTATTCCAGATTACCCCAAAAAAGGGATTTTATTTAGAGACATTACTACACTGATTAAAGATGAAAATGCATTTGCTGAAACTATCAATCAAATAGTTGAAAGATCAAAAAAATATAATTTTACAAAAATTGCTGCAATAGAGTCGAGGGGATTTGTATTTGCTTCTGCAGTTTCTTATATTTTAAAAAAACCTTTTATTATGCTAAGAAAAAAAAATAAACTGCCATCTGATGTTCACTCTGTAGATTTTGAGCTAGAATATGGAACAGCTACTATTGAAGTTCATAAAGACTCATTAAACGAAAATGATAGTGTTTTAATAATTGATGATTTAATTGCAACCGGAGGAACTGCAGAAGCAGCGGCAAAACTTGTGGAAATTTCTAATGGTAAAGTTGCTGCTTTTATATTTGTTATTAATTTATTTGATTTAGGTGGTGCAAACAATTTAAATAAAAATGACTACAAAGTTGAAAATTTAATTGAATTTCCAGGGCATTAATTGGTAGCGGGAAGTGGGATCGAACCACTGACCTCAGGCTTATGAGTCCTGCGCTCTAACCAACTGAGCTACCCCGCCATACCGTGAGAAGTCTTATAATATAAATCTTTATTGTTTCAATATACTTTTAGCTAAGATTTATCCTCTAAATAATTAAATAAATAGCAATCGAACAGATAAAACTAACTAACAAAAGTGACACTATTATATTTTTTTTAAAATTTTTTTTTTTATCTAATCTAACTCTGTTTAATAAAATGTTAACGTCGGTAGTTTTAATATTATTATTTGATGTATTTTCAGTTAAAGATTTATTTTTATTTAGATTTGTATAATTACTTGACATTTGTAGGACATATTTAATCATTTAAGATTAAATAAAACAATTAATATTTAATTAATTTTAAATATTTTTAAAATTACTATGTTTTAGTGGTTTTTCTATTAATTGTGCATGATATTTATGTTTCTCAACCTCTATATAAATATCATTTCCTAATAACTCCTTTGTTGAATAATTATTGCTAATGTATCCAAAAGCTAAATTTTTTTTAAAATTAAAAGAGTAGTTACCCGAAGTTGTTCTTCCAATAATTTTATCTTTAAAATAAATAGGTTCATCGTGAAGTAACAATGGTGAACCTGGTTTGTTATCTTTAAGTGTAAGCATAATAAATCTTCTATCAATTTTTTTGTTTTTAATTTCTTTTAAAGATTCTTTCCCAATGAAATTAATTTTTTTTTTATTACTAATAGTAAATGCAAGACCAGATTGAAATTGGTTTTCTTCTGGAGAAATATCATGCCCCCAATGTAGAAAACCACTTTCCATTCTCATAGTATCTAAAGCATGCAATCCACAATTAGAAAGATTATATTTCTTACCTTTATCAATAATTAATTCATAAATTTGTTTAGCCTCAGAGATTTTTACATATAATTCATAGCCTAATTCTCCAACATAAGATAATCTTTGGGTCCAAATTTCTGAATTGTTGATTTGTATATTTTTAGCATAACTAAATTTGAAATTTTCATTTGTAAAATCATCTTTACTAATTTCTTGCATCAAAGATCTACTCTTAGGACCAAAAATACCAAAAACGCAATAATCATCTGTCACATCTTTAAGGTCAATGTTATCTGATAAATGTTTTTTAATATGAAATTTATCTCTTTCTCTAGTTGCAGCTGAACTAATAATTCTAAAATGATTTTTATCAATACATACTACTGTCAAATCGCTTTCGATGCCCCCATCTTCATTTAACATATGAGTATAAGTACACTTTCCAACTTCATTTTTAATATCTGCAGTACAAATTGTTTGTAAATTTTTATGGGCTTTATCTGATTTGATTTCGAATTTCGAAAATGGCGTTAAATCAAATAAACCAATATTATTTAAAGTATTATTTGTTTCATACTCAACAGAAGGATACCAATTTTGATAGTTATAACTGTACTCATAATCTGTTTTTTCACCATCAAGAGCAAACCACATTGGTCTTTCATATCCAGCTGATACACCAAAGCACGCTCCAAAATCTTTTAATAAATCATGGTGTGGTAAAATTTTAATATTTCTTGAAGTTTTGTGTTGTTTGTAAGGCCAATGCATTCCGTATAAATCCCCTAAAGACTCGGTAATCCTATCTTTAATAAAAGTTACATCTGAATGAAATTTCTGAAATCTTTTTATGTCGTAATTAAAAATATCCTCATTTATATGACCATTTATTAACCATTCAGCGGTTACTTTTCCAACACCTCCTCCACTGCCAATACCAATACTATTTAAACCACAGCTAACAAATAAATTTTTTACTTCGGGAACTTCACCTAACAAAGAATTAGTGTCAGGAGTAAAAGACTCTGGACCAGAAAAAAATTTTCTTATCCCAACTTTTCCTAATACAGGAAATCTTTTCATTGATTTTTCTAAATAAGGTTCAAAGTGCTCAAAATTTTCTGGAAATTCTCCAAAAGAAAAATCTTCAGGTACTTTATTAGTCTTATTAAAAGCTGGTATAGATTTACCCTCAAATATTCCTATTAATAGTTTTCCAGCATCCTCCTTAAAATAAACGCTACTATCAAAATCTCTTATTACAGGAAGAGTTGGTGATAAGTTTTCTATTGGTTCAGTAATTACATAAAAATGTTCTGCTGGATAAAGAGGAATACTAACTCCAATCTCTTCACCAATTTGTCTTGACCACATTCCAGTTGCTAAAACTACAAACTCACACTCAATGTTTTGGCCATTAACTCTAACTCCATTTACTCTTCCATTTTTAGTTAATATAGTTTCAACTGGAGATTGTTCGTATATTTTTGCTCCTCCTTTTCTTGCACCTTTTGCAAGCATATGTGTGACCCCACTCGGGTCAGCAGATCCATCTCCGGGCATTAAAACTCCACCTTTCAAGTCCTCATTGCTCATCATTGGATATCTTTTTTTAATCTCTGATTTATCAAGTATCCTTAAATCAACATCGTAGAGTTGGGCAGTTGTTGCTTGTCTTTTAAGTTCTTGCCAACGACTGTCTGTTTGTGCAATAGAGAGTGCTCCATTAAGTCTTAGACCAGCTGAATGATCAACTTCTTTTTCTAAATTTTTATATAAATCCAGAGTATATTTTCTAATTTTAGTTACTGCTGCTGATGGACCTAACTGACTTACCAATCCTGCTGCATGCCATGTGGTTCCTGAGGTTAGTCGGTCTCTTTCCAATAAAACAACATCTTTCCATCCATATTTTGTTAAATGATAAGCAACAGAGCATCCAATAACTCCTCCACCAATTATAACTACTTTTGCTGCACTTGGGTATTTTTTTGTCAATTTAGTATGACTTAGTAAATCTGTTTAAATTTGACCCAGTTTTTTTTGTCTCTGAGCTTATCCACTCGTAAGTACTTTTAAGACCATCTTTAAGTTTAATTTTATAGCTCCAATTTAGAATTTTTTTTACCAAATCGTTATTACTTGATCTTCCTCTCACACCTTTTGGTTTATCTAGCTGATATTCCCTTTCTAATTTATCTATACCTGAAATTTTTTCAATTATTTCTATCATTTGATTTATAGAAACCTGCTCATCACTGCCAATATTTACTGGTTCAGAGTAATTCGACTCAAATAATCTAAGTGTTCCATCAATACAATCATCTATAAAAAGAAAGGTTCTTGTTTGCTTTCCATCGCCCCAAACTTGAATTTTATTTTCGTTTTTAATTTTTGCGTGAAGTACCTTCCTACATAGGGCTGCAGGAGCTTTTTCTCGTCCGCCATCATAAGTGCCAAATGGTCCATAAATATTATGGTATCTGGCTATTCTTACTTCAATTCCAAAATCTTCCATAAAATGCCTGCACATTCTTTCACTAAATAATTTTTCCCATCCATATCCATCTTCTGGATCTGCTGGATAGGCATCTTCCTCTTTAAGACCTTCAATAAATACATCTTGTTGTTTCGTTTTGTTGTAGGCGCACGCACTTGACGAGAAAAAATATTTTTTAACTTTTTCTTCTTTGCATGCAATTAATAAATTGGTGTTGATTAAAACTGATTGCATACACTCTGCTTTATTATTTTCAATAAAACCCATTCCACCCATATTACAAGCCATATTAAAAACATAATCCATGCCTTTGGAAACTTTTCTACAATTATTAATTTCTTTCATATCCATTGAATAATGATTTTCAACTTCCTCGTACTCCTGAAACCAATATTCTTTAGGTTTTATGTCACTAGCAACAATTCTATTACCACTGCTCAATAATTTTTTTACAAGATGACCCCCAATAAAGCCCCCAGCACCAACAATTAATATATTTTTATTTTTGATCATAAATTTTTACTCAATATAAAATATCAAAAATTACAACAATTTTTCTGGTTTAATATATTCGTATCCAAAAACATCAGCAACTGCTTTATAAGTTACATTTCCTTTAAATATGTTTAATCCTGCTAAAAAATTTTTATCCTCACTTAATGCTTTTTGATAACCTTTGTTTGCAAGTTTGACCAAAAATGGGAGTGTAGCATTATTTAAAGCTAAAGTTGATGTTCTTGGTACACCGCCTGGCATGTTTGCTACACAGTAATGTACGACATCGTCTACTATATATGTTGGATCTCCGTGGGTAGTTGGTTTACTTGTTTCAACACATCCACCTTGATCTATAGCAACATCAACAATTACAGATCCACGTTTCATAAATTTTAACATTTCTTTGGTAACTAATTTTGGTGCTTCTGCTCCTGGAATTAAAACTCCTCCAACTAAAAGATCAGCCTCTGAAACTAATTTAGTTAAATCTATTTTATCACTTTGTTCTGGAATAATTTTATCTCCAAAAATCTCTTTGAGTTGATTCAACCTTTCTTCAGATTTATCAACAATATGTACTTTTGCCTGCATTCCAGTTGCAATAATCGCTGCATTTTCTCCAACCACACCTCCTCCTAATATAACAACTGTTGCTCCTGTAACACCTGGTGCTCCTCCTAATAAAAGACCTCTTCCGTTTTGATTTTTTTCAAGACAATGAGCTCCAGCTTGTACCGACATTCGACCAGCAACTGCACTCATAGGAGCTAGCAAGGGTAATCTTCCATTATTATCAGTTACCGTTTCATAGGCGATATTGATGCTTTTTGATTTGATTAAACCTTCAGTTAATTCTTTAGCTGCTGCTAAATGTAAATAAGTATAAATAATTTGATTTTCTTTTATCATTTCCACCTCAACTTTTTGAGGCTCCTTAACTTTGACAATTATTTCAGCATCATCAAAAATATCTGATGCAGAGTTTGCAATTTTAGCACCAGCTTTTATGTATTGTTCATTTTCAAAACCAGCTTCAAAACCTCCGTTATTTTCAACAATAACTTCATGTCCTTCTGAAATTAAAGTTTTTACACTTTCAGGAGTTAGACCAATCCTATTCTCTTGAGGTTTTATCTCTTTAGGTACACCAATCTTCATGGGCTTTCTAAGTTTAAATTAACTAATTTTTTTGGTTTTTTTGATAATTAGTTATACCAGTTCTAAGTTTGTCGATAATTTCATCTATATGTTTTTTTTCACATATAAACTGTGGAGCAATTATTAAACAATCTCCAGTAGCTTTAAAATTTACTCCTGCTTCATAACAGGATTTAAAAGTTTCGTAGCCTGCTTTACCTGGTTTAGTGTTTAATTTCATATCTATTCCGCCCATCATTCCATATCCTCTAATATTATCTACAGCTTCTAAATCTTGAAGTGAAAATAATCCTTTTTGAAAATAAGGAGCTAAGTTTTTTGCTCTTTCAAAGATATCTTCTTTTTCAAAAATATCTTGTACTGCCAATGCTGCAGCAACTGCAACAGGTATTCCTGAATAAGTATAACCGTGAAATAATTCTACAGATCCCATCGGAGAAGCATCCATCACTGCATCGTAAATTTCATCTTTACATGCAACAACACCCATAGGAACTACACCATTGGTTGTTGCTTTAGCCATTGTCATAATATCTGGTGTTACTCCAAACTCCTGACTAGCAAATACGGACCCTGTTCTACCCCATCCTGTTATCACTTCATCAAAAATTAAAAGTATTCCATGTTTATCGCATGTGTCTCTTAACTTTTGTAAATAACCTTTCGGTGGAACTAATGTTCCAGTTGATCCAGCAATTGGTTCAACAATACACGCGGCGATATTCTCAGGACCAAAGTTGGTTGCTATTCTTTCCAAGTCATCTGCTAAATCTGCACCAGTCTCTGGCTGACCACTTACGAATTTATGTTCAGGTAAATGCGTATGTCTCATATGTTGAACACCTGGCATTAAAATACTTGCAAAAGTTTTAACGTTATTAATCATTCCACCAACAGAAACACAGCCAATGTTCATGCCATGATATCCACGCTCACGACCTACAAATCTAAATCTGTGAGCATTCCCTTTTGCTCTGTGATAAGCTACTGCAATTTTAATTGCTGTCTCTACTGCTGTTGATCCACAAATCGTATAAAACATTTTATTTAAATCTGCTGGAGTATGTTTTGAAATTCTTGTAGCTAATTCAAATGACCCACCAAAACCTTGTTGGAACGGTTGAGCATAATCTAAGGTTTCTAATTGTTTAGTTACAGCTTCAGTAATTTCTTTTCTTCCATGACCTAAGGGATTACAAAATAATCCAGAACTTGCATCAATTTGGGTTTTTCCATGATGAGTTTTTAAATAAACTCCTTTAGCTTCGGTAATTAATCTTGGATTAGCCTTAAAATCTTTATTAGATGTAAATGGCATCCAATGTTCATTTAAAGAATTTGGTACTGAAGTTCTGTTTTCTGAGCTCATATTTTTAAATTTTTAATAATACTAAAATATGTAGACTAATATGTTTTGTTTACTAGATATATTTTGACCTACATTGGACAAAACTAACATACAACTTTTAATTGAACAAATGATTTATTTGCAATTCAGATCTTCGTCATAAAGTGTTTTACTTCTATCTAAAATTGAATTTAAATATGTTTAATTTAATTAATTAAACATAGGGGAATAAATGAAAAAATTATTAACTTTTATTCTAGGATCTATACTTGCGCTTAACCTGTCTATTTCAGTTGCAAATTCAGCTGCAAAAGAAGTTAGAGTTGCATATTTTCTAGAATGGCCAAGTCCTAACCTAGAGGATATGCAAAAGAAAAACTTTGCAAAAGCTCTGGGTGTTCCAGTTAAATGGACAAACTTCACAAATGGTGGAGCTATGACTGATGCAATGTTAGCAGGAGATATAGATATTTCTTACTCACAAGGTTTAGTGCCTTTCATCAACGCTGTAAAATCTAATGCGCCAATCAAATTAGTTGATATCGCTATGGAATACGGAATGGGGGGAACTACTTGTGTTACTTCTAATGCTTCTGGAATTACTAAAGCAAACGGTTCTGAATTAGAGGGTAAAAAAGTTGCTGTTCCACTTGGAACAATGGCTGAATACGTTTTTGATGAAAGTATGAAAGTTGTTGGAGCTGACAGAAGTAAAATGGATATAATTCAAATGGATCCTGAAGAAGGTGCTGCTGCATTAGTTAGTGGTGATGTTGTAATGGCATGTTTATTTGGTGGTAACTCTATCAAAGCTGCAGTTGCTGTTGGTTCTAGATTATTGACAGTTCAAGAAGCTAGAGATGCAGGTATCTTAGGTATAGATATTACTTCTGTAACAGATAAGTTTATGAAGGAAAATCCAGGAATGTTAAGAACTTTTATTGAAGTAACTCATGAAGCAAATGATAGATATAGAGCTGGTAAAAGCGATATGAACTCAATGTCAAAAGCTTCTGAAATGAAAGTTGCTGATATGAAAGAAACTTTAGATGGATTTAAATTCTTAACTCCATCAGAAACTAAGCAATCTATGGAAAGTGGTAATCTTGATGGTTTCCTAAAAGGAATGGGAACACCGGGTGGAGCTGTAGATACAAGTTTCCTACCTTTATAATTTTTAAAGGTTTAAAATTTAAATAGGCACCAATTATGATGATTGGTGCCTATTTTTTTTATAAAATTTCTAATATAAAGTAGTGAATGAGTGATCTTATTTCTGAAAATCTAAATATGATTTTTAAAACTCCCAAGGGAGAAACTGTTCACGCATTAAAAGATGTAAGTTTTACTCTTAAAAAGGGTGAACTACTTACAGTTCTTGGGCCTTCTGGCTGTGGAAAAACAACTTTATTAAATATTACTGCTGGTTTTTTAAGACCTACTTCTGGAATAATTACTCTTAATAATAAAGAGATAGATGGCCCTGGAGTTGAAAGAGGAATGGTATTTCAACAAGGTGCTTTGTTTGAATGGTTAACAGTTGCTGAAAACGTAAATTTTGGACTTAGGATGAAAAAAGAAGATCCTGGAGTTACAGCAAAAAGAGTTGAAGAATGGCTAGACATTGTTGGTTTAAAAGGTTTTGGAAATACACCTACTTATCAGCTATCAGGTGGTATGCAGCAAAGAGTTGCTCTTGCAAGATGTCTAATTAATGATCCCGATTTAATTTTAATGGATGAACCATTAGGTGCATTGGATGCATTGACAAGAGAAAAGATGCAGTCATTAGTTTTAAAAATTTGGAAAGAAACTGGAAAAACAATTATTTTAATTACTCACTCTGTTGAAGAAGCTCTTTTGCTTGGTGAAAGATTATATGTAATGGCACCAAGACCTGGAAGAATACATAAAGAGTACAATCTCCCATTTGCTGAAATGGGGCTTACTCAAGATTTAAGAGAAATTAAAAAAAATAAAGAATTTTCATCTACTAGAGAAGAAATTTTATCCATGATCTGGAATATGGAAGAAGAAATAATGGGGAAAGAAAATTAATGTTAACCCAATTTATAACAATACTAATTATCGTATCAGTTATTGGCTGTATTCTTTATGGAAGAAGATTAATTAGAACTGAAAAAGTAGATGCTGTTTTTGGAAATCCAGAAAGAGCCAAAGGTGGAACGCACTGGGTAATTGTCGGTAGTAGTGCAATCCTGATGTTGTGGCTTTATTATTCATGGGATATTGCAAAAGGTTTTTATCCAAAATCAGCGAATGAATTATGTCAGGTTGCTAAAATTAATGAGTCTTTATTAGGTCTAAAATATCAGTTCCCTATTGAGGAAAGAGAATTCAAAAGCACGTCCATTATTAAAATTGAAAATAAAAATCTTATAAAAATTGCTAACGAAATAAAAGGATCTCCAGATCTAAATGATCAGCAAAAGACAATCCTAGTAAGTTACATTGATAGAACTTCTAAATTAATTCCATTTTTAACAAGTGAAGAGCTAATGGAAATGGATACCAAAATTAAAATTCAGGAAATGACAGAAGAAATAAAAATTCTAAGTTCTAATTTCCAAAAGAAAGGTTATCCATTTGAGACAGACTCACAAAAAACTGAGAGACAGAAACTTATTGATGAACAAGGAGGCTGGGGAATTACAACAATAGACTCTGGAACAGGTACAATTGAAAATACTATTGAGATACCAACTGCACCTCAAACTAATAAAGGTTTAAAATTTCATGCAGCTGCAGCAGAACTAAAAAAAATTGACGACAAATTTTTTAAATTAAAAAACCATAACCCACAGTTCAAAAGCTCAATCAAACAACTTAAAGATGATATTAAAGCTTACAGAAAAGGATTAGATGATAGTGAAGAAATAGCATCTGACTATGCAAAAAATATTATTAAAATTGCAAGAAGAATAGAGTTTGCAAGCATCTTTCCTCCCAATGCATTAAATGAAATGCAAGCAGCAATAATAGAGTTTGATGAATTACAAAATAAAGAGCAAGCTGGATTAAGATTAATTGATATTCTTCTATTTCCAGCAGGAACAATTGTAGCAAGTGGACCAACATGTTCTGAACAAGGTTCAGGTAGATGGTTACCTAAACCATCAGATACATTTAATAAGTTTGTATTGATGTCTAAACCAAGTGTTGGATATAAAAATATTCCTCTTTTATGGATTGAGATGGTTGATGTAAGTAAAATGATTGGATTTATTTTACCTGATTGGATAGC
>CACBYG010000007.1:0-92500 GCA_902543535.1 uncultured Pelagibacteraceae bacterium
AAGAGTACTTTTATTTTTACCAGCAGTATGAACTCTTCTCTCAACACCAATTTTTTTTATTAATTCTGTAAAACCAAATGATGAGTAGATAACTCCAATGGATCCAATAATAGAACTAGAGTTTGCATAAATTTCGTCCCCAGCACATGCTATAAGATAGCCTCCAGACGCCGCAACATCCTCTGCAAATATTATTACTTGTTTATTATTTTTTTTTGCTTGCTGTCTGATAAAACTATAAATTAGATGGGATTGGACAGGTGATCCACCTGGTGAATTGATTGTAATTGCAACACATTTGGCTTTTTTCAATGAAAAAGCTTTTTTAATTATTTCTTCTTGGCCAGCAAAATCTATCCCTTGTTTAAATTTTCCTGCATTTCCAATCACACCACTAAGCTTTAAATGAGCTACTATTTTTTTCTTTTTAAAAAAAGAGAACATAAATATTTCTTATAGAATTATTAGTTGAATATAAAGACTACTTATAATTGAAGAATAAGGTGCGTCAATTGATAAGTAATAAATAAAAGTTAATTATACTAGTTTAAATTTAATATGGGATCGGTAGTAAAGATCAGAAATCAGATAAATAATTCTTATTTTCAACTAAAGGATTCTTGTGAAGACAAGCTTATTTTAACTGAGGAAAAGATTAAAACTAAATTAATTAGCGATGTAGAGCTAGTTCAAAAAATGACTGAATACCATATGAAAACTGGTGGTAAAAGGTTGAGAGCTCTACTGACTTTAGGATCTGCAAAATTATGTGGTTATACAAAAGGTTCTAGGGATGTGAATTTAGCAGCATGTGTTGAATTAATTCATAGTGCAACTTTAATGCATGATGACGTAATAGATGAAGGTGCAGTTAGGAGAGGAAAAGAAACTTTAAATAAAGTTTGGAATAATCATTCGTCAGTTTTAGTAGGTGACTATTTACTGAGCAGATGTTTTGAGATGATGGTTGAAGATGGCAATATTGAGGTCCTAAAATTATTATCATCTACTTCATCAAAAATAGCTCAAGGAGAAGTTTTACAGCTTCAACATAAAGGTGAAGTTGATATGTTGGAAGAGACTTATCTAAAAATTATTTCTGCAAAAACTGCTGAGCTGTTTGCAGCAGCTACAAAAGTTGGTGCAATTTTATCTGATAGTAATACAAAAGAAAAAGATGCACTTGAATTTTATGGAAGAAATCTTGGACTTACTTTCCAAATTGCTGATGATACACTTGATTACAACGCAGAACTTAAATTATTTGGAAAGAAAATAGGACAAGATTTTTTTGAAGGAAAAATTACTCTTCCAATAATTTTACTTTATCAAAGGTTGGGGATTGAAGAAAAAAATAACTTAATTAATATGTTCAGTAAGAATACTAGAGGTAAAGATGATTTAGATAAAATAATTGCTTTAATTAATAAGCACAAAATTATAAATGAGTGCTATCAGAAAGCTCAACATTACATTAATCTTGCTTCAAATTCGTTGAGTGTTTTTGAAGATACTAAAGAAAAAGAAATTTTAAAAAATCTAACAACATTTAGTTTATCTAGAAGTTTTTAAGGGCTCAAAAGAGATCTGATCCATTCTCCTTTGGAATTTTTCGTATATTTTAATCTTTCATGAATCCTATTATCTCCATCAAGCCAAAATTCAATACTTGAGGGATATAAGTTCCATCCTGACCAATAATTTGGTCGTGGAACCTTATTCTTATCTACATATTTATTTTTATATTCTTCTATAGAATTATCTAACTGGTCTCTATCTTTAAGTTCTTTACTCTGTTTAGATGCCCATGCTCCAATTCTGCTTTCATAGCTTCTTGAATTATAGTAATTGTCTGCAACTTGATCGGGTACCAATGAAACTGTACCATTAACTCTAATTTGTCTTAGTAAACTTTTCCAATGGAAGCACATTGCTACATTTGGATTTTGTTTTAATTCATGTCCTTTTTGACTATCTAAATTTGTATAAAATACAAATCCATTTTGATTGAAGTCTTTTAATAATACCATTCTTACAGAAGGGACGTTATTTTTACTTGATGTTGCTAACGCTACAGCGTTTGGGTCATTTAGCTCAGTTTTTTTTGCCTCTTCCATCCAGATATCAAATAAATGAATTGGATCTTCTAAATCCATAAAACAACTATTAAGCCCAAGTGAGTTTTTTTGATTCATAATTTAAACAAAATAATCTATATAATATAAATAATGTCATTTAATACATTTGGAAAGCTATTTCGTTTCTCTACTTGGGGTGAATCTCATGGTCCTGCTATTGGCTGTATCGTTGATGGATGTCCACCAAATATTAATTTAAGTGAAAAAGATATACAAAAAGAACTGGATAAAAGAAAACCAGGACAGTCAAAATTTACAACTCAAAGAAAAGAGGACGATAAAGTTCAAATATTATCTGGAGTTTTTGACGGTAGAACTACTGGCACACCAATATCTTTAATTATTTACAATAAAGATATGAGATCAAAGGATTATGGAAAAATTAAGGATAAATTTAGACCTGGACACGCTGACTTTACTTACTTCAAAAAATATGGAATTAGAGACTATAGAGGTGGTGGAAGATCATCTGCAAGAGAAACTGCATCAAGAGTAGCAGCTGGTGCAATAGCAAAGCTGGTCTTACAAAAAAAATTAGGTAAAAAATTCAAAGTTGTTGGTGCTGTTACGCAATTAGGTATATTGGGATGCGATACTAACAAATGGAATGACAAAATAATCACAAAAAATCCTTTTTTTTGTCCAGACAAAACGATGATTAAACTTTGGGAAAAATATTTGTTAGGAGTAAGAAAATCTGGATCATCATGTGGCGCAGTGATTGAAATAAGAGCGAGAGGAATTCCGGTAGGATTGGGTGCACCTATTTACTCAAAACTAGACTCTGATATAGCATCTAGTTTCATGAGTATTAATGCTGTTAAAGGAGTTAATATTGGTGCAGGAATGAACTCTGCACAACTAAGTGGTGAACAAAACTCAGATGAAATTTCACAAAAAGGTAAAAAATTAAAATTTAATTCCAATAATGCTGGTGGAATATTGGGTGGTATTTCAACTGGACAAGAAATTATTGCCTCATTTGCTGTAAAACCAACATCTTCAATCTTAACAACAAGAAAAACTGTCGATAAATTTGGAAAAAATACAACAATATCTGTTACAGGAAGACATGATCCATGTGTTGGAATAAGAGCTGTGCCTGTTGGTGAGGCGATGATGAATTGTGTTTTATTAGATCACTATCTAATGAACAAAGCTCAGTGTCAGTAGGTCAATTTAATTTTTGACAACTTTGATAGAATTTTTGTTAAATAAAATATCTAAAATTTTATTTGAAATTTGAGAGGCATTTAATCCAGCAATATCGTACATTTTGTTGGGTGTATCTTGTTCAATAAACTTATCTGGTAAATTCATTGATCTAAATTTTAGACCTTTGTCAAATATCCCTTTCTCAGCAAGTAAGTTTTTTACATGAGAACCAAATCCTCCGATTGAACCCTCTTCAATAGAAACTAAAATTTCATGTTCTCTAGCACATTTAATAATCAATTCTTCGTCTAAGGGTTTAGCAAATCTTGCATCAATAATAGTAGTTGAAACTCCTTTTTGTTTTAAATGTTCCGCCGCTAATTTGCATTCTTCAAGTCTTGTGCCCAAGCTTAAAAGGCATACCTGACTGCCATTTTGAATTATTCTTCCTTTTCCAATTTCAATTTTTTCTTCTATTGATGGAAGTTCAGCTCCAACACCTACACCTCTCGGATATCTAATTGCACTTGGTCTGTCATCAATATCTACTGAAGTATTTATCATTTTAACCAGTTCAGCTTCGTCACTTGCAGCCATTACGATAAAATTTGGTAAAGTTGATAAATAAGTAATATCAAATGAACCAGCGTGTGTTGATCCATCAGCCCCAACTAATCCGGCTCTATCAATTGCAAATCTAACTGGTAAGCTTTGTATGGCAACATCATGAACAACTTGATCGTAAGCTCTTTGTAAAAATGTTGAGTAAATTGCAGCATAAGGCTTATATCCCTCTGTTGCCATCCCAGCAGCAAACGTTACGGCATGTTGCTCAGCTATACCAACATCAAACATTCTTTTCGGGAACTCTTTGCCAAATATGTCCATTCCTGTTCCACCAGGCATTGCTGCTGTTATTCCAACAATTTTACTATCTTTTTTTGCGTGCTCTACAAGAGTATTAGCAAATACTTTTGTATATGAAGGTAAATTAGATCCACTTTTATTCTGTTCACCAGTATCTACATTAAATTTTGAAACTCCATGATAATGATCTTTAGCTTCTTCCGCGTAACTATACCCTTTGCCTTTTTGGGTTTTAATATGTATCATAATTGGACCTTCATGATTTGAGTCCCTTGCATTTTTTAAAATTGGAATAAGAGTTGATAAATCATGTCCATCAATTGGTCCCACATAATAAAAACCTAATGAATTAAACATAGTACCGCCTGTGAATGCGGATCTTAAGAAATCTTCCGCTTTTCCTGCCTTTGCACTAAATCTCTTTGAGAATGCTGAAGTAATTAATTTAATAGTTTCTCTAAAACTAAAATATATTTTTCCAGTCAATAATTTTGCAAGGTATGTTCTCATTGCTCCAACTGGTTTTGCGATTGACATATCGTTATCATTTAAAATAACAATCATTTTGGTTTTTGAAGCACCTGCATTATTCATTGCCTCATAAGCCATACCAGCACTCATCGCACCGTCACCTATGACTGCAATTACATTTGAAGATTTATTTTCCAATTTATTTGCCTCAGCTATGCCTAGTGCAGATGAAATTGATGTTGAACTATGAGCAGCGCCGAAAGGATCGTATTCACTTTCAGTTCTTTTTGTAAAACCTGATAATCCATTACCTTGTCTTAATGTTTTAATTTTATCTTTTCTTCCTGTTAAAATTTTGTGTGGATAGGATTGATGTCCTACGTCCCAAATTAATTTATCATTTGGTGTGTCAAATACATAATGAAGTGCGACGGTTAGTTCTACAACACCTAAACCTGCACCTAAATGACCACCTGTTTGGGATACAGCATCTATCATTTCATTTCTAACCTCATTAGCAACTATTGGTAAATCCTTTTCAGAAATTTTTCTTAAATCAGATGGGAAATTTATATCTTTTAAAAATGCACTTTTGTTTATCATGTATCTCTATTTAAAATATATTTCAAAGTCTGTTTTATTTTTTTTGTATTAGAACCATATTTTTGCAATTTATTATTAATATTTATAATTAAATTATCACAATATTTAACTGCATTATCATAACCAAGTAAACCAATAAGTGTTGCTTTACCTTTTTTTTTATCTTTTCCTGTTTTTTTACCAGCTATTTTTGAATTTCCTTTATGATCTATCAGGTCATCAGAAATTTGAAATAATAAGCCTATATCTGATCCAATATTTTCAAAAAACCTAATCTCTAAATTTTTTCTATTTTTTATTATTGCTGGAGTTACACAACAAAAACTAAATAACATTCCTGTTTTTTTAATTTCCATTTCAATAATTTTATTCCTTGATACTTTTTTTTTCTCATAATTCAAATCCAGATATTGCCCACCTGCTATACCAAGATGTCCTGAGCACTCAGATAATTTTTTTATTAAATTAACTTTAGTTTTTTGAGTTAAATCTAAATTTTTGTTTGATAAAATTTCAAATGCCATTGTCAAAAGTGAATTGCCTGCTAATACCGCTGTGGACTCTCCATATTTAATGTGTGTGGATGCCTTACCCCGTCTAATTTTATCATTATCCATACAAGGTAAATCATCATGAATAAGGGAGTAAGCGTGTATACATTCTACTGCTGCACCAATTTGTATTAAAGTTTTGTATCTAATTGAAAATAAAGAACCAAAGTCTATTAGTATTTTTGATCTAATTTTCTTTCCTCCAGGGAATAAACCATATTTCATTGCATTAATAAGATACGAACTATTCTGATTATTAATAAATTTTTTTAAAAAATAATTTGTATCTTTTGCAATTTTATTAATTTCATTTTTCATTTTTTTTTATAATTTCCTTGATCTTAATATTTGTAGTTTCACTTATAGATTTAAGATTTTTTTGAAATTTTTTTTCGATAAGATTATTTAATTTTAACAACTCTTGATAACTATCAATAGAGTTATTTAAATTTTTTTCATTCTCTAATGACTCAATTATGCTATTAGCTTTTTCAGTAAGCTCCTCTAAAGAACTATGTTGATAATCAAGTGGTAAATTTTTTTCTTTCATATATTAATAATTATTACATGAAATCTAATCAATCAAATATCAAAAAAGCAAAAAAATATTTAGATAGTAACGAATGTATAGCAGTGCCAACAGAAACAGTTTATGGATTAGCTGGGAATGCTTATTCTAATTTATCTGTGAAAAAAATATTCAAGTTAAAGAAAAGACCCTCTAACAACCCTTTAATTGTTCACTACTACAACCTTAAGGCTATCGAACACGATTGTATAATTAATGAGGAATTTATAAAACTATACAATGCATTTTCACCTGGTCCAATCACATATGTTTTAAAATTAAAAAAAAATTCAAAAATATCAAAATTTGTAACCAATAATAAAAATACAGTTGCTATTAGATTTCCCAAACATCCACTGCTGCGAAGATTACTTAAAACTTTAAATTATCCCTTAGCTGCACCAAGTGCAAATATTTCCTCAAAACTTAGCTCAGTACAGCCCTCAGATGTAAAGGAGGAATTTGGAAGAAAATTAAAATATATACTTAAAGGAGGAAGGTGTTCAATTGGCGTGGAGTCTACAATTATTAACCTTACGGATAAAGCATCAATATTAAGACTTGGAGGTTTAAGTGTTTCAAAAATTAAAAAAATAATAAAAAAACAAATATCAATTAAGAATAAATCTAAAAACAAAATTTCACCAGGTTTGTTTTCTCTTCATTATTCTCCTGGAATACCTTTAAGGATGAATGTAAAAAAGCCAAACAAAGGAGAGGCATTTTTGTTAATAAAAAAAAGAAAAATAAATTTTAAAAATTATTTCTTTCTCAGTAAAAATAATAATCTGACAAAAGCTGCAAGAAATTTATATCCTGTAATAAGAAAAATTAAAAATAAAGGATACAAAAAAATTGCTGTTGAAAAAATCCCTAACATTGGGATTGGACAAACAATTAATGATCGGCTAGTGAGAGCATCAAAATATTAAATGAAAAATTCAATCGAAGTAATTAACCTATCTAAAAAATATAAATCAAAGAATGCTGTAAGTAATATAAATTTTAAAATTGGTGAGGATGAAATTGTTGGTCTATTGGGTCCTAATGGATGTGGAAAAACTACAACCATAGGAATGATATTAGGATTATTAAAACCAACTAACGGTGAAGTTTTAATTAATGGAAAAAATATTGAAACAAATAAAATATCTCTATTACATAAAATGAATTTTATATCTCCTTATATTGAGCTTCCTAAAAAATTAAAAGTAAAACAAAATTTAATTGTTTATGGCAAATTATATAATGTTGACGATTTAAAAAATCGAATTAATTATCTTTCAGAAAAACTTAGATTGTCTGATCTTTTGGATAAAATAACAGGTGAACTTTCATCAGGACAAAAAAATAGAGTCAGTTTGGCAAAAGCTTTAATAAATGATCCCGCAGTACTGCTATTAGACGAACCAACGGCCTCTTTAGATCCAGAAACTGGGGATTTTGTAAGAACATTTTTAGAAAGTTACAAAAAAGAAAAAAAAATTTCAGTATTACTTGCTTCACATAATATGGATGAGGTTAAAAGATTGTGTAACTCTGTTTTGATGATGAAAGATGGAGTGATTGTAGATAAAGGAACTCCGAATGATTTAATATTAAAATATGGTAGAAAAAATCTAGAAGAGGTCTTTTTAGAAATAGCGAGAAATACAAAATGAATTTTACGAGAGTTTATGGACTTTTTTTAAGACATTTTTACTTAATAACTAGATCATTTCCAAGAATACTTGATTTAATATATTGGCCCTCAATCCAAATAACTTTGTGGGGATTTATTTCAAATTTTTTTGCAGAGCATAGTACTTACTACAGTGGTGCTGTCGGTGTAATTCTATCCTGTGCAATTCTCTACGATTTTTTATTCAGAACAAGTATTGGTTTCAACATGCTGTTTTTAGAAGAAATATGGAGTAGAAATTTTACGAATCTTTTCATCGCCCCAATGAAAATTAGTGAAATTATTATTTCTTTAGTCATAACTGCTTTAATTAGAGCCTTAATAGGACTGGTCCCAGCTATTTTGCTTACATCTCCTCTATTTGGAATATCTTTATTGGAATTAGGAATTCCTTTGGCTTTTCTTTTTTTAAGCTTATATATTTTTGGTATTACCTTAGGTTTATTTGTCTCTGCGGGTTTACTCAGATTCGGTCCTTCATTTGAAAATATTGCATGGTCTACAATGTTTTTGTTAGCTCCATTTGGTTGTATTTATTACCCTGTTGAAATTTTACCAAACATCTTTCAGGCTATCGCTTATGCTCTTCCTCTCGTTTATATATTTGAAGAAACAAGAAATATTTTAGTTAACGGTCAGGTAGATTATGAAAACATCTTTAATGCCCTTTATCTTAATATTTTTTATCTCATACTTGCAATATCAATTTTTTATTACTCATTTGATAAAGCTCGTGATAAAGGGACTTTGATAAATATAGGAGAATAATTGGTGCGCCTGCTAGGAGTCGAACCCAGAACCTCCTGATCCGAAGTCAGGCGCTCTATCCAGTTGAGCTACAAGCGCGTTTAAAGATATTATAATGTTTTTGATATAAAATCACTGTTATAAATTCATATAATGCAATTTATAAAAAAAAATTATCTATTTTTTCTATTATCTTTAATAATAATTTTTATTCATCAATTTATCTTTCAAAGTTTATTGCCAAACAACAGTTCTTTTCTGGGGCACGACTATAGCCTAGTTTTGCCAAATTTTTTATTTGGTAAAATATGGTTTGATAAAAATTTTTTATCCATACCATGGTTTTCTCCAAGTTTTTGTTGCGGAGTACCTTATTTCGCGGATCCACAAATTGGATATTACTCTTTTCAACAACTTTTATTTATATTTTTTTCACCATTGGTAGCTTTAAAAATTTCTTTTTTTATTTTTTCTTTAACAGCTTTTATTGGAACTTTTTTGCTTGCTAATAAGTCTTTTAAATTAAATATTTATATTTCTTTAATTGCAGCAACTCTATTTTTATATAATGGTTTTTTTAATTATCGAACAATTATTGGACATTTTTCTTTTTTAAGTTATGTGTTTATTCCAATTTATTGTTTTACAGTAATTTATTCTTTTGAAGTAAATGGAGGAAAATTAAAAAATATTTTTTACATCCTAATATCAAGTATTCTTTTTGCAAATTTTATTCATTCAGGATCCAGCTCATTAATCGTTGTAATTACTTTATCTATAGCACTAATTATATTAATTTATATATTCATAAATAATAATCTTAAAATAATTTATAATTTATTTATTTCTTTATTTCTTGGTTTGATTATTTCATCTTCAAAAATTAATGCTTCATTTGCTTTTTTATCAAATTTTACAAGAGAATACCCACCTCTTTTATTTGAAAATTTTGTTTCTCTATTAATCAACACTGTAAAATCATTATTTTTTTTTCCAGATATAAATAGATTTAACTCAGACACTATAAATCAAGTAACTGATCAATTACAGGTACATGAAATTGAATTTGGAGTAGGTATTATTCCTATAATAATTTTTGCATTTTTTATTTTAAATATTAAAAAATTTTTTATAAATAATTTTACTAGTGTAAAATTTATTTCATTTACAATTATGTTAGTTATTTTAATATTTACGGTAAGTGTAAATTTATCTAACAACGAAATTGGCATTTTTTTTAGAGAATTGCCAGTCATCAAAAGTACATGGGTCCATTTCAGGCTCACATCAATTTACATAATTCCAATTATATTAATATCCTGCATTTTACTAAATAAATTTAATTTAAAACCTATTTACCTAAAATATATTACTTTTGTTTTTTTATTTATAATTGTTTTTCAAACCCAAATTTATGAGAAAAAATTTTATAATGAACAAAAATATGACCCCAAGAACCTTGTTAAATTCTATGAAAATAAAAATAGAATTAAAAATATAAATGTGAACGAAATAATTATTTTTTTAGATCAGAATAATAAACCTGTTATTTCTAATCAAAGAAATGATATGTTTGTTTTTAATTTTTCACCATTGTTTTGTTATAACCCTATCTTTGGTTATAATCTTGAAGATTTACCTAAAAATAAATTTACTTTTAACAAAAGAAACGAAATAAGTAATAATTTGATAAACTTTATGGGTAATCCAAAAGAAATAAAAGAAAATCAAAGTAACTTTTTTAATCCAAGTTGTTTTGTTTTCCCAAATGAAAATGGATGTAAACCAGGAGATTTCTTTAAAGAAAGTCAAATGAATGAATTAGAAAATTTTTTAAATTATAAAAATTTCAATTTCCAAATAAGTAAATCTCAATCATTTTTTAATTATTTAAGTCTAATAAGTTTTTTGATGATAATTTCATTTATAATATACTATTTAGTTAGAAAGATCGTTTATAAACAGTAAAAATATGAGATCTATTAATTATTTAGTAAAAGCTAATGAAGAGAGTCAAAGAATTGATTTTTTTATAAGTAGTAAAGAAAAATCATTGAGTAGAAATAGAATTAAAAATTTAATATTAAAAGAAAAAATAAAACTGAATAATGAGATTATTAAAAACCCTTCAAAAAAAGTTAATTGTGGAGACAAAGTTAATCTTCAAATTCCAAAACCTAAAGACACATTTTTAAAGCCTTATAGTTACAGTTTGGAAATAATTTATGAGGATAATGATATACTAATTATAAATAAACCATCTGGAATTATAATGCACCCTGGAGCTGGTAATTATGATAAAACAATTGTTAACGCATTAGTACATTACGATAAAAACTCATTATCAAATATAGGTGACGAATTAAGACCAGGTATTGTTCATCGAATTGATAAAAATACATCAGGATTAGTAGTAATTGCTAAAAATAATCAAGCCCATGAAAATTTATCAAAACAATTTAGTGAACATACTATTTTAAGAGAGTACCAGTTATTAATATGGGGAAAATTAAGACCATCAAAAGGACAAATAATAACTTTTATTACGCGTAGTTCAAAAAATAGACAACTTATGGAGGTAAGTCGTTCTAAGGGTAAGAAAGCGATTACCAATTATAAAACTCTTGAAGTCTTTGAAAATGAATACACGCCAACATTAAGTTTAGTTGAATGCAAACTTGAAACCGGTCGCACTCATCAAATTAGAGTCCATATGAATTATAAAGGAAACAGTATAGTTGGTGATGATAAATATAAAAAGAAGTACAAAAAACTCAAAAACATAGATTTAAAAATTCAAAATTCGATATCTAATTTAACTAGACAATTTTTACATGCTAAAACTCTTGGTTTCATGCATCCAAAAAATAATAAAAAAATGTATTTTTCCTCAAATTTACCACCTGACCTAAATAATATTTTAGAAATGCTTAGAAACACTAACAAATAAAACATTGAAATTTTTTTTAAATTAATTACATAAATTTGGCTATGAACACAACTGTTAGTAATAATTTACCCTCCTTATCAAATGAAGGGGGATTATCAGCCTACTTGGATCAAATTAAAAAATTTCCAATGTTAGCTGCTGAGGAGGAATATATGCTAGCCAAAAACTGGAAGACTACAGGCAATATTAAGTCTGCTGAAAAATTAGTTACAAGCCATCTTAGATTAGTTGCTAAAATTGCTATGGGATATAAAGGCTATGGTTTGCCAGTTAATGAAATGATTTCTGAAGGTAATGTGGGATTAATGCAAGCTGTTAAAAAATTTGAACCTGAAAAAGGTTTTAGGTTAGCGACCTACGCTATGTGGTGGATCAAAGCTTCAATTCAAGAGTATATTCTAAGATCTTGGAGTTTAGTAAAAATTGGAACTACAACAGCACAAAAAAAATTATTCTTCAACTTAAAAAAAATTAAAAACCAAATTGCTCCTCAAGCGGAAGGAGATTTGAAAGATGAACATGTTGACCATATTGCCAACAAGCTTGATGTAAGTAAAGAGGAAGTTGTTTCAATGAATAGAAGACTGTCAGGTAAAGAATTTTCTCTAAATGCACAAGTTGGTGAAGATGGAGATGAATGGCAAGATTGGTTGGTTGATAAAGAATTAGACCACGACTTAAAGTTTGCTCAACATGAAGAAATGGAACAAAGAAAAGATTTATTAAAAAACTCTATTAAAGTCCTTAATGACAGGGAAAGAGAAATTTTATATTCAAGAAGATTAAATGATAATCCAACGACATTAGAAGATTTAAGCCAGAAATATAAAGTTAGCAGAGAAAGAGTAAGACAAATTGAAAATAAAGCTTTCGAAAAACTTCAGAAGCATATGCTTCTTTTAGCAAAATCTAAAAATTTATTACCAGCTAATTAAACATCAAAAGGGTTTTCAATTAATATTGTATCTTCTCTCTCTGGACTAGTAGATATACTTGAAATTTTTGCACCTATAAAATCCTCAATTGCAAAAATATATTTTTTTGCATTTTCTGGTAAAGCATCCATATTTTTTATTCCACTTGTTGAAGTTTTCCATCCTGGGAATACTTTGTAAATAGGTTTTATTTTTAATTGATCTTCTACAGCTGCTGGAAAATAGTCAATTTTTTTTCCATCTAACTCATAATGTACACACATTTTAATTTCATCCAATTCATCTAATACGTCCAATTTAGTAAGTGCAATTCCATCAATCCCAGAAATTTTAATAGTTTGTCTTACCAGAACACCGTCGAACCAACCACATCTTCTTTTTCTGCTAGTAACAGTTCCAAATTCTTTTCCTCGTGTACCCAATAATTCTCCTATATCATCTTTTAACTCAGTTGGAAAAGGTCCTTCTCCTACACGTGTGGTGTATGCTTTGGTTATTCCTAGTACATAATTAATTGAATTTGGTCCACAACCAGTTCCTGTTGCAGCACTTGAGGCTACAGTATTAGACGATGTGACATACGGATAAGTACCATGATCTACATCTAATAAAATTCCTTGAGCTCCTTCAAATAAAATTTTCTTTTTTTGTTTTTTAAATTGATCAATTTTAAGCCATACAGGTTGTGAAAATTGAAGTATTTTTGGAGCAATTTTTAATAGTTCCTCTTTTAGTTGTTCTTTTTGAAAAATTTTTTTTCCTAAACCTTTTCTAATAGCATTGTGGTGTATCAAAACTGATTCTAACCTGTGATCTAAATTTTGTTCAGATCTTAAATCCATTACTCTTATAGATCTTCTGCCGACTTTGTCCTCATAAGCAGGTCCAATTCCTCGTCTTGTAGTGCCAATTTTTCCTTTTCCAGCCGAATCTTCTCTTATTTCATCCATTTCTCTATGAAATGGTAAAATTAAATTTGCAGATTCTGAAATAATAAAATTATCAACGTTTACATCTACTCCTTTTAATTTTATTTCCTCTACCTCTTCTAGAAGTGCCCATGGATCAACCACTACTCCATTACCAATAATTGAAATCTTATTTTTTCTTACTATTCCTGAAGGTAGTAATCTTAATTTATAAGTTACACCATCAATAACAAGTGTATGTCCTGCATTGTGTCCTCCTTGGAATCTTATTACAACATCGGCTTGTTCAGAAAGCCAATCAACTATCTTGCCCTTTCCTTCATCCCCCCATTGCGATCCAACGACTACTATATTTTTCATTATTTAAATTTTTTATCTATGCGCATAGAATTAAGATGATTTATAGGACCATGCCCCTTGCCATAATTAGGATTAGATTTTATAGCTAAATTTACATACTTAATTCCAAGCTCACAAGATTTCTTTACTGGTTTTCCACATGATAAAAATGTTGCTACAGCACTGGATAATGTACAACCAGTTCCGTGGGTATTTTTTGTTTTAACCCTTTTGCTATTAAAAATTTTAATTTCTTTATTGTTTGCATAAATATCATGAACAAATTTACCTTTTAAATGACCACCTTTAATAAGAACATTTTTTGCCCCTGACTCAATTAACATTTGTGCAACAATAATCATGTCCTTTTTTGTTTTTATTTTAGTATTAGTTAAAATTTCTGCCTCAGGAATATTAGGAGTTATCATTAATACTTTCTTTATCAAAGTAGATTTAAGTAAATTTATTGCTTTATTATCAATTAAATTTGCTCCCCCCTTTGCAATCATGACTGGATCTAAAACAATATTTCTAACTTTAATTTGATCTAATGAATTGATGACTGATCTGATTACCTTAACTGAATGCAACATACCAATCTTTACAGCATCTGGCCTAATATCTTTTGAGGAAAATATAACTTGGTTGTAAATTTCATTTGGATTAATTGGAACAATTGATTTGACACCAGTAGTATTCTGAACTGTTACAGCTGTAATTGCGGTCATTGCATATGAGCCTAATGAAGTAACAGTTTTTATATCTGCTTGTATTCCCGCACCACCAGAAGAATCTGATCCAGCAATAATTAGTACTTTTGATTTTGTCTTCAATTTATTTAATTTTTTTTGTAATTATGTTTATACACTTCACTAAGAGATCTAAATTTTCACTTTCACCCATCACTCTTATCTTTGACTCTGTACCTGACTTCCTAACTAAAATTCTCCCATGTCCTTTGATTAATTTCTCTGCAATTTTTATAGATTTTTTTATATCTGATTTGTTTAATATATTTTTATTTTTCACATCTATATTTTTTAATATTTGAGGAATTTTTTTAAATTTCGAAAAAAAAACACTAGCTTTTTTTCCTTTTCTCAAAGCAAATAAAGCCTCTAAGGCAACTAACAAACCATCTCCAGTGGTTGCAAATTTTCCAAGAATAATATGCCCTGACTGTTCACCACCTAAATTAAATTTATGTTTTTGCATTTTTTCTTTCACATACCTATCACCAACATTTGCCCTGATAAAATTAATTTTAAGAGTTTTGAAGTATTGCTCTAAACCATAGTTGGACATTAAAGTGCCAACAACACCCCCTTTTAACATTTTTTTATTTTTCCATCTTGAGGCTAAAGCAGCAATGATTTGATCACCATCAATTATATTACTTTTTTCATCACATAATATAACTCGATCAGCATCACCATCTAATGAAATACCAATATGAGCTTTATATTTTTTTACTGCTCTTTTAATATTGTTTGGATAGACTGATCCACAATGTTTATTAATATTCATGCCATTTGGCTCCACTCCAATAGCTATTACTTTCGCTCCTAATGATTTTAATAATTCAGGACCAGCTTTATAACCTGCTCCATTTGCGCAGTCTATTACAATCCTAAGTCCTCTTAAATTAAACTCCTCTGAAAAGTTTTTTTTTAAAATTTTAATATAATCTCTAGTTCCTGTTTCTAATCTTTTCACTCTTCCTAATTTTACAGGTTCAGATAAATTTTTTTTAAAATTTTGATCTATTAAATATTCAATTTTCTTTTCAATTCTGTCAGATAATTTCATTCCATCTGGGCCAAATAATTTTAATCCATTATCATAATGCGGATTGTGCGATGCAGTTATCATAATCCCCATATTAGCTTTCATGCTTTTAGTAAGCATTGCTAAACCATTTGTTGGCAGAGGTCCCAAAGTGAAGACGTGCATTCCAGCTGAGGTTAATCCTGATACCAAAGCTGGTTCGAGCATATAACCTGATAGTCTTGTATCTTTAGCTATTACAGCAACTTGTTTGTTTTTTTTTTGTGATCTAAAAAAGGTTCCTGCTGCTAGACCAAATTTAAAAAACATGTCCCCGTTAATGTTTTTACTATTTATTGCACCTCTTATTCCATCAGTTCCGAAGTATTTTTTTGGCATTAATTTTTAATTATCTCTTTGTAAACTTTTATACCCTGCATAATTTCATTAACATCGTGTATTCTCAAAATTTGAACACCTTGGGTCATCATATAAATTGTGGAAGCTACAGTGCCTCCAATCCTTAATTTACTATCATTATTTTTAGATATATCTTTAATAAACCTTTTTCTTGAATTACCCACAAGTATAGGAAAACCAAGTGAATGAAAAATAGAAATGTTCTTAATTAAATTCATATTATGTTTCAAATTTTTTCCAAAGCCTATGCCAGGATCAATGATTATTTTATTATGAGTTATTCCAATTGATCTTAAAAATTTTAATTTTTTCTCAAAAAAATCATAAATATCTAACAATTCATTTTTGTAAGAAGGATTATTTTGCATATCTTCGGGAAGACCTTGTGAATGCTGCAATACAAATGGAGTGTTATTAAGCTTTAATACTTTTGTAGTTTCTGGGTCATATTCCAAACCTGATACATCGTTGATTAACTTTACTCCAATTTGAATTCCTTTTTTCATTATATTTGATTTTCTGGTATCTAAAGATATCGGTATTTTTTTGCTCAATAGTTTTAAAATTTTGTTTATTCTACTCCATTCTAACTTTTCATTTATAGGTTTAGATCCTGGTCTAGTAGACTCTCCTCCAATATCAATTAAGTTTGCACCTGAGTTATATAAATTTACAGCTTGTTGAATAGCTTTATCTATTTTATTAAATTTTCCTCCATCTGAAAAACTATCAGGTGTCAAATTTAATACTCCTAACAAATTAGGGGTTGCATTAAATTTTAAATTACAAAAACCTTTTTTTTTTAAAGTAATTTTCTTTAAATCAGTATTAATTTTTTTTTTTAACAATTGAGGTAATTTATTAATTTGATTAATAAATATTATTTTCTTAGATTTTCTTGTAATTATTTCAATTTGATCAAATGAAATTTCTTTAATGCCGTGTAATGGCAGTGATTTGTTTTTGTTTACAAGAATTTTTGATTGAGTGCCATAATAGAAATTACACACTCTAGTGTAATATCTACGCATCTATAAAATTAGTGAACTATCTTTGGTTTAAGTCCCAACGAACTTAAGGCAGAGCCCTTGTCATTATCCTCTACTTTAATGTCTTCTTTATCTTTTGGATAAACATTTTTATTAATCAAATTCTCTATTTCTTCACCTGATAGAGTTTCATAAGTTAAAAGCGCTTTCGCCAACTTATGTAAATCATCAATTTTTTCCGTTAATACTTTTCTTGCTCTCTCATAACCTTTATCGACTATTTTTCTAATTTCAGAGTCAACTTTTTGTGCTGTTTCTTCTGACATATTTTGCTGTCTCGCAACTGATCTTCCCAAGAAAACTTCTTCTTCATTTTCTCCATATGCGACTGGCCCTAGTTCCTTGCTTAATCCTGCTCTCATAACCATAGCTCTAGCTCGTTTAGTTGCTTGTTCAATATCACTTGACGCTCCAGTAGTAACTTTATCTTCACCAAATATTATTTCTTCAGCAACTCTACCACCCATTGCGATAGCAAGTTGGGCATGCAATTGTTCACGTGTTTGTGATAATTCGTCTCTTTCAGGTAATTGCATGACCATACCAAGGGCTCTTCCTCTTGGAATTATAGTAGCTTTATGAATTGGATAAGCTGCACTCTCATTAATAGTTACAATTGCATGTCCAGCTTCGTGATAAGCCGTTAAAGTTTTTTCTTCTTCAGTCATTACCATTGATCGTCTTTCAGACCCCATCATCACTTTATCTTTTGCATCCTCAAATTCCACTAAAGTAACAATTCTTTTATTTTTTCTAGCAGCTAACAAAGCTGCCTCGTTAACAAGATTCGCTAAATCTGCACCTGAAAACCCTGGCGTACCTCTTGCAACTGTTCTTAAATTAACGTCTGGTGCCATCTTAATTTTCTTAACATGAACTTTAAGAATTTTTTCTCTTCCAATTATATCTGGATTAGAGACAACCACTTGTCTATCAAATCTACCAGGTCTTAATAATGCAGGGTCTAATACGTCAGGTCTGTTAGTTGCAGCAATTATAATAACCCCTTCATTGGTATCAAAACCATCCATTTCAACTAATAATTGGTTTAAGGTTTGTTCTCTCTCGTCATTGCCTCCACCTAAACCTGCGCCACGGCTTCTTCCAACAGCATCAATCTCATCAATAAATATTATACATGGAGAATTTTTCTTTCCTTGTTCAAACATGTCTCGAACTCTTGATGCACCAACACCGACAAACATCTCAACAAAATCTGAACCTGAAATAGTAAAAAAAGGAACTCCTGCTTCTCCAGCAATTGCTCTAGCTAATAAAGTTTTTCCTGTTCCGGGCGGTCCAACTAACAATGCACCTCTTGGTATTTTTCCACCAAGTCTGCTAAATTTTTTAGGATCCTTTAAAAATTCTACAATCTCTTCTACTTCTTCTTTAGCTTCTTCTACCCCTGCTACGTCATTAAATGTGACTTTTCCTTTTAGTTCATTCATCATTTTTGCTTTTGACTTTCCAAAGCCCATTGCTCCACCTCTTCCACCTTGCATCTGTCTCATAAAGAAAATCCAAACAGCAATTAATAACAGCATTGGAAACCAAGAAAGTAATACCCCAAATAAAGATGGCATTTTTTCCTCCAAGGGTGCAGCTGAAATACTCACGCCTTTTTCAGATAGCTTTTCAATCAAATTTGGATCGTTAGGGGAATATGTGGTAAATAAATTACCATTAGAATAAACACCTTTAATATTGTTACCTTGTATCTCAACTTTTAAAACTTCTCCATTATCAACTGAAGTTAAAAAATCTGAAAAAATTATTTGATTACCACCTCTAGGATTTGATTGTGGGCTTTTAAACATATTATAGAGACCAATAGTTAGGAAAACTATTATTCCCCACATTGCAAGATTTTTTAAATTCATAGTCTTAAAATAAGAATTATTATAAATTAAACAAGTGACAAAATATCAACCAAATTATTGTATTTAATGCTCTTTTACAACAATGATTGATTGATTTACTTTATAGATGATGCAATTTCCAAGTGTAAGTTTAAAAGAAGATCTGGCTTCGCCTTTTAATTTATCAATTATTTTGTCAACTTTCTTTCCTCTAACAGAGTAATATTTGTTACCAACAAATTTAATTATTTCACTTAAAGATCTAAAAGTTACTTCATGAGGTTGATTAAAAAATACTTCATTTAAAATAATTTTACTTTTATCTTTGTAAATATATGAATTTTCTTTTATGTTTTTTGCAACATAAAATTTTATGGTTTCATTAGAGTCTGTTAAATTTTTAATTGTTAGCAGAAATTTATTCTTGTCGAGCCCATCGTTCTGAAGATTTTTTATTAACTTTCTTATTCTTACTCTTTTAAATTTATTGTCCTCATTAGAAGGATCTTGAAAATAAGACTTAAAAATTTTTGTAGTAACGTAATTTAAATCTTTTTTTTCAAAACTTATTAGTGGTCTAACTATATTTATTTTATCTATTTGAGTTCTTTCACTAAAAGAAACTAAGCCATTAAGGCCGCTCCCTCTAGAAATTCTTATAAAAAAATTTTCATATAAGTCGTCTATGTGATGACCTGTCAAAATAGTTTTGATATCCAATTTTTTTGCTTGATTAATTAAAAGACTATATCTTTTATTTCTAGCTAAAGACTGGATATTGCTAATGGGTTTTTTTCCATACCACTTTAAAATGTCTGACTTTATATTGTATTTTTTTAATAGATTTTTTACTGCTTTTGCTTCAGTAGATGAATTTTTTCTTAGTCTATGATCAACAATATAATAATATGCATTTAATGATTTTTTAATTGAATAAATTTTAGTTAAAAAGCATAAGGCCATGCTGTCTGGACCACCAGAAACCCCAACTGTAAAATCTTGATTTAATTTAAGAATATCCTCGAATTTTCTATAAATTTGAAATATTCGTTTATCTCTTAATTTGTTAAGTAAAATTTTATGAGTCTTGTTTGATACATTCAAATTTTTTGGACTCATATTTTGCTTTTTGTATTACTGATTGATTTGCATTAGGATATTGCAGCTCTACACCATTGATCATTTTACATCCTTGATCTTTTTCCCCAATTTGTACCATTGATACTCCTAGTTTTAATAAATTTATTGGTGCCTTCTTGCCTTTTGGATATTTTTGATATCCCTCTAAATATGCAGATGCAGCATCCGTGTACAGTTGTCTTATTCTAAATGTTTCTGCATACCAATATTGAGCGCTTCCTGCTAATTCGTGATCTGTATTAGAAAGAACAAATTCTCTAAAAGCCCTTTCAGCTGTACTGTAATCTCCAACTTTTAAAAAACTAGTCGCAAATTCATACTGTTTTTCTGGTGGAACATCTTGAGGTAATATTTTATCCTCTGATTGAAAATTTTCAGTTACGATTGTTGCAGTAGTTTCAACTGATTGAATTTGTTGGGATGTATTTGAAGTTTCTGTATCTTTATAAGATATAGAACCAAGATCTTGTGGCTGAGAACTACCCGGAAGGATTTTATTCTCATCTATTTTAGGTTTTGAACTTAATTTAGATGAACTTTCACCTAATATCTCTGAGCTGAGTGATGACTCTATATCTTGAAATCTTACTTGATTATCAGCTTGAATTTTTGACAACCTATTTGAAAGCTTATCAAGTTTAAAATTTATTTCTTCAAATTTATTTGTTAGTTCTCGAAATTGACCTTCGATTTGGGACAATTTAAGCAAATGTCTCGTAAGAACATCTTCTGAATTTGGATCTAATTCTAAATTTGAGCTACTAATCGATGAATTTTCTATTTCAATTGATCCAGAATAAACCGCTCTTTCCAGAGTTTTAAGGTCATTTTTTATAATTTCTAAAGTTTCATAGATATTATGATTATCAGCAAAGGAGTTACTAATTATGACAAGATTAAAAACAAAAATAATCTTTAATACGATTAATTTAAAAAACAATCTCATTAACATAACACTTTATGATTATAAAAATGGCAAAAAAAAGACCCCAAAACTACTAATGTAGTTGGGGTCTTTAAAATAAAGTTTTTAATTTGCTTTAACAGTAACTGATCTTCTATTTTTTGACCAAGACAATGGATTTGAACCAGAGTCAACTGGTCTTTCTTTTCCATAACTTAATACTGTAATTCTGTCAGAAGATATTCCGTAAGTCATTAAATAATCTTTAGCTGCATTGGCTCTTCTCTCTCCAAGCGCTAAGTTATATTCTCTAGTTCCTCTTTCATCTGCATGACCTTCAAGTACTACATTAATACCTGAATTCTTTCTTAACCATGCAGCTTGTGCTCTTAAAGTTTCCCTAGAAGCAGTAGTTAAAATTGACTCATTTGTTGCAAAGAAAACTCTGTCTGGAACTCCCTCAGCTAGATATTTAACTGTATCAGTTCCCGTATAAACATCACCTTGCATTGACCCTTCTATGTCAGTTGCAATTTCTTTTTTGGTTGCACAAGCTGATAAAACTAGGCATGCAGTTAATACTAAAAGTGTGTTTTTTAAAATTTTGCTTAATGTCATTAAATTGCTCCTTGCTGCTAATTTCAAAGTGTTACTTTTTCACAACTAATTAGAGGTTTCAAGTCTAAAAATCAAGAAATTTTCAATAATTCTAAGCTTAAATTTATATTAATTACTTAATAAAGATGACCATGATGGGTCTGATGCATCAGTAGGTGTCTTTATTTTACGCTCATTATAACCAGTCAAATCAATAGACCACAACTTTGCAGTAAACCCTTCCCCTTTATCGTTAGTTTTTGTTTCTCTGTAAAAAATTAAAACTCTTCCATTTGGTGACCATGAAGGGGCCTCTTGATAGTAATTTTCAGTTAACAGTCTCTCACCTTTTCCATCTGTTCTCATGACACCAATATAAAATTTACCTTTATGTAATTTGGTAAATGCAATTAAATCTCCCCTTGGGGACCAAACTGGAGTTCCATATAGCCCATTTCCAAATGAAATTCTTTTCACATCACTGCCGTCACTTTTCATTATATAAATCTGTTGATAGCCACTTCTGTCAGAGTTGAATGTTATATATTTTCCATCAGGAGAATAAGATGGTGAAGTATCGATAGACGGATGATTTGTAATTCTCTCTACAATTCTATTCTCTAAGTCCATAGTGTAAATGTCAGATTTACCATCTTTTGCAAAACTCATTATAATTTTCTTTCCATCTGGAGAAAATCTTGGTGCAAATGTCATACCAGGAAAATCTCCCACGACCTCCTGTGTCCCTGTCTCAATATCTAATAGGTAAACTCTTGGAAGATTTTTAAAGTAGGATAAATATGTAACCATTTGGCTAGTTGGATTAAATCTTGGAGTGAGTACTAATTCATTTCCTAAGGTTAAAAATTTATTATTGAAGCCGTCTTGGTCCATAATTGCTAATTTTTTTATTCTTTGTGTTTTTGGACCTTCCTCAGCAACATAAATAATTCTGGTATCAAAGTATCCTTTTTCTCCAGTCAATCTCTCATAAACTTTATCAGAAATGATATGACCTACTCTTCGCCAATTAGTTGGAACTGTAGTGAAAGCTAAAGCCATCATCTCTTTAGCGGCAAGCACATCCCATAATCTAAACTCAACTCTTAATTTATCATCCACAAAATTTACTTTGCCTGTTATAAGTGCTTGTGCTTTAATTAAATTCCAATCTTCAAATCTTGGTTTGAGATTAGCGATATCAGGAGCTTGTAAAAATGCTTCTTTATTTAAAGGATTAAATAATCCTGATGTACTCAAATTATTTTCTACGATAGTTGAGATTTCTTCTCCAATATTTTCTTTTTTTAAAACTTTTTGAAAACTTTTTCTTGATTTTTCATCAATAGATAAAGGTGAGACTGCTAATGGAAGAGGATCAAGATTACCTCGAGTAATATCAACCTCAATTAAGGCGTGCGAGTTGATCGGGATTAAAATTAAAAATAAAGTAATAATTTTTTTTATCATATTAATATTTATACTAGCCTTCTAGCATCTCTCTTGCATCAAAATTTAATTGTAATTCCTTCCATCTCTCGTAACCTGTTGTTGGAACTCTTAAAGGCTGACATAACTTTACAGCCCTTAAAGCACTTTCTGCTAAAACTTTGTAAAAACCTTGCCCTGGTTTATTCATCCTTGCATGATCTAAGATTTCAGTTTTTGTTACTGATCCGTCAGGTTTTAATTTTAATTTAATTCTTACTAGCAAGTTTTCGTTATAAGGTAAACCTAATGGAATACTCCAACATCCAAAAATTTGTGCTTTAAGTGCATCTTCTTCACTTAATGTAAGTCCGGTGTTTTCAATATTCTTCTGCTGATCTTGAGAAATATCATTATTTTTTTTAATTACTTCAGCAGTTTCTTCTTTAGATTTATCAATTAATGCAGCAATATTATTTGGATCAAATAAATCTTTTTTTTCAAATTCTGAAACCTGTTTCACTTCTTTATCAACTTTTTCTGGATTTTGCTTATTTTCTTCTATTGTTTTAATTTTTTTTACAGTTTTATCTGGAAGAGGGATTGCCTCAGGTGTTTGATTTTCAATTTTTTTATTTTTTTGATCTGGAGAAACTACAGTTTTAGTTTTTGTTTTTTTTACTTTTTTTGGTGGAGCCTGTTCAGAAACAAGTTTTTCTTTTTCCTTAACTTTCTCTATAATTTTTTTTGCTTTTGGGGCAAAAGGAACATTTGTTTTTTCAGATATCTGAATTAATTCAACTGAAACAATAGGAGGGATGTCTAAAGGTTTTTTTGTTAAAAAAGGGAGGCTCATTGCTGTAACAACAATTAATAGTACATGAAAAACAGAAGAGATAATTATACTTCTATTCAATTTATCTACCTCTGTTTGTAAGGTTCTGATATTAATGCTACCTTTGTAAAACCAGATCCAGAAAGTAGTCCCATTATTTCAAGCACTCTTCCATAATTTATAGTTTTGTCGCCTCTTACATATATTCTCGTATCAGTTCTATTTTTTGAAACTGCCAAGACCTTTGCGATAATATTGTTATACTCAACTTTAGACTCTTGGATGAATATCTCCCCTTTTGCATTTATAGATAATGTTAATGGTTCAGTTTCTTCAGGAAGAGAGTCTGCAGAGCTTTCTGGTAAATCTACTTGAACACCGACAGTTAATAAAGGTGCGGTTACCATAAAAATAATCAATAATACTAACATTACATCCACAAATGGAGTAACATTGATTTCACTCATGGGTTCTTTTGAAGAACGATTTAATCTAAACGCCATTTAAATTATAGTTAAAAACCTTTTTGAAAAATTTTCTAATTTTTCAGAATACTTTTTGGAGTCGTTGTTAAATTTATTGTAAGCTACAACTGCAGGTATTGCTGCTAATAAACCTAATGCAGTTGCAAATAATGCTTCGGCTATTCCTGGTGCTACTATTGCAAGACTAGTATTTCTTGAAATTGCAATTGATTGAAAAGAATTCATAATTCCCCAGACTGTTCCAAATAAACCTATAAATGGTGCAGTAGAGCCAACTGTAGCTAAAAAAGTAAATCCTTTATCAATTTTTGCCATTTGTTTCTCAATTCCACTTTCTAAAAGTGCACTCATCCTTTCACTTAAATTATTTCTTGTTTTTTTCTTCAACAAACCCTCCATAGCATTTTGAAAAACTAACGCCATAGGATCTTCAAGTTTAGATGGCAAACTATTGTATAAATTTTCGGCAGACTTAGAATTCCAAAATTTTTCTTCAAATTCTTCAGAAGATTTATTTATTTTTTTAAATAATCTAAATTTATCTATGATTACTGCCCAAGAATATACTGAGCAAAGTATCAAAATAATCATTACTGATTTTACAATTATGTCAGCTCTTAAAAATAAGCTAAATAAAGAAAAATCCGTGTTGGTGCCTAGTTCTACAGCTTTTGCTGCTATGTCTGCTTCCATAATTATTCTTCACACTTAAATGTGTCATGAATTTGACTTGAATTATACTGTTATTACTCCTCTTTTTTATATGTCTCAAAGAAATAACTAGCTATTAGAATAGCATCTGCCTTATTAGAATCCTTTTTTCTTGATAGATGAGATGAATAATATGGAAAAATTTCAATTGCCCTTGTTCTACTTGCGTCTTTTTCAGAATTAATCAAATTAAAATATTTCTTCCATTTTGCAGGTCGAACAAAGTAAACAGAAAGCTGCATAGCGCTACAAATTCCTTTGAGAATTCCAAAAGATTGACCAAAATTGAACATGCTAGTAACTCCTTGACCTGGCATTGCTGTAACGTGCTCTATAACTACTTTTATATTTTTTTTATCCATATTTTTTATTTTCTCTGAAATTTCGTTAAAAATCTGAGATCCATTTACTTGCTTTTTATTCTTTTTACCTTCAATCATGGTTGGCATCTCTACCACATCTTTTATTGCTCCATCTTGAAAGAAACAAATTGACCCTGATATTCCTGGATCAATTCCTATTATTAACATCAATTAACCTCTAAATTTACATTTGAAAAAACATTTTGTACATCGTCATCATCTTCTAAGCTGTCTAAAAATTCTGTTACATTATTTTTTTTTTCATTCTGAATATCTACACTATTTAGAGGTATCCATTCTATCTCTGTTGAAATGAAATTAGCTATTGTTTTTTCTAAATTTTTTTTAACATTATAAATTTCACTAATAGTACAATGAATTTCATGAAAATCACTATGAGATATGCACTCATCAGCTCCAGCATCGATTGCTATTTCCAAAATATTGTCCTCAGAGATTTCTTTTTTATCAATCTTAATGACTCCCAATTGTTTAAAATTATGTGAGGCAGATCCCTGGGTTCCTAAACTCCCTCCATTTTTTTGAAAAATTGTTCTTATGTTAGAGGCTGTTCTATTTTTATTATCTGTTAACGTCTCCACTATAACAGCAATTTTATCAGGCCCAAATCCCTCATATCTTAAATTCTCAAAATTGGATCCATTTGTTGCAGAAGATTTATCAATTGCTCTCTCAATATTGTCTTTTGGCATATTGGCAGATCGTGCGGCTTGAATAGCAGATCTTAATCTAGGATTCATTGCAGGGTCTTTATCACCAAGTTTTGCAGCAACTGTAATTTCTTTTGATAATTTTGAAAAAATTTTTGAACGCTGTTTATCTGCTTTACCTTTTTTATGCTTTATTCCAGCCCAGTGAGAGTGTCCTGCCATAATTTTTTATCTAATTTTTGAAAGAATTTCCATAAATATAGCTCTGAATGTTATTTGCTAATCCAGTTTCTATATTACATTCAACTATAACACCACTCAAAGTAGCATGACCAATAGCTGGAAAATGTTTAGTGGAGTTTTTTTTTAAAAATCTATTTAATGAATTTTCTTTATTCATCCCTATGACTGAATCATAGTCGCCACACATACCAGCATCTGTTTGATATCCTGTACCATTATTTAAAATTCTTGCATCATTAGTTGGAATATGGGTGTGAGTTCCTACTACAAGCGTAGCTTTGCCATCAAAAAAATGGCCAATCGCATTTTTTTCACTTGTAATCTCACCATGAAAATCAACAACAAGTATGTCGTAATCTTCTGTTAATTTATTCTCATTTAAAAATTTCTTTGAAGCTTGAAAAACATCTTCACACTTTTTCATAAATACATTTCCCATCAAATTCAAAACACCAATTTTTATATTGTCATTTGTTTTATAAATATTAAAACCTTTTCCTGGTGCGGGTTCAAAGAGATTTTTAGGACGTAATAATCTTTCTTCCTCCTCAATATACTCCATAATTTCTTTTTGATCCCAAACATGGTTTCCTGTTGTAATAACATTCACTCCACAATTAAAAAAATCTTTACATATTTCCTTCGTTAGTCCTACTCCTTGAGAAGCAGCATTTTCACCATTAACAATTACAAAATCTATATTTTTTGATTTAATTTCACTTAAGAGATTGTTAGTCAACTTTGAACAACCAGCGATACCTACTACATCGCCCAAAAATAATATTTTCATTAAATAATCTCTTTCTCAGTAATAACTATATCTAATTTCTTATCATGTTTATTAACTGGTATTGTCTCTAATTTTTGAAAAGAAAAAGCAAGGCCAACTTTTACTATTTTTTTGATCTTTGATATCTTTTGAATGTAACGGTCATAAAAACCACCTCCATAACCTAATCTATTTAATTTTTTATCAAATGCCACCAAAGGAACTAATAAGATATCGGGGTAAACTCTATTGGTGGTCTCTGGCTCTGGAATACCATATTTATTTATTAACAAAGGATCATTTTTATACCATGTATAAAATTCCATCTTACTTTTTTTTTTAATTTTAGGGAGTGATATTGTAGAACCTTTTTTAAAAAAATAATTTAAAATTTCTAAATCGTTAATCTCATAGTTTGTTGGGTAGTATCCACCTATAATTTTCAAATTATAATTTTTTTTTTTAAGATATGAATAAATATTGCTTGGATTTATATTAATCAATTTTTTTGACTTATTTTTTCTTAATTTTAATACTTTATCTCTTAACTTTGATTTAATCACAAATTTATTGGGATAGATTATCTATTTTTGTCTTTTTGACAAAATTTGATATTTGGTCAGCTGCTTCATCAATTAACTGCTCATATTTTTTTTTATTATTTTCAATCTCAATTTTAAAATCTTCATGATTTGAATTAAGTTTTTTTATCTCTTCCTCTTTCTTATCTCGATATTCATAAATTAAAGATTTAAGTTCTTTAAATTTATTTGACAAGTCTTGGAATTCATTTTTTCTTTGCTCGACCTTTTTTTTAGTCTCATAATACTCATCCATTATTTTCACTGCTGTAATTAATAGAAGTTTATTTTCACCTAAATTGCCTAAATCATTTTTTAAATTATTAAACTTTTGACTAATTTGGACTAGTAATTCGTCTAAGTGTTCTTCTTGTCCATCCTCACAGGACAATATGAATTCTTTATTATTAAATTTAATAGTTACATTTCCCATTTATCAATTTCTTCTAATAAAGTATCTGTTTCTTGATTTAATTCATCAATTTTTTCAGAAAATTCGATTTGTTTTCTTTCTTCTCGTTTTTCTTTATTTTTAATTTCCTCTAATTTCTTCGATAGCGAGCTATGCTCCTCGAGTAATTCTTTATATTTAATTTCTAACTCATTTTTTTCAATTTCTAATTGATTTTTTTGCTTACTTAAATTTTCAATATTATTTTGTAATTTTGGATTGGTTAAGTCTAAATTTTTTAATTCATCTAAAACTGAAACTAATTTTTTTTCTTTTTCGTTTATAGAATTCATATATATAGATATAGTATTAAATAGATTCTTCTTAGTCTAGTCAGGATAATTTTGAATAAACTACATAATGATTTAGCAAATTGCATTAGATTTTTATCAATAGATGCGGTTCAAAAAGCTAATTCTGGACACCCAGGTATGCCAATGGGTATGGCAGATGTTGTAACAGTACTTTTTAAGAACTTTTTAAGATTTAATCCTAAAAATCCAAATTGGATGAATAGGGATAGATTCGTTTTATCTGCAGGTCATGGATCAATGCTTTTATACTCTTTACTGTTTTTAACTGGATATAAAAGTATTTCATTAAATAGTATAAAAAATTTCAGACAGCTAAATTCCATATGTGCCGGTCATCCTGAATATCATCCAAATTCAGGTATCGAAACAACAACAGGTCCTCTTGGGCAAGGAATAGCAAACGCAGTGGGATTTGCAATCGCAGAGGAAATTTTAAAAAAAAAATTAGGAAATGATTTAATTGATCACAAAACTTATGTTTTGGCTGGAGATGGGTGTTTAATGGAAGGAATAAGTCATGAGGCAATGAGTTTAGCGGGACATTTGAAGCTTAAAAATTTAGTAATGCTTTTTGATAACAATTCAATTTCAATTGACGGTCCAACCGATCTTGCTGTTTCAGATAATTTTAAAAAAAGATTTGAGGCTTATGGTTGGAATTATATTTTAATAAATGGACATAATGAGAAAGAAATATTTAAAGCATTAAAAAATGTTCAAAAAGCAAAAAAACCAACTGTTATTTCTTGTAAAACAAAAATTGGATATGGCTCACCAAATAAATCAGGTAAAGCGTCCTCCCATGGAAGTCCCCTAGGTCTTGAAGAGATTGAACTTGTTAGAAAAGCCCTAAATTGGAACAATAAACCTTTTAACATTCCAGATAAATTTTTGAAGGAGTGGAGAAAAATTGGTCAAAGATGTGAAGCTCAAGAAAAAAAATGGATTAAGATATTTAATAGAAACAAAACAAAATTTAAAAATATAAAAAAAAATAATTTAATAAGTGTTTTAAAAAGAGAAAAAAGAAATGCGATTTTGGAGCCTAAAAGTTTGGCCACAAGAAAATGTTCTGAGATGACACTTAATGCATTAACAAACCAAAATCATAACTTAATTGGTGGCTCTGCCGATTTAGCAGGATCTAACAATACAAAAACAAAACATCAAAAAATAATTAAGCCTGGAGATTTTAGTGGAGATTATATTCACTACGGGGTAAGAGAGCATGGAATGAGTGGGATAATGAATGGTATTGCACTCTATGGAAATTTAATTCCATATGGCGGAACTTTTTTAATTTTTTCTGATTATTGTAAATCTTCAATTAGGTTATCTGCTTTGATGCAAAAAAGAGTGATATATGTGATGACGCATGACTCAATAGGGCTTGGAGAGGATGGGCCAACCCATCAGCCAATTGAGCAGCTCTCAGGTTTACGATCAATTCCAAATTTAAATGTTTTTAGACCAGCAGATAGAGTTGAAACAATTGAATGTTGGGAACATGCTTTAAAAAATTCTAAAACACCCAGTATTTTATCTTTAACAAGACAAGGCCTAAATCCTATAAGAAAGTCATTTACAAATATAAATAAATGTTCCTTGGGAGCCTATGAAGTTTTGAGAACTAATAATAAAATTAATTTAACAATATTAGCAAGCGGTTCAGAGGTTAATTTGGCAGTCGAAACTAGTCATAAATTAGCCAAAGATAAAATATACTGTAAAGTTATATCAATGCCGTCTATGGAGCTTTTCGATCTACAATCAAAATTATATAGAAGTAAAATTTTAAATGAAACTAAATTTAAAATTTCAATAGAAGCTGGATCAAGTGATTGTTGGAAAAAATATGTAGGGAGTTCAGGTCTAACATTTGGAATTAATGAATTTGGCAGGAGTGCACCCTATAAAGATATTTTTAAACACTTTGGACTAACTGTTTCAAATATTGCCAGTAAAACCAAAAAAATGATAAGAAATTAAATATGGCAATCAAAATTGGAATTAATGGAATGGGTAGAATTGGTCGTATGATTGTCAGATCAATTTTTGAAAGTCGAAATAAAAATTTAAAGATTCAACATATTAATAACAGATCTAATTCAGAAACTACAGGTAAATTAATTAGATACGATTCTATCCATGGAAAATTTGATGCTGATATAAAATTTGATGAAAATAATTTAATAATAAATAAACAAAAAATTTCATTTTCTCAAGAATCTAAGATCGAAAAAATTAATTGGAAAAAGTATGATGTTGACTATGTTTTAGAATGTACAGGTAAATTTAACTCAAGAGAAAAACTTGAAGCTCATATTAAAAATGGTGCAAAAAAAGTGATTGTATCTGCTCCATGCAAAAATGCAGACAAAACAATAGTTTTTGGTGTTAACGAAAACACCTTATCTAAAAAAGATAAAATAATCTCTGCTGCTTCATGTACTACGAATTGTTTGGCACCAGTTGTAGATATCATTCATAAAAAATTTCAAATTGAAAAAGGTTTTATGACAACGATTCATTCATTTACTAGTGACCAAAGAATTTTGGACAATTCTCATAAAGATCCAAGAAGAGCTCGATCTGCAAGCCAGTCGATTGTTCCTACATCAACTGGAGCGTCAAAAGCAATAGGTGAGATAATTCCAGGTTTGAAAGGAAAATTAGAAGGTGTAGCGATGAGAGTACCTACACCAAATGTTTCTCTTATAGAATTAGTTTTTTGTACGAAAAAAGAAATTAATATAAAAAATATAAATAACGAATTTGAATTAGCTTCAAAAAGAGAATTAAAAAGAATTTTAGAAGTTACTTATGAAAAATTAGTTTCTGTTGATTTCAATCATCATTCAGCTTCTGCGATCATTGATGCTTCTTTAACCAATGTTGTTGGAACAAATATGGGTAAAATTTCAGCTTGGTATGACAACGAATGGGGTTTTTCTAACAGAATGTGTGATATAGCTGAAAATTTACATAAAATCTCTTAATGAGAAGTATTAAATGCGAAACAAATCTTCGTGGAAAAAAAATATTACTAAGATTAGATTTAAATGTTCCTATAGTTAAAGGGAAAATAAGTGACACAACTAGAATAGATAAAATTCTACCTACTTTGAGATTTCTTAATAAACAAAAAGCTAAAATTATTATTTTATCACATGTGGGTAGGCCAAGAGGTAAAGCTTTAAAAGAACTTTCATTAAAACCAATCTGTGAAAATTTAAAGGAACAATTAGGTTTAAATGTGAAATTAATTACACAAAATATAAATGAAATTAAAAATAAGAATTTCTTCGATAGTTTTGATGAGGAAATCTTAATGTTAGAAAATATTAGGTTTTATACAGAAGAAGAAAAGAATGATAAAAAGTTTGCAGAGCACTTAGCAAGTTTTGGTGATATTTATGTTAATGATGCTTTCTCTTGCTCTCATCGTTCACATGCTTCAATTGTTGAAATTTCTAAATTCCTGCCTTCATTTTCTGGATTACAAATAGATTTAGAAATTGATGCCCTTACTAAAATTACCTCTGATATTAAGAAACCAATTTCTTGTATAATTGGAGGATCCAAAATTTCTACCAAAATTGATATTATTAAAAATTTAATACCTAAATTTGACAATATTATTATTGTTGGAGCTATGGCTAATAATTTTATTGAGTACTTTGGTCACAATATTGGAAAATCTATTAAAGAAAAAAACTGTGACCCAATCATTGAAGAAATTATTTCACTTTCAAAAAAAGAAAAATGTGAAATAAGTTATCCAGAAGATGTGCTTGTATCTAGAGACTTAAATGGATCATACAAAAAAAGAAAATTAAATGAAATTCTGAAAGATGAAATGATTTTAGACATTGGACCAAAAACTATTAATAAAATAACAAATATTATTAATTCTAGTAAGACCATATTATGGAATGGACCTGCTGGATATTTTGAAAACCCCAACTTTGCGAACGGCAGCATTGAAATAGCAAAAACAATAATTAAAAATAATAAATTAAACAAAATTTTTTCAGTTGTTGGTGGAGGAGATACAGTCTCATTATTAAACAGTATAAAGGCTGTTGACAGTTTTAACTTTGTTTCAACTGCAGGTGGAGCCTTTTTAGAATATCTTGAAGGTAAAAAGCTTCCTGGTATAACCGCGTTAAATCAATAAATGTCAGAACTAAATAAAATTGCACTAAAAATAATTTCTAACGGTAAAGGTATACTTGCTGCAGATGAAAGCAATGGTACTATGACTAAGAGACTTACAGCGGTAAATGTAAATTCTACTTCAGAAAATAGACTATTGTTTAGAGAAATTCTTTTCTCATCCGAATGCATGAAAGATTGTATTGGAGGAGTTATTCTTTACGATGAAACAATAAACCAAACTACAAGTTTTGGAAAATCAATCCCCGACCTAATTTCAGCCTCAGGCGCTGTGCCAGGAATTAAAGTTGATACTGGTGCTAAAGAATTAGCAAACTCCACTGAAGAAAAAATTACTGAAGGTTTAGATGGCCTCAGAGAGAGATTAAAAAAATATTATGAACTTGGAGCAAGATTTACAAAATGGAGGGGGGTTTACTCTATTAGTAAAAAATATCCAACAATGCTAGCAATAAATAGTAATGCTCATGCACTTGCAAGATACTCAGCCTTAGTACAAGAAAATGGTATGGTCCCAATAGTGGAGCCAGAGGTATTAATGGATGGAGAACATTCTGCAGATGTTTGTTTAAGTATAACATCAGAAATTATAAAAAAATGTTTTGAAGAACTAATCTTACATAAAGTTGATCTTTCAGGAATAATTTTAAAACCAAATATGATATTATCTGGAACTCAATCAAAAGAGAGAATATCTAGTGAAGAGGTTTCAAACAAAACACTTGAGTGTCTTAAAAATTCAGTTCCTAGTGATGTACCTGGGATCGCCTTTTTATCAGGAGGTCAGTCTGAGTCAGAAGCTACAGAAAATTTAAATTTAATAAATAAAAACAACAATACTAATTTTATTATGACATACTCATATGGAAGAGCTCTTCAGCAAAGTGCTCTTAAAGTATGGTCTAAAAATATAAATGATATAGAGCGAACTCAAAAAACTTTTAATCACAGAGCTAAAATGTGTACATTGGCTGCTCAGGGCAAATGGGTGAGAGAACTTGAGAGTAAATAAAAAGAAATTTATTTATCTTATTTCTCCTAACAAAATATATAAAAAATTTTTTAAAGATCTTCAAAAAGTACTAGAAACAGGAAAAATTAGCTTTTTTCAATTGAGGCTCAAAAAATATTCCCTCAAACATAAAATTTTGATTGGACAAAAAATAAAAAATTTCTGTAAAAAAAATAAAGTAAAATTTTTGATCAATGATGATCCAATACTTGCAAAAAGATTAGGTGCTGATGGTTGTCATTTAGGTCAAAAAGATATGAATATAAAAGAAGCTAGGAAGATAATTGGCAAAAAAATTATAGGTATTACCTGCCATAATTCTATAACCTTAGCAAAAATAGCTATAAAAGCTAAAGCAAGCTATTTAGCGTTTGGAGCTTTTTATTCTTCTAAAACTAAAAAAACCAAATATGCAGCTAATATAAAAATTTTAAATAAGATTAAAAAAATTACTAAAACCCCTATTGTAGCTATTGGAGGGATTAATTCCAAAAATTATAAAAAACTGTTATTGAACAATGCAAATTTTTTAGCTATTTCAGGCTACATTTGGAATAATAAAAAATATAAACCCTTGGAAGCTTTAGAGAAATTAAAATGAAAATTAATGCTGGTGAGATAAGAGTTGGAATGCTTTTGGAATATAAGAATGACTTATGGCAAGTTTTAAAAACTCAGCATGTTAAACCAGGTAAAGGTGGTGCCTTCGCACAAGTTGAAATGAAAAGTGTAGGGAAAAATACAAAGTTAAATGAAAGATTTAGGTCAAGTGAAACAGTTGAAAAGGCTTCTTTAGAGGAAACAAAATTTAATTACCTTTATGAGGATGAAATTTATTATTTTTTTATGAACCCAAAAAGTTTTGAACAAATAGAAATTAAAAAAGATGTGGTTGGAGATCAAGGGAAGCTTTTATCAGAAAATCTTGAAGTTTCTGTAAATTTTTATAATGAAAATCCAATTTCAGTTGAACTGCCTAACCAAGTAAAGTGTAAAATAGAAACAACTGATGCAGCTTTAAAAGGACAAACAGTTTCGTCATCTTATAAACCTGCAACTCTTGATAATGGATTAAGTATTCAAGTGCCTCCATTTATTGAGTCAGATGATGAAGTAATAATTGATACAAGAAATTTAGAATACGTAAAAAAAATTTAAACATATGATTTCTATCTCCTCAAATCTCAATGTTATGATTAAGGCTGTGGAGAAAGCATCTAAAATAGTAATTAGAGATTTTGGAGAAGTAGAAAAGTTACAAGTATCCAAGAAAGGTCCCAGAGATTTTGTTACTAAAACAGATAAACGTGTTGAAAATATTATTATTGAGGAACTTAGTAAAACAAAAAAAAATTACTCTTTCCTTTCTGAAGAGATTGGAAAAATAAAAAATAAGGATGAGGAAAATATATGGATTATCGACCCAATTGATGGAACAACAAACTTCCTTAACGGTATCCCACATTTTGCAATTTGTATTGCATTACAATCAAAGAAAGAAATAATCAGTGGTTTAATTTTTGATCCTATAAAAGACGAGATGTTTTTTGCAGAAAAAAATAAAGGTTCTTATCTTAATAACCAAAGATTAAGAGTGTCAAAAAAAAATGTCATGGATGATTGTTTATTTTCTAGCAACCATGATGGGGTAAGATTTAGTAATTTTAATATGCGCTATACTGGTTGCGCAGCTTTAGACCTAGCATATGTTGCCGCTGGAAGATTTGATGGATACTTTCATAATAATATTAATCTTTGGGATGTGGCGGCTGGATCACTTATGGTGCGGGAGGCTGGTGGGATCGTGAATGATCTAAATAAATTCAACAATAATGCAATTAATATTAGAGCCTCAAGTGATGGGATTAATGATAAAATGCTTAAAGAATTAGAGAACTTTTAATTGAGTTCTGAATTTCCTTTGCTATAAGTCTCGTTATGAAAAAAAATATTCACCCAAACTACCACACCATTAAAGTAGAAATGACAGATGGTAGTCAGTTTGAGACTAAGTCCACCTGGGGTACTAAAGGAGACTTATTGAAATTAGAAATTGATCCTAAATCCCATTCTGCATGGACGGGTGGAAAACAAAAATTAATGGATAAAGGTAGAATTAGTAAATTTAACAAAAAATTCCAAAATTTTAAATCAGAAAAGAAAAATTAAATGTCAAACGCACCTTTGATGCCAATGGCTACTGCTGTTTGGTTAGTTGAAAATACAACGTTAACATTTAAACAAATTGCAGATTTTTGTCAATTACATGAAGTAGAGATTCAAGGAATAGCTGATGGTGAAGTAGCAAAAGGTATTAAAGCTTACAATCCTATAATATCTGGTCAGTTATCAAGGGAAGAAATTGAACTCTCATCTAAAGACGAAAATAGATCATTGCAAATTAAGAGCAGTGACATTGAAATATCAAACTTAGAAAAAAAAATAAAAAAATATGTTCCACTTTCAAAAAGGCAAGATAAACCAGATTCTGCTTTATGGCTTATAAAACAACACAATTTACTTAAAGATTCTCAAATTGCTAAACTTGTTGGTGTTACAAAAAACTCCGTCACGTCAATCAGAAACAAAAGTTATTGGAATTACAACAATCTGAATCCTAAAGATCCCGTTGCATTAAATTTATTTACTCAAAAAGATCTTTTAGATGCTATTGAAAAAGCTGAAAGAAGAATAAAAAGAGAAAAGAAACAGAAGGAAAAAGAAAAACTAAGTAACCCTGTAACTATATAATGAACGAAATTTATAGACATAAAATTATAAAAGTGATAATTAACCACTTTTTTGGAGGTAGTTATTAAAATAGAAGTAAAAGATAATAATATTGAACAAGCTTTAAGAGTATTAAAAAGAAAGCTTCAGAGAGACGGTTTTTTTAAAGTAATCAAGTTAAAAAATACATACGAAAAGCCTTCTGAGAAAAAAAAAAGAATTCTTCAGGAGAATATTAAGAGAGTTAAAAAGCTAAATAAACTTAAAAATAGAATATAAATATACCGCGGGGTGGAGCAGTCTGGTAGCTCGTCAGGCTCATAACCTGAAGGTCGGCGGTTCAAATCCGTCCCCCGCAACCAATTCCCTATTTGATTTAAATAAAATTATGGTAATTATAAATTATGAATAAAAATTTAAGAGTTCCCTATGGTCTCAGCGTACATGGAAATGAGGAGATTAGGGCTGTAACAAAGGTTTTAAAAACAAGCACACAAATGGGGCGAAATGTAAGTATTTTTGAAAAAAAAATTTCCAAGTTATTTGATAAAAGATATGGATTAATGGTTAATTCAGGTTCATCAGCTTTATTGCTAGCAATGGAAACTTTAGATTTTCCTGTTGGCAGTGAAATTATTACACCAGCCTTAACATTTTCTACTACAGTTGGGTACATTGTTAGAAATAATTGGGTTCCTGTGTTTGTGGATGTTGAAGAAGGAACCTATTGTATAAATGAAGATAAAATTAAAAATTTAATTACAAAAAAGACTAAGGCTGTTGTTGCACCTCATTTAATGGGAAATATAGTAAATTGGGATAAAATAGCACCATTATTAAAAAAAAAAGGTATACTTATAATTGAAGACTCTGCTGATACGTTGGGTGCAACATATAAAAAAAAATCTACAGGTCACCATGCTGACATAAGCATTACAAGTTTCTATGGATCACATATAATTAATTGTGCAGGGAATGGTGGAATGGTTTGTTTTAACAATAAATCAAAATATACTAGGGCGAAGTTACTAAGATCTTGGGGAAGAAGTTCATCTTTGTTTGATGAAAAATCTGAAAAAATAGAAAACAGATTCAATATTAAACTAGATGGAATTCTTTATGATAAAAAATTTGTTTTTGAAAAGATTGGTCATAATCTTGAACCATCAGAATTAGGTGCTGCTTTTGGCTTAGTGCAACTAAAAAAGCTTAAACAAAACTTAAGGAAGAGAGAAATAAATTTTAATTTACACACAAATTATCTTAAAAAATACAATAAATATTTCATATTACCTAAACAGTTACCAGGCTCTAGATCTGGTTGGCTAGCATATCCAATTACAATTACAGAAAAAGCACCATTTTCACGAACTCAAATGCAAATATTTTTAGAAAAAAAAAACATACAGACGCGAGTGGTTTTTACTGGAAATATCCTTAGACAACCAGGATTTAAAAATATAAAAGCTAAGAGAAATAAAAATGGATACCCTGAAGCTGATAAAGTAATGAAAAATGGAATTCTTTTGGCTTGTCATCATGGTTTAACTTCAAAAATGATAAAACATATTCACAAATCTATTGATGAATTTATATTAAGATATAGTTAATCTGTTATTTTAAATTTTGATTTTCTACTATCAGTTAAGAAATTTTTAACGGTATCTTTGGTCAAGTTTTCAAATGTTTGACCAAAGTGTTCAATTTTTTCAATTATTTTTGGTGGTATAGTAATTAGATGGCAGCCTAGTTGTTTTGCTTGTAAAAAATTGTAAGGTTCTCTTACACTTGCCCAAAGTATTTCAACGTTTTTAAATTTTTTTGCAAGTGCAATACTTTTTTTAAATTCAGGGACTGGATCTTTACCAGCATCTGCCGCTCTCCCTGCAAATATAGAAATAATTACTTTAGATTTTTTGTTTAGTTTTTTTAAAATTTCTTTTACTTGGATGGATGTGTAGACCGCTGTAATATTCAGTTTGATATTTTGACTATTTAATTCTTTTATAATTTTACCCATAAACTTTCCTTTAGAATTAACTAATGGTATTTTTACGTAGACATTTTTTGCCCAGCTATTAATTTCAAAAGCTTGTTTTTTCATTTCAAAATATTCATCTGCAAAAACTTCAAGGGAAACAGGCTTATTTTTGCAGATTTTTAATATCTTTTTTGAGTATGTTTTGTAATCTTTTGCTCCAGCTTTCCTCATAAGGCTGGGATTTGTTGTGAAACCTTTAACAATTTTTTTTTTATTAAATTTTTTAATGGTATTAATTTCAGCGATATCGCAAAATATTTTAGTTTTCAATTTTTAAACCTATAAATTTTTAGTTATATCTTCTGTCATTTTTTTTGCATCTGCGAATAACATCAATGTATTTTCTTTATAAAATAAATCATTGTCGATACCTGCATAACCTGGTGATAAACTTCTTTTTACAAATAATACAGATTTACATTTTTCAACATCAAGAACAGGCATGCCATATATTGGGCTTTGAGGATCAGTTTTTGCAACAGGGTTTGTAACATCGTTGGCACCAATAACAAAAGCTACATCTGCATTTGCAAAATCGTTGTTTATTTCCTCTAGTTCAAAAACCTCATCATAAGGAACATTTGCTTCAGCTAATAAAACATTCATATGTCCAGGCATTCTGCCTGCAACAGGATGAATTGCATAAGATACCTTAATATCGTTTTTTTTAAGAGTGTCTACCATCTCTCTTAATGCGTGCTGAGCTTGAGCAACAGCCATTCCATAACCTGGCACTATTATAACAGATGAGGCATTTTTCATTAAAAATGCAGCATCATCAGCATTACCACTTTTAACTGGTCTTTGTTCTTTATTTGAGGCAACAGATTCATTTTCAGTTGCACCAAATCCACCTAAAATTACATTAAAGAATGAGCGATTCATTCCTTTACACATGATATATGACAAGATAGCACCCGAAGATCCAACAAGTGCACCAGTAATAATTAATGCTGTGTTTTCTAATGTAAAACCTATTCCTGCTGCTGCCCAACCAGAGTAAGAATTTAACATAGAAATAACTACTGGCATATCTGCTCCACCGATAGGAATGATTAAAAGAAAACCTATTAAAAATGAAATACTCAAGAGTATCCAAAAGTAATTAGATGATTGAGTTGAACATAATAAATAAATTATAAAAATTATTGAAATTAAAATTATTGCATTGAGTGGATGTTGTCCTTTAAATGTAATTGGTGAACCTGACATTATTCCCTGTAGTTTTAAGAAAGCAATGATAGAGCCTGAAAATGTTATGGCTCCTACTGCAGCTCCTATAGACATTTCTATTAAACTACCAAGTTTTATATTTCCTGGCTTTCCAAGATTGAATGCCTCGGGATTCAAAAAAGCAGAAATTGCTACAAAGACTGCCGCTAATCCAACTAGACTATGAAATCCTGCAACTAATTCTGGCATAGCAGTCATAGGTATTCTATAGGCAATAAATGCCCCTATAGACCCTCCAACTAAAATAAATATTAATACAAAAATAAATCCTGTAGAAAAATTACCAGTGGATAAAAATGTTACTGTCACAGCAATAACCATCCCAAAAATTCCAAAAAAATTGCCCTGTCTTGATGTTTCAGGTGAAGATAGTCCCCTTAATGCAAGAATAAACAATACACCTGAAACTAAATAGAATATTGCAGATAAATTTGCTGATATCATTATTTATCCTTTTTCTTCTTTTTATACATTGCTAACATTCTTTGAGTTACAAGAAATCCACCAAAAATATTTATTGCTGCTAATGCTATAGCCAAAAAACCAAAAATACTTGATGTATTAAACACAGTCTCAGAATTGCCTGATAGGCCTGCAATAATAGCTCCAACAATAATTACTGAAGAAATAGCATTAGTTACTGACATTAAAGGTGTATGTAATGATGGGGTAACACTCCAAACAACATAATATCCAACAAATATTGAGAGGATAAATATGCTAAGTCTAAATATTAAAGGATCTATTTCCATAACTTATTTTATTAATGTCTTTTTTATAATTTCGTCTTCCAAATTAATATTAATTTTTTTATTTTCTTTATCGAATAAATTATCAACAAAATTAAAAACATTTTTTGCATAAAGATTTGAGGCTGATACTGGTAATTTATTCAAAATATTGCTCTCACCCATAATTCTTACCCCATTTTTTTCAATAATTTTATCTACTTCAGTAAATGCAGTATTTCCACCTTGTATTGCAGCCAAATCATATATAACTGATCCTGTTTGCATATTATTCACCATAGTATCTTTAATTATCAAAGGTGCTTTTTTTCCTGGTATTAAAGCAGTACAAATTACAATATTAATTTTTTTTAAAGTTTCATGTAAAAGTTCTTCTTGTTTTTTTTTAAAATCATCTGAGGCCTCTTTTGCATAGCCTCCCTCAGTTTCTAAATTTTCAGAACCTTCTACCATAAGAAATTTTCCTCCTAAACTTTCAACTTGCTCTTTTGATGCCATCCTTACATCTGTTGCAAAAACAATTGCACCCATTCTTTTTGCTGTAGCTATAGCTTGAAGACCAGCAACCCCTGCTCCTACAACCAATACTTTAGCTGCTGGTATTGTTCCTGCGGCAGTCATCATCATAGGAATTGCTTTTTCAAAATTTGCAAAGGATTCTATTACAGCCTTATATCCAGCTAGATTAGCTTGAGAAGATAAAATATCCATGGATTGAGCTCTTGTAATTCTAGGAAGTAATTCAAGTGAAAAAAGATTTATTTTTTTTTTTGCTAAGATTTCTAATTTCTCTTTATTAATGTATGGATCTAAAACTCCAATTATTGTCTGATTTTCTTTTAATAAAGAAATTTTATCATCTGATAACATTCCAAGCTGAACAATGACATCAGAGATAGACAAAACTTTATTTTCATCATCTATGATATTTACACCAAGTTCTGTAAATTCATTATCAGTTATGCCAAGGTGTGAACCGTAATTTTTACTTAAATAAATTTCAATTCCAAGAGATGTATATTTTTTAACAACCTCGGGAGTAATTGCTATCCTACATTCAACATTTTGATTTTCTAAAATTGATCCTATTTTCATCAGATTACCTTATAATAAAAATATTGCCATTAGAGCCAAAACTACTATTACTGCGACTGTTCCCCACAGAACAAACTTTGTAAAATTATTCCATGTATTCTTATGGTTTTCATTATCCATAAAAATTATTTTTGTCTTGCTTTAAATTTTGGATTAGTTTTATTGATAACGTAAACCCTACCTCTTCTTCTGACTAGCTTGGAGTTTAAATCTCTTTTTTTAATTGATTTAAGTGAACTTTTTATTTTCATAAATTTTTGTCTTTAATAAACGAACTTATATAATCTTTCAAACTTATTTTTCCAAATCTTCTAATTATTTTATTATTATTAGAAAATTTAGTTAATTTAGATGCATATCTTTCCCCTTGTCTTGATTTTAAAAAAATAATTCTTGATTTAAACATTTTTGCAACTTGCATTATTGAGTAAGATTTTTTGTGAGAAATGCTGTAATGCTTACATTTGTTTTTTTTCCATGCTAAATAACAAGTTTCAATTGTGTCATTTACATGAGTAAATCTCCTAGTTTGAGTTCCTGGACTTACAATTGGTAGTGGGGTTTTTTTTTTGTAACAATTTTCAAATATTCCAATTACTGTTGCCATAGATCCAGTTTTAATTTGACCCTTACCATAAACATTATAAAAATAAATTATTTCAAATTTAAATTTAAACCATTTTTTTAAGTTCTCTAACAATTCTAAATTTTTGGATTTTGTAAATGCATATGGGGACAAATTTTTATCATTTCCTAAATTACCAAGTGATGCTGAGGTTGCGGAATATATTAATTTTATTTTATTGTCTAAACAAAATTTAAATACTGATTTTGATCCAATTGAATTTGACTCATAACATTTATCAAAATTTTTGAAGCTTTGATAGATTCTTGAAAACTCCCCAAAGTGAAAAAGACAATTAATTTTTTTTTTATATTTCGATAAAAGTTTATAAATATCTTTTGTATTTCCTTTAATATATTTTACCCTTTTGTTTTTTATGTGATTGTTTATTGATCCAGAAGAATAATTATCTATACAGATTATATCTTTATTTGTTTTTTTTATTAGAAAAGTTATTAAATTTGATCCTATAAAACCTGCTCCACCAGTAACTACTATATGATTTTTCATTGAGTTTAAGCCTGGCAATGTCCTACTCTTCCATGTCTTAAGACAAAGTACCATTGGCGCAGAAAGGCTTGACTTCCGAGTTCGGAATGGGATCGGGTATAACCCTTTCGCAATAATTACCAGGCAGAGCTTTCTACTCTTAAATTAAAAAAAAGTAAACACCTCAATAATCAATATAATCAAAGAAATTTAGTAGTAATAATGGTTATGAATATCTAAAAACTGAAACCGAATTAAATTATTCATAATAAAAGATTTTAAAATTATATAACTTAAAAATTTATTCTTTCTTTTTCAATAACTAAAGGTAATGATCTTGTATGACTAAGCGTAACTGAAATATATTCTCCTACTAATCCTAAAAGCATAATTTGTACAGAAGATATAAAAAAAAATCCAATCACTATGGGTGCCATACCTAAATCAAAACTGTCCCAAAAGAATAACTTATAAAATAAAAAAATAATTGAAACAAAAAATGACAAAACACTCACAATAAATCCAAGAATAATCATTAATCTTAAAGGCATTTTTGAGTGTTTTACAAAACCTAACATGGCCATGTCAATCAAAGTGAAAAGACTATTTTTTGTTTTGCCATGTTTTCTTTTGGGTTGATCAAATTGGATTAAGGCAATGTCATCCTCTATTTCAGAGACCAGACCTCTTAGATAAGGCAATGGTTCTTTTAATGTTTTAAAAGTTTTAATTACTGACTTGTCAAAAATACCTGAACCAGTTGTGTCTATAGTTAATTTATTATCTGAAGTTTTTGTAAGTAACCTATAGTAAATTTTTCTAATATTTTTCATTAAAAGATTTTCCTCAGAAGTTTTTTTTTGTAACAAAACAATCTTTTGTTTATTTTCCCATTTATTTATCAATTTAGGAATAAGTTCGATTGGATCCTGAAAATCTGAAGCAATCAATATAGTTGCATCACCAGTAGATTGCAGAATACCATAAAATGGGGAACTTATGTGACCATAGTTTTTGTTGTTAATTATTACCTTAACATTTTTGTCATTTTCACAAATTTTTCTCAAGATTGGGATTGTATTGTCAGTTGAGTTATTATCTATCACTATATGTTCATATTCGTAGTCTAAATTTATAAATTCTTTTTTAATCTTTTCATATAGGAGCTCAATATTTTCTTCTTCATTGTAAGTTGGGGTGACTACTGATATTTTTTTCATAAATTCATAAAATTATTTAAAGATGTATTAATAATAGACTAATAAATAAATAAATAATAGAATTTATATAAATTTAATTAATTTAAAAGTTTAAATAAATGGTCATTTCGAAGTGACATCTTTTTTAAATATTTATATTTTTTTTTTTTCAAAAATTTGGCTAGTTTTTTTTTATGGTAAGTCTCAACTAAGATATATTTGAATTTATATTTTTTGAAATCAATACCTCTTAAAACCTGTAATTCATCACCTTCAACATCTAGCGAAAAAAAATCAATTTTTTTTGGTGCTTTAGCTTTGTCTAATAATGAGTCCAAAGTAGATGATTTAACTTTTATATTGACTCTATCATTAATATTATCACTAGTTGATCTTGTGCTCAAAGTGTCATTTATATTTAGTTTTAATTCAACATATTTTTTTCTATAGGAAAAAGACCTTAATGCTCGTTTGAAAAAAAAATTTTTTTTGGATCTATTCCTCTTTAATTCTGTAAATGCCTCACTCACTGGTTCAATTAGTAAACCATTCCATTTAAGCTTTTTTTCAAAATACCAAGTGTTTGACTGGTTAACACCATCGTTAGCACCGCATTCAATATAAAAACCATTTGTATAATTTATATATTTTAACATTTTTTTATCTAGACCATCATAGCCATTAAAATCTTGAAATTTTTTAATATATGTTTTTAATTTTACTGGAAATAAACCTTTAACTTTGATTAGAATTTTCCCAAACATAGTTTATTTTAAAAAAATTCTTCTTAAGATTCTTAATAAGTTTAGTAAAAAAAATGGAATTAAGTAAATGATTAACATAAAAATTTTTACAATAATAGGTTCATTAAAAATTTTTCTTTCATTACGAATATTTTCAAAAGTTTTTCTCTTACCGAAATATTTGAGGGATAAAAATAACCATGAAATTATATTTTTAAAAAAAATATGAATATATATTTTATCAATTTCACTACGTTTAAGATTTGAATAATATTTTTTTAAAGGAATAAAATAACCCAGATATTCAGACTTTGTTCTTACCATTAAATTCTTATTTAACCATGAATTACTAAAACTACCTAACTGATTATAAATACAATCAATATCTAATATTTTCCAATTAGCATATTTTTTTATAATTTTAAGTATTATAAAATTTTGAGGAAATTTTGTACTTAACAAATATTTTTTTTCTTTATTTATGATTTTATTTATTAAATTTACATTTATTATCTGACAGCTTGTAAAACCAATCCTATTTAAATCTTGAAATATATTAAATGATCTCATTTTTTTTTCAGATTTATCACTTGTGAATTTAATATCTTTATTTTTTTTAAAATTTTTAAATGATAATGTAATTCCAGAAAAATTTCCCTTAAGATAATTTTCTATTTTTTTGAAATTTGGTACATTAAGTCTATCATCATCGCCTATTACTAAAATATATTTTGATTTAAATTTATTTATATACTTTGAATATTTAAATTCCCAATTTCCTTTTTGATAAAAAACTTTGAAATTTTTTATTTCTTTTAAAAAAGAGTTATATAATTTTTTCTTTTTTTTTATAATATCCTTATTTTCACTCCACTCAATAACTCTAACATTTATGTTAGTTAAATCTAATTTACTTATATCATTTATCAATTCTTTGATATTGAACCTATCACCTGAGAAAATTAATATTGTTAAAATTTTCATTTAAAAATAAATAAATAATTTTGACTTAAATTTTTTTAAATAAAAAATTATTAAAATTAAAAACCTAAAAAAAATAAATAAATTAATTATATTTGTCCATTTATATATCTTAATTTTCTTTTTAGAAATTAAACTTGCACTATTTGGTACTGCACCACCTAATGTTGATATAATTATTTTACTTTTGGAAAGACAAAATAATTCTGTTAGAAAATCCTCGCCACTAGTTTGTCTAAAGTTTTGAGGTTTAAATAATGAATTATTCGATATGATATTTGTTTTATTTTTCAATTTATCTAAAAATTTTTTTTTATAAAATTTGCTGTCAGAGCAAATAAAAATATTATTTTTTAATGATTTTTTGTTAATAAAATTCATAACATTATTGATCATATGTGTAATTTGAAAATCAAATATCATCTCTTGGAACTGTATTTTATGTAAAAAGTTTTTAATATTTAAAGATCTGTCAGTTGTCCTTAAATGAATAGCAATAAAATTTGAAGGTAAATTTAATTTTTCAATTTTAGCTGTAATTTTTTTATTTGGCATAAAATTCTTGTATAGTTTTTTGCTTAATGAATTAAATTTAAAATTTTTTTTAAAATCAATACCATGTAAATTTTTTAACTTTATTAATTCATCTTCGTAATTATAAGGTGAAAATGCTATTTCTGTTTTGGGTCTTTTTTTTAATTTAATAATTTTAAAGTTTTTTATTAAACAAAGGTCAGAAAATAAATATGGAGAGTCTTTTGTTTTTTTTTCGAAAATATATATTTTTTTCTCAAGTTTATTAATTGAAATAATCGCTAAAAAAAAACTTATAACTTTAAATTTGCTACTGAAGCCGTCAGTTAATTTTGATAAATCAATATACATATTATTAAATTTATTTAAAAATTTTCAATGAAAAAATACAATACATATTTCCTAAACATCTAAAAAAATATTTTTTATTAAACGGAAATGATTTTATTAAAGAAATAAAAAACCTAAGCAAAACCCCAATAAAAAATAATTTTTTAGACAGATTGTGTTTAGAAACTATTCTATAACGATTTTTTATTTCTGTAATACCAAAATCAAATCCACTTCTATCAATATTATGAGGATGAGAAAATTTTGATGAAGATGATATCAAAATTTTTTTATTTTTTTTCATCAAATTTAAACTGAAGTCTAAATCTTCTAGATAGCTATATTGACCAAATGTTTCATCAAATGAAAAATATTTAATATCTTCATGTTTAAAAATACAGATAGTTGTAAATACCCAATCACCTAAAACATCTTTTTTCAAATTTAGTATCTTAGAATGCCAACCACTTTTAGCAACCTTGCCTGGACTATCTGGGTAAATATTTAAAAATTTAAATATTTTTTTTTTTTTAAGAGTTTCAAAAAAACTAATTTGGTGATCTTGTATTTGATTAAATCCAAAACCTGCAATGTTATTATGTTCTGAATACTGATTAATACATTGATTCATTTTTGTAAATGTATCATCAAATAAAGTTACATCGTCATCCATAAACATAACAAACTTGTTCTGTTTAATTTTTTTCATCCCAAAGTTTCTTTGAAAAGAGGTTGAGGATTTTGTGTGAAAATACAAAATATTTTCCTCTATGCATTTATTCTTTATTTTTTCTGAGTGATTAAATTCTGAACTATCTACGACTAATATTTCATTAAAATTAAAAATAACTAATTTTTGAATTAAACTTATTAACTCATTTGATCTATTTTTTGTTGGAATTATTAATGACGTTTTGTTAGTAAACATAATGTTATTTTACATACTTATACATATTAAGGAACTATAATACGTGAAAATAAATAACTATAATTTAATAATTAATAAAAATAATTTTATTATTATATTTTTTATATTTCTAATTTTAAATTATATATTCTTTAACTATCGTATTCTATTCAGAGAGAATGGATATATTTTGGGCGATTGGTTAATAAACTATAATGGTGGTTTTGTAAAAAGGGGCTTTATAGGGCATTTATTATTTAATATTTCTAAAGAAATAAATATTTCATTAATTCATATTATATTTTTTTTTAGCTCATCAATTTATATTGCAACAATGATAATTCTTTACAGAATTATTAAAAATAAACTTCAGATAAAAATATTATTATTTTTTTTATTTTTACCATCTGTTCTTTTATTTAATTTTTTTGATCCGCTTACAGTAGGCAGGAAAGAAATACTAATTCTTTTTTTCTTTTGTATTTATTATATAAATTTAGACAATAATAAATACTTATATAAAATTTCAATTTATTTTTTAAGTATAATTTTTTTGCTATCACATGAAATTCTATTTTTTGAGCTTCCATATTTATTTTTACTTAGATATTTACATTTAAAAAAAAATAATAAAAATATTTTAGATTTTAAAGATTACAATTTGGAAATATTGATATTTTCTACTAGTTTGATTTTGATTTTTTTAATTTTTTTATTTACTAAATATCATAACAACGATCTTTTATGTAAATCTTTGACTGAAGTTGGATTAAATACAAATGTATGTTACGGAGCCATAAATGATTTAAAAATAAATGAAGTAATTTCTATATTGCACCCTTATTTTATTTTAAAAAATTATTATTTAAATTATTCCTTATATACATTTCTTACTCTATCTCCGTTAGCTTATGTTTATTTAAAATCAGAAAACTGTCTTTTTAAAAATAAACTAATTCTATTATTAGTAATTTGTTTTGCATTCTCTTTGATGTTTGCTCCACGTGTAAATGATTGGGGCAGATATTTAAATCTATCTTTCTTACTGCAATTTTTAATTTTTTTAAAATTTACTGAAATAAGTTTAGTCAAAAAGAATTTCACTTTTTTCGCTAATAAATATTTGAATATATTTATAATATTAGCTTTGCTTACAAGTTGGCATATGCCCCATTGCTGTAATCCAAGATTAGGAGATGGTTATTATGATATTTACTCAAGAATTAAATCTAGAATTTATGATCAAAGTGAAAATAGTACCAAATTTAATGATTTACCAAGAGAGTACTTGAGAAAATTATTTAAAATTCATTAATATATTTTAAAATTTGACTTTGAGATGTTTGCAAAAGATTTTTTTTATTTCTCAAAAATACCCTATGCCATTCTGAAACTAATTTAATAGTAATATCAATATTATAAACAGGCTTCCAATTTAAAGTTTTTTTAGCTTTATCTGAGTTTAATCTCAATATGTCACTTTCTTTATAATGATTTTTTTTATTAAATTTATTTACTACATGTACAGAATTTTGAAAATTTTTATTCAAAATTGAAACAATTTTTTTTACTTGTAAATTATTGATTTTTTTTGGCCCAAAGTTCCAAGCTCCATAAACTGATTTTTGTTTATTTGAAATTGACATGAGTAGCAAAATATACCCATATAATGGTTCTATAACATGTTGCCAGGGTCTTATAGCATTGGGGTATCTTAAGAGTAATTTTTTTTTAGTTTTTAAAGCTCTAAAAAAGTCAGGAATAATTCTGTTTGCTGAAAAATCACCACCTCCAATAACATTACCAGCCCTAACAGTTGCACATGAAATATTTTTATTTGAAAGAAATGAGTCGTAAAAAGATTTACAAACTAGTTCTGCACAAGCTTTCGAGTTACTGTAAGGATCAAATCCACCTAATTCATCACTCTCTTTAAAGAATTTTTTTGAGTTATTATTTTTATATACTTTATCTGTTGTAATAATTAACAAATTTTTTACAGATTTTATCTCATTTATTATATTCAAAATATTTAAAGTCCCCATCGTATTTACTTCGTATGTATATTTTGGATCATCATAAGAATATCTTACTAATGGTTGGGCAGCCATATGAATTAGAAAATCTGGGGAAATTTTATAAATAGTCTTTTTTAATTTTTTATAATCTCTTAAATCTCCAATCGTAGATTTTGTCATTATTTTTTTTATATTTGCTAAATTATAAAAACTAGATTTATCTGGCTTTAATGAATAGCCGTATACTTTTGCACCCAATAAGTTTAAAAATACAGCCATCCAACTGCCCTTAAATCCTGTATGTCCGGTAATAAAAACTTTTTTATTTTTCCAAAACTTTTTAAGTTTTATAATTTTTTTACTCATCCCAAATTTTCCAGGGAGCTTTTTTGGTAACCCATAATTCTTCTAGATAATTTTTATCTCTCAGTGTGTCCATTGCATACCAAAAACCATCTAATTTAAAAGCTGATAATTGTTTTTCTTTAGCTAGTTTTTCTAATGGCTCCTGCTCCCAAATACATGGAGACACAGAAATATAATTAAAGATTTTTTTGTTTAATACAAAAAATCCCCCATTTATCCAACCTCCATCACCTTTAGGTTTTTCAAGAAATTTTTTGACCATATTTTTTTCTAGGTCTATTGCACCAAATCGGCCAGCAGGTTTTACCGCTGTAACAGTAGCCAATTTTTTATTTTTTTTATGAAATTTGACTAATTTTTTTATATCAATATCTGCTACACCATCCCCGTATGTTAGACAAAAATCATCATCAATGAATTGTTCAATTTTTTTAATTCTATCACCTGTCAAGCTATCCTGACCTGTGTCAACGAGCGTTATATTCCATGGTTCCGTTGTTTTTTTATGAACTTTTATTTTATTTGACCTAACATTTACTGTTATGTCAGTTGTATGTAATGAATAATTTGTGAAATACTCCTTAATTAAGTAACCTTTATATCCACAACAAATAACAAAATCGTTTAATCCATAGTGCGAATATGTTTTCATTATATGCCAGATTATAGGTTTGCCTCCAATCTCAACAAGAGGCTTAGGTCTAACTACGCTCTCTTCTGAAATTCTTGAACCAAGTCCTCCAGCTAATATAACAACTTTCATATAAAATATTTTAATCTAAAATATTTATATTAAGTAAATAAAAATTACAAATTAATATATCTTTAATTTTATAATTTAAAATTATGAACTTTTTATCAAAACGTAAATACGAATTTTTATTTAGTCTTGGTGCTGTTGGGATAATTTTTTATTCAACATATCTTGGATTCGAACACAGTATTTATAATCAAGATTACCATCACTCATCTTTCATTCTATCAATGGTTTTAGATTATAAAAATGGTCTCAAGTTATTTAAAGATATCTTTTTACAATATGGACCTGGGCAAATAATAATTTTTGACTTAATAAATAATTTTACTGAGCTAAATATTGTAAATATATCTAAATTTACTTCTTTGATTTATTCAGCAAATCTTTTTTTACTGTTTATAATATTTAAAAATTTATCATCATCGCAGATTTCTTTTTTATTAATTTTAACTCTCTTTTTAATACACCCCTATGTTATATTACCTTGGCCTGATTATTTGTCAGGTTTATCCTTAAGTTTATTTTTTTTCTTTTTCCTTAGAAAAAATACAAGTATAAATACCTTTATTTGTAGTTTTTTTTTATTTTTAGCTATTTTTTTTAGAAGTACCTACATTCTTAATATTTTATTTTCTATTTTTATTTATTGCTTAATCTTTTTTTTCTTTAATAAAGATAATATTTTAAAAAATATTTTTAGAATATTAATTTTTTTAGTTTCAATATTTTTTATAATTCTTTTTTATTTTAATACTTTTTCTGACTGGATTAATCAAAGTATTCTATTTATTTCTGCATACGCTGAGGAAACAAAACATTTAGAACTATATGATAAAATTACTTCTTATGTTGGAAAATATGGCTTTATAATTTTAAAGATTTTTTATTATATTTTTAATTCTACAATTAAATTATTCAATATTTCAAATATAGAAAATATAATTTTTGTATTTTTTATAATAATTAATTTTGTTTATTTATTTAAGGTTATTAGAAATAAATTAATCTTGAATAGTATTGAAGAAAAAAAAATTATATTTTTACTTATTTTAGGTCTTTCTGGATTCGTTCAGGCATTGATGTTGATGGAAATTTTTAGAATTTTTAATGCAACAATGGCGATGTTCATAAGTGGTATATTTTTTTTAAGAAATTCTAATTATATAAATTTTATTAATAAATATAAAAAACTACTTTTATTATTAATATTTTCCTATATTTCAATATTATTTTTAAACCTTCCTATTAAAAATTACGATGAAACAAATTTTTTCAAGTTAGAAAATTCGTATTTTAAGGATAAAAAACTAACAAAAAAAAATAGGGATTATTATAAAAATTTAAATAATTTTATTTGTAACCAAGAAAATATAATTTTAATTAATATTTCCTGGGATTATGCATTGCCACACATATGTGATGAAAAAATAATAAAAAGTAAGTCATCTATGGCAAAAAGGTTTTTAAGAAGAATGAAGAAAAATGAATATGATAGAATAATTATTAAATCAAATTTAATTAAAAATGAAATATTATTTATTGATGAAAAAATTAATAATCCAAAATTAAAACTAATTACAATCTTTGAAAGTCAGGTAGAACCTAGGCAATGGTATAATGATATCTATGTATATAAAAAAATTAATTAAATTTTATTTTTTTAAAGATAATATCTTAATGATCAAAACATAAAATATTAGAGAAATTACTAAAGAGAAAATTGAATTTACTATTAATAAATAGGATAAAAATGGAAAAATTAAAAAAGATTGTATGGCTAAATAACTGTTGAGAAAGTTTGTTTTATTAATCATGAGATGGTGAATGTGATTATTATCAGGACTAAATGGGTGTTTATTTTTAACTAACCTTTGAATTGCAAGCCTCAACAGCTCAAAGCCAGGTATCATCATTATTAAGAAAATTTCATCTGCGTAAATTCTAAAACCTAAATTGTATGATTTAATAAAAAAATAGCTTATTATAAAACCTAGGAGTATTGTTCCACTGTCACCAAGAAACATTTTATCTTTAAAATTAAAATATAAAAAAATAGATAAAGGAATAATTAATCCTATAAAAAAGTTTGCATTTATATTAAGAAAAAACATAATTAAACTTATGAAAATTGTGTAGCTTGCCGCTTGTCCATTTATCCCATCAAGCATATTTAAAGAATTTATAAATAGTAAAAAACACAGAATAGTGAAAAAAAAACTTAAATTATGAAAATAAAAAATAAAGTCAGTAAATGTAAAGGTAATATTTTTAATAATTAAATCTTTATCAAAAATTATTAGAATTAAAATAATAAGAATATAAATAAATAATTTTAAATTTGGTCTAAGATTATATTTGTCATCAACAAACCCAACCAAGAAAAAACAAAGCGAACAAAATAGGAAAATTAAAATTTCATTTTTATTCTCAAAAAAATTTAAATTTGAGATTTCGTAATATTCTGCAAAGCAATATAAGATAAGATTTATTAAAATTAGTAGACCACCCAAAAGAGAGATAGGTTTTTTATGTTTCTTTCTTTTATTATCTGGAATATCATAGACATTATATATTGTTGATATTTTTTTATGATTAACAAAAAAAATTAAATTTAAAGCCAATATTGTTACAAAATATAAATTCATCTTACTTTAAATGATGATAAGTATAAACCAATGGATAGATGAAAAATAATCAACATCCAGTTATTAAAATAACTTCCAGACGTCATTAAAGGAAATAATTGTAAAACAATTCCTGTTAGAATTAAAATTTTACCCAAATTATTATTATTAATCTCTTTTAAAATAAGGTTTTTATATGTGTAATAAATCAGTTTAAAAGTTGAGTAAACAAATATTGTTAAAACGAAAAATATTCCTAAAAATCCTAGCTCTGATAAATATTCTAGATAAATATTATGAGGATGAGTATTACATCCATTTTTATATTCATTAATATAATTGTTTTTATTTAAATTAGGCTTTTTTTTAATATCTATTGATTGCTTTATTTTAATTTTATCCTCATAAATCTTATCTGAACATTTATATCTAAATGATTTTAATCCATGCCCTAATATTTTTTTATCCATAAACATATCAAAAGCTGTTTTAAAATGTAAAGTGTGTCTATAACTAAAAATTGATTTATGCTGAGTTATTTGTGAGAGTGTATCGTTGTAAAGTCTTTCAATAATTGTTGGTTTATATGAAATACTTATAATTGTAGTTATAATTAATAAAGAAAAAAATTTTAAAAAATATTTTTTTGTTACTAAAAAATAAGTAAAAATAATTCCAATATAATAAAAAAGCGCAAGACGTTCACCGCTAAGTATAATTAAAATTCCTGAAAATATTAATAATAAAAGGTTAAAGAAATATTTATTTTTCAGATTTATAAAAAAAGAGCTAGCAAGAGCAACTGGCAAAAGACGACTTACGTAGCTACCCATTATCAACTCATCACCAAAAAAACTTGAAATTCTATTAGGATGTATTTCTTTATCTCTGAAAATATTTAATTCAAAAAAAGATTGCAATATAGAGTCAATTAATAAAGAAATTATTGATAAATAAAAAATAAGATAAAGTATTTTGTAAATATTTTGGCGCTTGGAAATAAAATAAGCTAATGCAAAAATAAACAAACATATTCTTAAAAAAGGAACCGATGTTGAATAAGAGAGCATTGGATTAAATGAGAAGAAGGAGTTTAAATTTAAATAAATGTAAAATATAATAAAAAAGTTGATATAAATCTTATTTTGATAAAAAAAATCCTTCCAGACTTTAAATCTTAGACTGTAGATAATGAAAATTAAGCCCAAAATTATACAAAATAAATCTGTTAAAAAAGGTCCTGTTATGAGCAAAATAGGAAATAGTCCAATAATTACATAAGCTGAAATATAAAAAAAATTTTTTTCCACTATAGGTAATTATATTTAATTCTTACTAAACCCCAATAAAATTGTTTGCATTGATTATATTAAAGATTTAATTGAGTTTTTTATAAAATTCTCTAATTAATAATCTAGTACAATTAAAAATAATAATGAAGGTCTCTATTATTACTGTTTGTTTAAACAGCAAAAAAACAATTAAGTATACCTTAAATTCGATTTTATCACAAAATTATGAGAATATTGAACACATACTTGTTGATGGGGGTTCAACAGATGGAACAAAAGATATTTTGAAAAAATATCAATTTAAAAATAAAAAAGTTTTTTTTTTTAAGAAAAAATCTCTTTATAGTTCAATTAATTTTGGAATAAAAAAAGCTAAAGGAGATTTAATATCAATTTTACACTCTGATGATATTTATAATAATAATTTTGTTATTAAAAAAGTCGTAAATACTGCTTTAAGTTCAAATAAAAAAATTTTTTTTGGAAATGTGGTTTATTTTAAAAAAACAAATTTTAGCAAAGTTACAAGATATTACTCCTCTTTAAATATCTCTAAAAGATCTTTTGCATATGGAAATATGCCTCCTCACACAGGATCCTTTTACAGGAGAGAGATATTTAACAGATATGGACCTTATAATAGTGAATTTAAAATTGCAGGAGATTTTGAGCATTTATTTAGATTAATTTATATATGTAATTTAAAATTTAAAAATTTAAATTTTATTACTACAAGAATGCGAGCAGGTGGCTTGTCGGGTAGAAATATAAATTCTTTTATAACAATAAATAGAGAAATTTTAAAAACTTTTCAAATTTATAAAAAGAGAACTAATTTATTTAAAATACTTTTGAGAGTTCCCCCCAAAATATCTCAATATTTATTTTTAAATCAAAAAAGATTAAACCAAAATTTTAAATATACAGTTGATAAATTTTATAAAGATGAATTTTACGATAAAATAAATGTTATTCAGAACATTCAAAAACTTAATTTTAATAAAAATTTTATTCTTTCAGCATTAAATCTTGCATTTGTTGGATCTTTATCAAGGGGTGAGATTAAATTAAATAAAAATTTAATTAACTGGCCAGATGGTATTTTTTCGAAAATTTATCAAAAAAAACTAAAAAAAATACCTGGACGAGAAGTTATTAAAAAATTAAATATTGGTAAGCATATAAATAGAATTATAGTCTTCGGTAACTTATCTAATAATAGTAAAAAATATTTAATTTCTAAATTTAAAATAAAAATAATTCATAAAAATCTTCCATTTGGAACTATTAGACAAATTACAAAAAAAATAAATTACAAGATCAAACAGAAAGATTTAATCTTTTTAACATTACCAACACCAAAGCAGGAGCAAGTTGCAGAATTTCTTCAATCAAAAAACCAAAAATATAAAATCATTTGTATTGGTGGATCAATTGGTATTGTTTCTGGAGATGAGAAAGAAGTCCCTAAAAAATTATTTTATTTAGAATTTTTGTGGAGGTTAAGATATGAAACGCTTAGAAGGTTAAAACGATTAATTATTACATTTTATCAATATATAACTGATGCATTATTTTTCAGAAAAACAAATAAAATAAAAATAAATTTTATAAATTAAATTTTATTTTTGATGTAATTATTTTTTTATTTTATTCAAAAAATCTACACATATAAATATTAAAAAACCCGATAAAGCAAAAACTATGCGGTTCAAGGTTAGTGGAGCTAGCCATGAAACTTCCTCTGTAGTATTAAGAAAAATCAAGAAAACAAAAGTAAAAGTCAAAAATAAGTAACTTAAAACAAACTTATATTTATCAAAAAAATTTGGACTTAAACCTAAAAATAGTAAAGATATTAAAATTATAAGCCAGATTGGGTACTTAAAGAAAGTTATAATAAAATATTTAGTAATTATAATAATTTTTGTGAATAAGTATTCAAATTGTAAATTTTTAAACGTTTCAGCATTAACTACATCGTCATTAAATCTTAAAGAATCAAAATATATATTTTTAATATAGATGAAGCAAAATAGCATTATTAAAGCTGAAAGTGAAAAAATAAATTTTTTAAATAAATCTCTTTTCGCATGAATCAGAAATAAAATATTCAAAATAATAAAATAAAAAAAACCTTCTTGCTTAATCCACATTATTGTATTTGTTGTAAAGAGTATTAAAAGCTCTGGAAAATAGTTTGAACTGTTTATATTTTTCCCTAAAAAAAATTTTACAAAAAAATTTGAAAAGCAAAAAAATATAAAAAAAAGAAAATATTCTTGGTACCCACCAAAAAGGAAAAAATTTGTGGAAAGATATATAATTACAAAAATAAAAAAAAATTTTTCAAAATCAGAAAATTTTTCACTAAACCTAGAATTTAAAGAAAAGATTGCTACTAAAAAAATAAAAATAAAAAATAACCTTCCTAAATACTCATTTTGAATTAAGCTATTTTTCCAAAAAAAAGCCCAAATGTAAGATCCAAGATGAGGATAATAATCAAATGGAAGTCCAACTAAATCTTTATACTCACCGCCGTGATAATAAACAGATGCTTTATAAATCCAATGACCTAATCCATCCCAATCAAGATATGCATTTTTTATAATTATTAGAGAAATTGAATAAAATATTACAATAAAAAATATATTTAAAAAAAAATTTTTTTTTATTAGTTTTATATAGTCTTTAATAAAGTGAAAAAAAATTAATAACATACCTACCAAGTACATAAAAAAGATAAAATTCAAATTAATCAAAAAAAACGATAAGATTAATAATAAATTACAATTTACCACTATGTTGATTAGCATGCTCTCCGAATAGGTGACATTCAGAATAGAGTATTTTTTTAACAAATAAAAATTAAATGGTAAATTTGAAAAAATTAACAAGCAGCCTAAAGTTAAAAAAAGAGAAAAAATTTCTATCATTTTTGAATAAAGTAACAGTCCTTCTCAGAATAAATGATTTTATAATCATCATCTAAGTATTTTTGAATTTTATCCTGATTGGCTCCAATCAAAATAAAAGAATTTTTCAAAGTACTATTTTGATAGTTGAAAAAATAACCCTCAGGTGAAGGAAAATCTTTAAAGTTTATAGAGATTATATTTTTATCATTTAAATAATATTTTTTAATTATTTTTTTATGAAAACCATAACCTTGAGCCCTACAATCTCCTGCATTTTTAATCATTCTAGTCTCTAAGTTTTCTCTAATAACTACATAAGTATTTGTAAAAGTATCGTAGATTGAAAATACAAGGATAATAATAATTACAAATAAAATATTTTTAAAATTTTTGGTTAACATTTTATTTCATAAAATTTTAATATTTATAAATTGCTAAATTAGTTGTAAAAGCTTGGAATTAAAAAGATAGATAAAAAATCAAATATTTAAGAATAATTTATAATAAAAAAACGTTTTAATATGCTATTTTGATTGTAAATGCTTACTAATTTAAATCACAAACTTTATATAAAAATATTTATTTTTTTATCCTGGATGGCGATGTGGGTTTCAATTAATTCAATGCCAGGAGAATTGCTTTACATGCATGAAAATATAATTACTTTCATAAATGGAACAAGGACAATTAACGCAATTATTTTTAGCTTATTTTCAATTGTAGTTGCTCTTTATTACTTTTCAAAAAATGATGGAAAAATTAATTATTTTTCAATAGTAATTTTAATCTTTTTAATCCATTTTGTTTCCCAATTAATTGGATTAATCCTAAATCCAGAAAGATCTTTTTATGATTTAAATAATATTTATTTAATTTTGTACTCTCTGGGAACAATAGCAATTTTATATATTATTAAAAATTTAAACCTGAATGAAGTAGTTCCGTATCTTATGAACTTTATTTTTTTTATTTTAATATTTTCAATTTTTTTTATTTTATTTAGTAACAGAGAATTAATTCCAGAAATTTTAAATCAGGGAAATTTTTATTATTTAATTCATCCAGATGTATCTATTAATTACCAAGCACAACCTAGGATAACAGGTTTTTCAAGAACTGTTTCAATAATTAATATTTTTTTTATTGTATACTATTTGGTGAATCATAAAAAAACCTATTCTTTTTTATACATTATCCCGATTCTTACTTTCTCAATTATAATTTGGCTTTCCCAATCAAGAGGAACAATAATATGCTTTTATTTGTCCTCAATTATATTAATATTTTTCTTGAATAATTTACCTTTATTAAAAAAGATTTTTATATTTAGTTTAATAACTTTTTTTTCTATTGTTTCTGCTAATACTATTACAAATATAAATATTAATTCAAAAAATAATCAAGATTTAAACAAAGATTTAAACAATCCCCCGAATCAAAATTTAGACAAATCCTTAAATGATGAAATTGAAACAGGAAAAAATAACATGGCTGATACTGGCAAATTAAAAAATATATTAAAATTAGATGAGTCTCGATTTGTCACTCAAAAAAATACGAGTGGAAGAACCACTCTATGGAATCAAGCCATAAATTATTTTGATAAAAGAGCTATATTTGGTTACGGGCCTCAAGCTGACAGAATAGTCTTATTCGATAAAAAAAATAAATACGGTAATAACGTATCTAATGGGTCTTTATATGCTTTATTGTCTGGAGGCTATCCATCTTTAATAAGTATGATTTTAATATATTTATATTCTATTTACTTATTTTTTAAATTATTTGTAAAAAGAAAAAAAAATATCCTAAATGATAAAAATAAAATTTATGTAATTTCAATGACCTTCTGTATTTTTTTTATGATCAGATCCTTAATTGAAAATAGCTTCTCTCTTTTTAGTATTGACTTTTTAATAACTATTTTAAGTCTTTTTGTAGTTGAGAGATTTAAATTTAGTAAAAATTTTAAATAAATTATTTCTTTTTTAAAATATTACCATTTTTTATTTCATAAACATGGTCAAAGTTATTTAACAATTCAAGATTATGTGAAACAAATATAAGAATTTTATTATTCTTAATTTCAACTAATTTTTTAACTATTGATTTTTCAAGTTTTTCGTCTAATGCATTGGTAGCCTCGTCAAATATTAAAATTTGCTTATTTTCGTATAAAGCTCTTGCAATTCCAATTCTTTGGAGTTGACCTCCAGAAATATTTTTTCCTTGATCAGTTACTTTTTTTAAATTTTGATCAAAATTATTTTCAATACTTTTGAGTTCACATATTTCAATTACTTCATTATATTTTTTTAGATCAATATCTTTTTCTTCAATTCCAAAACATATATTTTTCATTAAAGTATCATTAATTACTGTTGTTTTTTGTGAAATATAGGAAATATTATTTTGAAGTTTTCTTCTCAAAAAATTATTTTTTATAATTTCATTATCAACAAGTAAATCTCCTTTTTTAGGGACTACTAAACAAGAAATTATATCTAATAAAGTTGTTTTTCCTGATCCACTTTTACCAAATATTCCAATTGATGAATTATGATTAATGAGTAAGCTAAGATTATCCAACATATGATATTTTGAGTCTTCGTAATTAAAAAATATATTTTTTAATTCTAATTTACTATTGATAAAAAATTTCTCATTATGATATTGTATTTTATTTTCAATATCTATTTCATCTCTTACTTCAGTAAATGTAGGATTGTAATATTTAATATTATAGTAAAAATACAAAATCTTATGTAATGATGGTATTGCTCTATAACATACTGCTGCAAAAAAAGTACATGTTGCAATAATTTTAACTGTGCTAGCGTTCATATTTAATAAGTAATAAATAATTGCTACTAATCCAGCAATTCCAAGAGTTTCAAATATAAGTTGGGGTGATCTTTGAAGTGACGCTCTTATCGCATCCATCTTTGCTATAGTTTTAAGAGAATTTGAAAAATTTACAAAGTATAGACCTGTTTTACCTGTAAGGATTATTTCTCTGAAATTATTTATTATGTTTGTAAAGTTTTCAAACTTTGTATTAACACTTTTTTGTCTTTTATTTCCTATTTTTTTTATAAATATGGTTACAATTTTAGCTGAAATTATTCCAAAACAAAATAATCCTAATAATATTAAGAATGTATTTATTTGTTTAAAAAAAATAATTAATGCAACTAAGGCTAAAACCATTATCACTTCAGAAATAATAATTAAAATTGAATTTATAAGACCATCAGTTAAATCAGTTATTTTTTGGTTAACAGTAGAATTAATTTCTGAATTATCTTTTCTAGAATGATATAGATAATCTTGATGTAAATATTTACTCATTAGTATAGTACTTATTTTTTCTTTAATACTATTTATAAATATTGATTTTAAATACTCTGTAATAATTAAAATTAGATTTTTAATTAAATAAGTTAAAATAACGAATATTGAAAAAAACATCAAAGCTTCATCTCTCTCCATTCTTAAAATAAAGTCCGGAACAAATTTAGCAAATGAGGAATTACCAAGTATTTGTAGAAAATTTTCATCCAAAACCAATGCAATAACTGGCATAACAAAACTTATGCCAATAGCTTCAATAAATGATGAAAGAATAAATATACTTATTAGTAGATAAATTGAATATGGCTGGTGTTTCCTTATGAAATTGAATGTCTCAATGTATATTTTCATATCAGCAAATTCTATTATAAGAGTTCTAGTATTTATACAATATTTATAAATACAATATTTAAATAATATTATTATAGTGGAGCAGAATTGAGATCTAACAAAGTATATTTTTGGGCATGTGATTATAAATCAAATTCTGGGGAAGGAAGATTAGCTAGATTATATATTAATGAATATAAAAAAAAATCTAAAAATTTATTTATTAAAATACCACCTCCAAGATTAAAAATTTTAAATTATAAATATATTTCACCATATATAGGAATTTTCTATGCATGGGTATATTTCTTTAAAAGAAAACAATTTTTATTTTTAAACTACCTACCTTGTTGGAATTTTTTAACTTTTTTGTTATTACCACCTAAATCCAAAATTGGTCCAATTACAGGAGGTTCTAATTTTTCAAAAAATTCTAACGACTATTTAATTAGAAAATTTTTTTTTCCAATTTTATACTTTTTTTCAGATCTTGTATTGAGATTTAGGTTTGATAATTTAATATTTTCAACAGATTTACTAAAAAAATTTCTATCAAAGAAAATAATCAACAAAAGTAAATTTAATTTTATATTTAATGAGATAAAAATTAAAAAACAAAATACATTTAAAAAAAGAAAAATTAAATTTTTATTCTATTTCAGAAAACATAAAAATAAAAAATATTTATATATTTATAATATATTAAATGAATTAGTTTTAAAAAACTATGAGCCACAGATAATAGGAGACAAACTCATCCTGAAAGGAGTAAAAAATCATGGCTTTATTTCACATAATAAAGTTTTAAATCTATTGAATGACACAAAATATAGTTTGACTTCTACAGAAAATTTATACAGTTTTTTTACAATAGATTGTATTAACAATAATGTTAAAGTTTTAGTTGATAACAAGAAGTATAGAGCTATTAAATATTACAAACATTGTTTTGTTAAATATAAATTTATTAAAAATAAACTTTTTTTTTAGAAAATATGTCAATAATATTGGGTATTAATTGTTATCATACGGATAGTTCAGCTTGCTTAATTAAAAATGGAAAGTTGGAGTTTGCCATAGAAGAAGAGAGATTAAATAGAAAAAAACACACATCAGATCTACCAATACTGTCAATAAAAGAATGCCTCGATAAAACCAATACAAGAGATGATGAAATTACAGATATCGCATTTAACACCAACCCAAATAGTAATTTTTTTAAAAAACTACAATTTATTATTAAAAAGTTTAATTTTAATAATAATTTTATAAAAAGATACAATAAAAAGAAAAAACTAAATCAGGTATTTAAAAATTTTTTTAATTTTAATAATAATATTAAATACCATTTTATAGAGCATCATTTATCTCACATAGCTTCTGCTTTTTATGCATCTGAATTTGAAGATGCTATAGGTCTATCAATAGATGGTTCAGGTGATTTTACCAGTTTAATGATAACTAACTGTGATCAAAAAGGTATTCAAATTGTTAAAAGAATTAGTTTTCCTAATTCTTTAGGAATATTCTATCATGCTATGACTCAATTTATTGGCTTCAAAAAATTTGGTGATGAGTATAAAATTATGGGATTAGCATCTTATGGTAAACCAATATACTTTGAAAAGTTACAGAAAAATTTATTTATTAAAAATAAAAAATTTTTTAGCCTGAATTTAAATTTTTTTAATCACAGCGACATTAAATTTAAATATTCCCACATAAATTCTGACAAGTTCCCAAATTTATATAATAAAAATTTAGTTAATTTATTTCATGATGAAATAAAAAGTTCAGATAAATCTGAATTTGAACAAAACTTTGCTTCATCTGTGCAAAAAATCTATGAATTTTATTTTAACAAAATTTTAAGATCAATTACTTTGTCAAATTTTTCTAAAAATTTTGTTTTTGCTGGAGGCTGTGCACTTAATTCTAAAGCAAATAATATGTTAATTTCAAAAAAATTTAATAAAAATATATTCATTCCTTGTGCACCTGGTGATAATGGAGGGAGTTTAGGAGCTGCATTTTATATATGTAAAAATAAAAAAGAAAATAATAATTTTTCTAATCCTTACTTGGGATCAAGTTTTTCAGATCATGAAATACAGAGTATTTTATTGGGTCAGTACAAAGATAAAGTCAATTATAGAAAATTTAATAACATTGATGAAGAATATGATCTTGCAACAGAAATCATAATTAATAAAGGTGTTATAGGTTGGTTTCAAGGATGTATGGAATTTGGACCAAGGGCATTAGGAAATAGATCTATATTAGCTGATCCAAGAAATAAAAATATAAAAGAATTAATTAATTTAAAAATAAAAAGAAGAGAAAATTTTAGACCATTTGCACCAGCAGTGTTACAAGACTTCCAAGCTGATTGGTTTGAAGAAAGTTTTAATAATAAATATATGTCATCTGTAATGAATGCAAAAAGAGAGAAAATAATTTCTATCCCAGGGGTGGTGCATATAGATGGAACCTCAAGAGTTCAAACTGTTCAAAAATCAGACAATGAAATCTTTTATAATCTAATAAGAACTTTCTATTTAAAAACAAAAGTACCTATTTTACTAAATACCTCGTTTAATGAAAATGAACCAATTGTAAGATCTCCAGTTGAGGCGATAGAATGTATGCTAAGAACAAATATGGACGGTCTATTTTTGAATTCTTATTTTATAAAAAAAAAAAGTGATTATTAATTTTTTTATTGATAACAGACTTGGTGGTCCTCACATTAATTTTTTTAGGATTTCAAATATTTTTAAAACAAAAGTTAAGAATGTTACTGTTGGGAAGTCAAGTTTTTCAAAAATTCACTTATTAAATTTAAGGTATATGTCAAAATTTTTATATCCACTTGAAATATTAATAAACTCGATACAAATAATTTTTTTGTTTAAAAATAAAAAATGTAAATTTATTTCTAATGGTATTTATAACATTGCTCCAATAATAGCTGGTTCACTTTTAAGAAAAAAAACATATTGGTATCTTCTAGAAGAACCTAATCTAATTAATAAATTAACTTATAGAGTTATGAATTTTTTGTTCAAATTCGAGGTGCTATCGATTTCTAAAAAAATATGTAAAGACTATAAAATATTAAATTTCAAATATTTCCCACCTTATATCCAATCTCAGAAAATAACATTGGGTAAAATTAGTAAATCACCTCTCAAAATTTTAAGTGTCGGAAATGTTAATAAAGTTAAAAATCACTTTTTTGTATTGGAAAGTCTCTCTAAATATAACTCTGAGTTTCAATATGATGTTATTGGTGCAAAATTAAACACCCAATCAAATTTATTTAGCTCAATAAAAAAATATATTAAATTGCAAAATCTCAGTAAAAGTATCAGATTTCTTGGTTACAAAAATCAAAGAGAAATTAAAAGAATTACAAAAAAGAAAGATATATTTCTTTTACCATCATTAACAGAAGGTTGTCCAATATCGTTGTTAGAAGCCTTATCAATGGGAAAAATTTGCGTATGTTCTAAGGTAGGAGATATACCTCTAATTCTTAAAAATAATATTAATGGTTTTTTAATTGATCTTAATGAAAAAAGTTTAAATAAAACACTAGATAAAATAATAAATATGGATCAAAAAAGTTTGAAAAATATTCAATTAAATGCAATTAGAACAGTTAAAAAATATTTCTCAAAAAAGAAACACTATAAATTTATCTTTGATAGGTAAATTTCTATATATTCGATTTTACAAAATTTTTTACATTTATTAATTTACTTAGGGTAAAATATTTTGATAAAATTTTAATATTTGCTTTAGAAATTTTATTTTCTTTAACTCTTGTTTTACTAATAATAAATTTTTGTTGTTTAAGGTCAATTAATTTTTTTATTGCTACAGCCTTACCACTTCCAATTTCGATATCACCTGAAAAATTTGATTTTATTAAATTTTTATAAATTTTACTTGCATCACTTACATGTATAAAATCCCTTTTAGAGTTTCCATTATTATTTATTTGTATTGGATTTTTTTTTGTTGCTTTTAATATTTTATAAATTATTGAGGCTTTATCCTCTCCACCGTAAAGGTTAAACAAACGGGTAATTATAAGTTGAACATTATTTCTATAACTGTATTCACGTAAAATTTGTTCACAAATAATTTTTACTGAAGTGTATACCGATCTCGAGTTATAAGTATTTGCATTAAAATTTTTGACTGCACAAGTGCTTGAATAAATAATTTTTATGTTTTTTTTTTTATTGATAAGTTTTAAAAAGTTTATTAAAAAAATTACAGATTGATTTATCAAAGTTTTGTTATTTTTTTTATCGTTTAAAATTTTGAAAAGTGGATAAAAAGAGTTAATAATAAAAATAGTATTATCCTGAATTAAACTCCTGATAGATTTTTTTTTTTTAATAAAATTTGTAGAAACAATTTTTGATTTTTTAAATATTTTTTTTAACTCTTTTGAAAAAAAACTTCTCTCTCCAATAATTACAATTTTCATAGAATTAATTAGCTTTATAATCGTAATCTAACATATTTTTTTGATTATTTGATAATTTTAGTGACTCTCCTAACAGCGTTTATAGTGTTGCACAAATTTTTTTTAAAAAGACTAAAATTTTTATTTCCAAAAATATTAATTTTATTTGGATTCTTTTGAAAAAATATAATTTGACTCTCAAGTGTACTGTTATTTATATTATAAAGCCTTCCATTAAAATTATGTTTTATATATTCTGAGGCAGCACCAACACTTTTATTCGAAATCAATGCCATTCCTCTAGCCATAGCCTCAATAACAACAACACCCCAACCATCATATTTAGAGGGTAAAATCAAAATATTATTTTTTTTATATACTTTATCTAGATTTTTCTTATTTAAAAAATTATGGTAAAAAACGTTTTTTTCTTGTTTAGCAAGTTTCAATACTTTTTTCTTCAATGGTCCATTCCCCACAAATGTAAATGAACAATTTGAATTATTTGCATTTGGTATACTTTTAATTAAATTATCAATACCTTTTCTTTTAATTAATTGTCCAACATATAAAAATTTAGGATTAATTGATTTTCTTATTTTTTTTTGAATTTTAATTGAGTATGGAATATTAAAAACATTATCGTTGAATTTCTTATAAAACTTTTTAGCTTCATTTCCAATTGCAAAGATTCCTTCAGCAGAACTTAGCTTAAATTTTATATAAAATTTTCTCAAAAAAATTTTAAGTGTACTATTTTGATTATTTAATCTTTCTAACCAGAAATATTTTTTAATGTTTTTATCTTTTATTTCAATATCCATTTTGTAACCACCAATAATTACAACATTCGGTTTTTTCTTTTCAATTATTTTATCAATTGTGTTTGTTTTTTTTGTATTCAAGAAAGTCATCCAATTAGGTATTTTAAAATTTAATCTATGGTTATTAGAAAATTTATATTTATAAATTATATATACTTCGTAGTATTTTCTTAATTCATTAAAAAAATCAATCTGATAAGTGGTAGGAGAGTGAATATAAAAAACAATTTTTATTTTTCTAGACATTTTTTTTTCAAAGTTTACTTTATATATTTTATCTTAAAAATGTATTATTAAATGAAAACTCTTGTTATTGAATCTGCTTGGATAAGCCCTCATCTCGAGACAGCAGGTGAAATACTAATTAATCTTAAGAAACAAAACAAAAAAGTAAAATTTGCTTGGGTAGGAAATGATCTTAAATGGAATGATTATTCGATACCTAGCTTTTTATATGCACTAGGTTGTTCTCCTGAAAAAAGAGTTGATAAATTTATAAAAATTTTAAAAAAAAATAATATTGAAATTGTAAATTATAATGATCAACTTAATAAAATATTAATTGAGAAATGGTCAAATTCATTCAATGGAAATCTTAATGACCTTAAAGCTTTTAAGTATAAAAAATCAAATCTTGGTATGGGAATTGCGTCTTCACTCATTAGTCTCACAAATAACAAAAATTTTAATACGAATAGTTATAAAAAAAAAATAACTGGTTTTTTATATTCAAGTGCAATGGTTTATGAAAGAACAATTAAAATTTTAGATCATGAAAAACCAAATGTTGTTATTACTTTTAACAATAGGCTGGGGTTATCCTTGCCAATTATTCAAGCTTGCAAAAAGAAAAATGTTAAGATTATCCGCCATGATAGAGGATCAAATTTTAAAAAATTTCATTTATATGACTATGATATAAATGATCCAAGAAACCTTAAAAATATTTATTCTGATTGGAAAAAAAATAAAAATAAAAATAAAAATAAAATAGCAAAAAATTTTTTTAAAAAAAAATTTAATAGTACATTTTTAGATGAGATGAATAAAAATTTTACAAAAAATCAAATTAAAAACAGTAAACCAATTACTCCAAAAGGTAAAAAAATTATCACTTTTTTCTGTTCAACTGAATATGAGATTGAAGCTTATTTAAATTTGAAATTTAATCAAATGAAAGCATTCAAAAGATTTTTTTCTGAGGTTAAAAAAATAAAAAATTTTCATCTAATTATCAGAGTTCACCCTTCTTTATCAGGAAGAGAAGATCATATTTGGAAAAAATTTCAGTCAAAAAATGTAACATTAGTTAAGGCCACTTCATCATATGACTCTTACGAAATAATGAAAAAATCCGATATTGTATGTGCCTATACAAGTAAAATTGTAATTGAATCCGCATATTTAGGTATACCAACCATATGTTTAAAAGATTTTGGATGGCCTAAGGGACTTGGAATTTTATATGGTGAAAATAAAACAAAAATATCTTTCAATCTAAAAAAATGTTTAAATAAAAAAATAAAATTTAATTTAGATAAAATTTTTTCAGTAAGTTACTTTTATTCAACTTATGGAATAAATTATAAATATTACAATCCGATTTCTATTAGAAAGGGTAAATTTTTAAATGAAAGTTTAGAATGGAAATCTAGAATTGTAATTTTTTTTGAGTATTTAGGTTTAAAAAGATTGTATGCTTTTTTGAAAAAATTAAATTTTCATTCTTATGAGATTAAATAAAATTACAAATCCAATTTATTTTGAATTATTAAAGTTACAACTCATAAACAAAAAAAATATTATTAAAATTTCAAACAAATGTAGGGATAAAAAAATAGCAGTCTATCAAGACAAAATAAAAAAAATTATTTTTCTTGAAAAATATTCTTTTAATAAAAAAAAATACTTCAATTATAGAAATAAATTTAAAAAATTATTTGGTAAGATTTACAAAAAAATTGATGTGAATAAAAAAAAATATATTGAAAAATTAAATGATGATAAAAGAAGAGTGATTCAGTTCAAAAAACTTTGTAAAAATAAAGAAATTCTAGATTTTGGATGTGGCTGGGGGGATTTTTTAATTCAATTGAAAAATACAAAAAAAAAATATGCATATGAAATTAGGAATGAATGTTTAAAAAATTTAAAAGAAAATAAAATAAATATAATTAAAAACATAAATGTTTTTAACAAAAAGGTTGACATTATTACAATGTTTCATGTATTGGAGCATCTCCCTTCACAGATAAATACACTAAAAATTCTTAAAGAAAAATTAAAACATAATGGAAAAATAATTATTGAAATTCCTCATGCAAATGACGTATTAATTTCTAAAATTAAGTTAAAAAAATTTTTTGATTTTACTTTCATAAGTGAGCATTTGATTTTACATACTTCAGATTCAATTAAAAAAATTTTATTTAAAGCAGGTTTTAAAAATATTAAAATAAAATATTTTCAAAGGCATAATTTAAATAACTTTCTATCTTGGATAATAAATGGCAAACCTGGAGGACATAATAACTTCAAAATTTCAAGTAAACAATCTCTGATTAAATTCGAAGAATACCTCATTAAACATAAAATTACTGACACTTTAATTATAACCGCTGAAAAATAAAATTTATCTTTTGTTATAAAAGGAAATTTGTTTGTGATTATGCTGACCTAAAACTTTTTCATTTAATAAAAAATAACACTGGTCATTAACTTTATCGTGATAAAAATTCCAATTTCTCTTAAAACAATTTTTTAGAAAGATAGAGTTCGCAGTTCTTCCATCACTAACTATAATTGTACTTGGTGTTAAAAAATTTTCAATTTTAGCAATATCACAACTCATTGGCATCATATCTGGGTGAGCTGTAGTAAAATTATTAACACTGTTTTTAGGTGCCCATTGACTTGGGCCATCTAAATAAATAAAGTCTGGATTAACTCTAGGTAATCTTTCATATTCAACTGCAAAATTGCCTTGATACTTCGTCATTTGAGCTCTCGAGTAAAAAAAATTTACATACTTTAATTTTTTTGAAAGTTGTTTAATTCTATTTTTTGAAATTTTTGAGAAAAATTTATTATTATCAACTGTAAAAATTTCATATGGATTTTCACACCTAGGAAAAGGTTTTATTTTTCCAAATTTTTTTTGATTTTCCATTAATGCGTAATGCATAACAAGTGTTGAATATCCTGTTCCAAATTCAAGTACTGTCGTTCTCTTATTTAATATAATAAACATATATAGTCTATAAAGATCATTTAAATCTGGAGGTTGTGGTATCTTCATAGTTCTATGATCTAAGTGCATTGGAATTTTTTTTTTACTTTCAATAACTAATTGTCTAAGTCCGATTTTAATAAAAAAATCTTCAATTTTTTTTTTATTCAAATTTTTTGGATAAATTATTTTCATTTAATACACAAATAACCTTTAAAATTAAGATATTGAAAAATAGTTTGTATATCAGAAAAACCAGCTCGTTTAATTAACCCTAAATTTCCTTTGTCACTAAACGGTTCAAGAATGCCCCTTAGAGATTTTGCTTTTAAGTCTATGTCTTTTACAGAAAAACCGTTATCTTCTTTAAAATCATTATATAAATTAGTTAATATATCTTGAAACCTAGCGTCATTGCCTCTTATTTTTTCAAATAGAAAGAAACCCCCACCCCAATTAAGACTTTTGTAAATTTTATTTATAAAATCTTGTCTGTATTTTGGATCAATGAATTGCATAGTATAATAACTTACTATTAAATCTGATTTCAAAAGTTTATATTTTAAAATATCAGTTTTTTTTATTTGAATATTTTTTATTTTTTTCTTTTTTATTAATTTTTTACTAAATTTAACCATTTTAATTTCATTATCTAATCCTACAAATTTTACTTTTTTATTTGTAAATCTTGTTAAAGAAATCAACAATTCAGAAGTTGAACTTCCTAAATCATAACAAACTGAACCATTTTTTAAAAAATAATCGGATGACTTAATTATTATTTCATGACCTTTTAGATAAAAAGGTACAGATTTTATAATATGATTTACAAAATTTGGAGCAACATTGCCACCAAAATTCCAAACTCCTCTTTTTTTTTTTATTTTGTTATTTTTCATTTAATAATCTATCTTCAACTTTTTCTAAAATGTAATGACCCAACATCAAATGACACTCTTGAATTTTTGATGTAATATTGGAAGGTATAAATATTTCTAAGTTAGAGATACCCCTGCATTTTCCACCTTTTTTTCCTAAGAATGAAATAGATTTTATTTTTTTTCTCCTTGCATATTTTAAAACTTCAATAATATTTTTTGAATTTCCAGAAGTGGATAGACATATTAATAGATCATTTTTATTTGCCATTGCTTCTAAGTTTCTTGAAAATATATATTTAAAATCAAAATCATTGGAACAAGCACTTAATGTAGAAGAATCTTGCATCAACGTAATTAGTGGGAAAGGTTTTCTATTAATATTTGGTCTAAGTCTAACTAAAAACTCTGCAGCTAAATGTTGAGCATCAGCTGCTGATCCTCCATTTCCACAAATAAACACTTTGTTTTTTTTTTTTATAGTATTGAATATCACTCCAATAATATCATTAATAGAAGTTTCAAGGCTCAAAAGTTTTTTTGTCAAACTTACGTCTTGTTCTAAGAAAGATTTAAACATAAATTATTTTTTTTTAATATGCGCCCTTAATTTTTTAGCAACAGGTATTTCAATGTCTAAAATTTTTTTTTCTAATTTACCTGATAAAGCTAATTCTACTTTTCTTATACCTTTAATTAAAATTTCAAAACCTTCAGGTGTAATCGATGCTGCTTGATCACTCCCATACATTGTTCTATCTAATGTAAAATGCCTTTCTATTGAAGTCGCACCTAAAGCTACAGCAGAAATTGAAATTGCCATCCCTCCTTTTTCATGACCACTATATCCAACTTTACAATTAAATTTTTCTTTTAAAAAAGAGATCATTTTTAAATTAGCTAAACCATCATCAAAAGGATATGCAGATATACAATGCATTAATTCAAACGGGCAATTATTTTTTTTAAATATATTTACTGCATCCTCTATATTTTCCATATTGCTCATACCTGTACTGATATAAGTATATTTATTTTTTTTTGAGAGAATTTCTAAATAATCAAGATCGACTATTAATGCAGAAGGAACTTTTTGTTTTTTTGAGTTAAATTGATCTAAAAACTTAATACTATTTTCATCCCAAGCAGATGCAAACCATTCAATTTTTTTTTCTCTACAATACTCATCTATAATTTCAAATTCTTTTTGACCAAATTCAAGTCCTTGTTTTTGCTCTCTTTCTGTCGTTCCCCATGGACTTTCTCTAAATTTATCCAATTGTTCCTTAGAGTAGACTATATTTATGTCTCTTTTTTGAAACTTTACAGCGTTTGCTCCACTTTTTTTTGACAAATCAATCATTTTTTTTGCAAGATCAATATCTCCATTATGATTAATTCCAATCTCTGAGATTACAAATACACTCATGTTACTAAATTAAGCTTTTTCCTCCATCAATTATTATATTTTGACCAGTGATATGCCTATTGTTTGTATCACAAAAAAATAAAATTGCTTTGAATACTTCCTCAATTGAACATAGTTTTTTCATAGGAGTATTAGAAATTAATTTTTTTCTTAAGTAACTTGGAATTTTATAATCTATTGGACCTGGTGATATCATATTGGAAATAATTTTATCTTTTGCATATAAAGTTGCGAAATACTTATTCATTCCAGATAAACCGTGTTTAATTACAGAATATGAAATTGGCTTCAAATAACTTTTATGTCTTGATTTATAAATTTCATGATTTGGAGATAAAATACTTAAGTCTGAACCGATATTGATTATACTGCCTGACTTGTTTGCCCTCATACTCTCTGAAAAAGTTTTTGTTAGTATATAAGCTCCCAATAAACCTACATCTAAATCACGTTTCCAACTATCAATATTCATTAACTTAGGTGATTTTGTTTTTTTAACTGGAAGATTATTTGCAGCATTATTTATTATAATATCTATTATGCAATTATTCTTTCTCAATTTTTCATAAATTTTAATTACATTTTTTTCATCTGTTATATCTACTGAAAAATAATATTTTTTATTTTTTTTATTTTTCAGTTTATTTTTTAAAATTTTAAGTTTTAAGTTATTATTGTCTAAGCATATTAAATTATAGTCATACTTTGAAAATAAATAACATAGATTTCTACCTAAAAAACCTGCTGCTCCAGAAATAAGTATGAATTTATTTTTGATCATAGAATTTGACCACCATCCATAATTAAGTTTGATCCAGTAAAAAAATCTCCATCATTGCTTATTAATAATTCACATAAAGATAGTATTTGGCTTGGTTTACAAAAAGAGTTTAGTGGAACATTTTTTTTAATATAATTTTTAACTTTTTTACTATTAGATCTTTTTTTTAAATACCAATTATTATTTTTATTAATTATATTGCCTGGTGAGATAACATTAAGTTTAATTTTATATTTAGCCAATTCTTTTGCTTTAATAACACAGTAGTGATTTAAAGCTGATTTTGATACAGAATATTCAGTTGGTGCATCTAATGCCTTAATTCCAGCTATAGAAGATATAACTATTATTTTTGTAGATTTATTTTTAAAAGCTTTTTGATATGACTCAATGGAGTTTATCACTGTCAATAAGTTTGACTTTAAAGACTCAATAAATTTCTTCTCTATATTATTCGTTGTATCTTTTTTACTTTTTCCAGAACAGATTATTATCGAGTCTAGATTTGGATATTTTTTCTTTATCATTTTAAATGTTTCAAGATTTAAATTAAAATTTGCAAGATCCTTACAAATGAAGAAGTTTTTTTTTTTATTTCTCTGAATTCCTGTAACAACGTACCTTTTTTTAAGCTTATCTGCTATATGATTTCCTAAATTTCCTGATGAACCTACAATTAGAATTTTTTTCTTCATACTTTTATAAAAATTTTTTTATATATTCTATATTTAATTTAATTTCTTTAATATCTTTATTACAATTTGATCTAGCTGGTTGAAGAGTAAAATCATATTTATATTTATTTTTTTTTAAAAAATTAAATATTTTTTTAAAATTTGCATTTCCCTCTCCAAACCTAACAGTGGCACCTCTTTTAATTCTGTCTTTTAAATGTATGTTTTTAACGAATTTAAAATAATTTTTTTCTTCATTAAAGTTATAATTATTTGAAGAGCTATTACCAAGGTCGTAATTGATAAAAACTTTATAATTTAATTCTTTAATTAAGTGCGTTACTTTTTTTGGATTTAAATCAGTTTCTATTAAAATAACTAATTTTTTTGAAATATTTTTTCTTAACTTATTTAATAATAAAATTAATTTATTGTATTTTGATTTATTATTTGGTGAAGAATTTTCCAAAAATGGAAAAATTAAATATTTAATACCAATCTTTCTACTGTTATTTGAAATAATAAAAATCTTCTTTTCAAAATATTCCATTTGCTTGTTTGAAAAAACAATAGGATTCTCTTTAACTATAAAATCTAAATCAACAGATCTGCAGAGTATATTATTTTTATTTAAATTTTTTCGTATTTCTTTATATCCATCAATATTACAAATTGGATTTTTATGGTAATTCTGTTTTGAAACAACCCATTCTATATATTTAAGTTTAGTTTGTTTAAATAATTTCAATTCTTCTTTCCATTTTTTATCTGGAAATAATTGTATTTGATTTTTGATTATTTTAAGGTGCCGACCTTGGGTAATTGAAAGTTTTTTAAAAAAATTTATTTTGTCGAGCATTTTTTAAATATTTAAAAACTGTACTTGAAATTTCCCAATCGTATTGATCATCAATATCAAAATTTTCTAGTTTGGAAAGTTCAATACCATAACCATTGTAAGATAACTTTTTTTTAAATAACTTATAATTTTGTAACTCTGTTGGCTTTCCCCATCGTATGTTAAATATATAAGTATAAAAAGATTTTAATTTTTGTCTATTTAACTTAAGATTTATAAATTTTTCTTTATTTAAAAAATTTATTTTCTTATTTTTAAAAATAAATTGTTTATTAGCTATATAGTCTCCATCAACTTTTGCATAATCGCAAATAATTCTTTTAAATTTATATTTTTTATAAACATCAAAACTTTTCTTAATTAAATTTGCACTTATAAATGGATTGTTATTAAGTATACAAACAATCGAGTTTTTGTCTGAAATTTTAAGTTTTTTAAAAATATATTTGTGAGTTTCAAATTGATCAGAATTATTTTTTGCTAAATATTTTGGTCTTAATCCAGGTACTAATATTTTGAATTTTTTTCCAACTTTTGCAATTTTTTTTGAGTCTGTTGATAAGATAATTTGATCAAATAATTTACTATTAACTGCTTCTTTTAATATCCAATACAAAAGTGGTTTACCAGAGAAAATTTTTATATTCTTATCTTTAATGGTTTGTGAGCCACCTCTACAACAAATTAAACAAATTTTATTCTTCAAAATAATTTACTTTTTTTAAAATATTTCTACAACTTGAAATCATATAATCAAATTTCTTTTCAGACATCCAGACATGAAATGGGAGAGAAAACATATTATTGTAAAAATTGTAAGTATTTTTAAGTTTTAAGTTTGATTTATATTTCTTTTTAAAAAAATGATACTTATCTAAAGGGTGATACTGTATTATTACTTGAATACCATATTTTTTGCTCATTAAATCTATAAACTTATTCCTGGTAAAATTAGTATTTTTTGTCTCAAAAAAGGCTGGCAGAAGATGGTATGAGCTGTAATTATTTGCCTCAATCTTTTGAAACTTTATAAATTTAAATTCTTTTAAAGAATTAATTATTTTTTTAGCTCTCAAATTTCTTTTTTTATTTAAAATATTTAATCTATCTAATAGATAAAAACCTGAACAAGCTTGAATTTCTGTCATTGGAAAATTAAAAGGAGTAACACCATCTAAGTCCTTATAAACATCTACCATTGCAGGTATCCAATATTTTTTTTTATTTTTATATTCCCTATGTCCATTATGTCTTAAACCAGGAATAAATTTTTGGAATTTTTTATTATTAACAATCAACATTCCCCCCTCACCTAAAGTTGTCAAATTTTTTTGTTGATGAAATGAAAAAATTGCAAAGTCTCCAAAATTACCAACATGAGTATTGTGAACTTTTGAACCTAAAGATTGAGCACAATCTTCAATTAAAATTATTTTTTTTTCTTCACATATTTTTTTTATAGTTAATATATCACATGGTGAGCCATATAAATGAACCGCCACAACTGCCTTTGTTTTTTTATTTATCAATTTTTTAATACTATTAACGTCAATGCAGAATGTATTTAAATCAATATCTGCCCATTTAATTTTACAGTTATATCTTGCAAATGGTAGTGCCGTTGCACAATATGTATGAGAAGGAATTATTATTTCATCTTCTTTTTTTAATCTTAATAATGAGGCTGCTAATTCTATCGCACTTGCACCACTTGTTACACCAAATGCTTTCCCTTTACTTTTTATAAATTTCTGAAATTTTTCTTCAAATTTTTTTAACCAAATACCCTGCGTAAGAACATTGCCTTTTTTCAATATTTTTACAATTTTTGATATCTCGAAATTGTTTAAATTATGAGATCTAGCACTCCAAGGTATTAAAAAATTTTTTTTCATAGTATTTAATAAAATAAGGAATTAAATTTATTATTTGAAATTTGATCTTTCCAAAGTTCATAACTGTCGAATCTTTTATCAAGTAAGATTTTTTTATCTTTTCCAAATAAATGTGTAGAATAATACAATTGTAAAACTATACGATATTTTTCTTTTTTTATTGGTTTTCCTCTATGTAGTGCTCTTGTATCAACTAAAAAACAAGTTCCTTTTTTTCCAGTAAAAGTCATTAATTTATCAGCATATTTTTGTAAAACATATTTATTCGATACTCTAAACTTAATTTTATCAATATAATTAAAAAAACTAAAATAATTAAAAGCATTGGTGCCTTCAATTATCTCAAAAGGTCCATCATTTTCAGATATTACATCATTTAAATAAATCATAACTTTCAAATCTCTCAAGTTATCAACATCTCGATGCCAATTTTGAGTATCTTCGTGAACTGTCATTAATTCATATTCATTCTTAAATTTAGGAACCGGCAGCGTAATCCAGGCATCTACAGTTAACAAATAAACTTTATTTCCAATTATTTTTTCTATTTTTTTTGAAAAATCATTATTTATTATAAATTGTGAAATTATTTTATTAGATAATAAATCTTGTCTACTAAAATTTAATCTGACCAAATTATTTTTTTTATAATAACCAAAATCAATTTTTTTATAGTTTTCTTCATTATTAAACATTAATGGAATATTTTGATGAGATTTCTTGTTAGTAAAAACATTCAATTTAAAAATTTCATTTTTTATATCATCAGCTGTTCTTTTATTTATAGGGTTTAAAAATTCATAAGATTTTAAAAATTTTGAAGGTAGAGAAAATACTTTTATAATAATTGATAAAATTATTAATAACAAACCATCGGATAAATAATATAGATATCTCATCATGTAATAAGAACTTTTATGACCTGAGTATAAATTGTCTTTTCTTGCTTTATTTAAATCTTTAATAAAACAAAACATTATTTTTAAAAATTTCATAAAATAATTAAATATAAAAAAAATAATTTAAGAGTGATTTAATTTAAATTAACCTTTTGGGTTGTTCTATCCCAATAAATTGGACCAGTAAAATAAGAAAACTGCAGTAACATTCTGTGTTTTTTATTAGGTGGTGTTGCTTTATGTAATCCAGTTGTATCCTCCACAAAACATTTCCCTTTTTTTCCAGTTATCAAAATTATTTTAGAGAAAAATTTTTCCACGTTATCATCAGAATATCGTATTTGAGGAACAAACCTTATAGGTCGTATTCTATGAGAAAAAGGTGCAAATGCATGTGGTCCTGTATCATCATCTACATCATTTAAATAAATGAAAAATTTTAATACTTTAAATCCATCTCTGTCTCTATGCCACTGGGTTGTTCCTAATCTTTTTCTATCACTGAATGGTTTTGTATTCCAAGAGTCAATAAATAAATTACAATTTTTTACGTTAAAATATTTGCATGCTATTGAATGAAAACCATTTTCTCTCGCAAATTTCTCTGCCTTTAAATAATCAATTTTATTCCTGGTAACAACTATATCATTATCCTTATATAGTTCATCAATTTTATAATCTAAGAAATCTATACAAGATGTATCAATATCTTTTAACAACTCATAACCATGAGTTATTAAATTAGGTGTTTCTTTATTTGATTTTAAATTTTTTGTTTTAAAAGTAAGATAATACATAAATGACTGTAAATAATTTGAAAACAATCTGATATTTATTCTAGATAATACTTTTAAGAATACATTTTTATACCCAAAATAATTTTTATGTTTTAGAGCTAATTTAGTCTCTCCCCAAAAAAAAGCTAAATGCCTTATTAAAAAAATATCATTATTTCTCATTATTTTTTGTCAATAAATTTATACAAGTAATAACTTAAATTATTTAAAATCTTTTTTTCAATAATTTTTCCATAGTAATATATAACTTTATAAAAAAAATTTAATTCAATTTTTTTATTATTATATTTATAACCTAAATCATTAAAATCTCCTGTAACTCTATGAAATTTTTTACCTCCATCTAAATAGAATAAATGAAATTTTTTTTGAGCAAGTATTGATCTGGGTTTGAGATTTTTGTTAAATATAAGTTTTAAAAGTTCTTTTTTATTTTTTGGCAAATAGCTCCCCCCTAAAAGAACAAATGGATGTTTTTGAAAGTTGATCGACGGTTTTTTAAAATGCAAAGCTTCGATTGATAATGAAGATATTGGTGAAATTACAAGAGAAGATTTTTTTAACATTTCATAAGATGAACAAGAAGACTCTGGATAAATAAGATTTAATCCTGGATATTTTTTCTTTAGTTCGTAAATCCTTTTAAGATGAGGCCAAAAATGTCCTTTCATACGAGGATGCATTCTTACCCAAAAACTTATATCACTAAACTTATCTATTTTTTTGATCGAGTTATAAATAAACTCTATTGACTCAACTTGATCTTTAAAAACCTTGAAAAAATAAGTTTTTCCACCAGTGAGGGTCTCATCTGGTGAGGAAGCATAATATACTATATTTCTTTTTTTATTATCCCAATATTTAGGCAGTTCGTTGCTGTTTTGACTAATTTTAAATTTTTTTCTATGAAATAAAGCTTGATGTCTTATCCATTTATTTACAAATAAATTGATTAAATATAATTTTTTATTTTTTTGATTTTTCCAGAAATCATTAATTCTTTTTGCTATATATTTTTGATCTATTGGTAGTGAGTTTTCGAAATTAAAAACTTGATTCCTATTACCATTAAATTCTAGATTATTAATTTTTCTTCCCAATTTGTTTGCGACTCTTAACAAAGGTCTGTAATTATTCATTCGTCCATTGAACATAAATATTTCTGTATATTTTTTTCTTTTAAGGACTTGTAAAAAATAATCAGTAAGATCGTTAGATGTATTTATTAAATTTTTAATACAATAATTTGAAAAATAACCATCTAAATCTCTGTCTCTCGTCACATCAACATAACTACTGTATGCTGATAGGCCGTTATCGCAACCTTTATATTTATAATTAACTATTTTTTTGATATTAAATATTTTCTTCGAGTTTTTTCTAATTTTATAATTTGTTGGAATGTAAGATCTTATATACTTTCCTTTGAGCACCTTAATTGCCTCAGCAGTTTGTTTCTTGCAAGCAACACATATTGATTTTAGTGAATATATATTTTTAGAACAAAAAAATTTTTTTCCTCCGTTGCATAACAATAATTCAACATGATTCTTTTTGTTAATATTGTCTTGAGCAACACTCAATAATATTTCAGTTTCAGGTGAATTTAATGCGGTTGGGATATAAACTAAAATTTTTTTATTCATAATAATGTATACTGTAGGAATAATTTTATTAAATAAAATTATATTATAATATATAAAAACATAAAATTTATTTTTATCTAATAATGACAAATAATGAAATCAAAAAAATATTAATAAAAATTAATCCTGAATTAAAAAAATTTTTAAACACAAAAATAAATTTATTGGATAATGGTTATTTAGACTCATTTTCGATAATAAGATTTATTGCTGAAATTGAAAAAAATTCAAAGAAAAATATAAATTTTTCCAAAATTAAGAGAACAGATTTTAGTACGTTTGATAAAATTGTAAAATTTATTAATAAAAAAAAATGAAAACCTATAATAAAATTGATATTTCAAAATCACTTAAAAAAATAGGAATAAAAAAAGGTGATCATTTATTTATAAATCCTGAAATATTTAAGCTTGGTTTTTACGAAATGAAGGAAGACAATAAAGAAGCTTATTATGGAGATTTTATTAGTTCATTAAAAAATGCTGTTGGTAGTAGAGGCACACTCTGTATTAACTCATATACATTTGACACATTAAGATCTAATAAAAAATTTGTATTTGAATCTAATAATACTACAAGTGGAATGTTAAGCAGTTATTTTTTAAAACAAAAAGGGGTTGTACGAAGTAAACATCCTGTATTTTCTGTTGCTGCAATTGGACACTATGCAAAATATATTTGTACTAAAAACTCTTTTCATAATTATGGGTATAATTCACCCTACCAAAAGTTTATAAAAATTAATGGTAAAATTTTAAATATTGGTATGGAACCATGGAGAAATCCATTTAATCATGTTGCTGAATATATGATTGGTGTTCCTTATTGTTTTAATAAACCAACAAAAGTTAAATATTATATTAATAATAATGAAAAAAAAATTTTATATTCATCCTTTGTTAGATTTTTAAATATAAATTTAAGTCCATATTACAAAAAAATTCAAAAAGAAATTTCTAAAAAAAAAATTGTGAAAAAAATAAAATTAGGAAGCGGCTACGTATATTCATTTAGTTCCAGAAAATATACAGACTTATGTTTAAATATTCTTAAAAATAATCAACTTGCTTTTATAGATGGCGAGTTATATAAAAAATCATTAATTAATGACTAATCATGCTCTAAATCTTGAAAAAAAAATCTTTCAAAATGAAGTAGTTGAAAGATTAAAAGAAAATCAGAAAGGTGACTCTAAACCATGGGTAATAGAACTAGATCCAACAACTGCTTGCAATTTAGCATGTCATGGTTGCATTAGTGCTAATCTATTGAATCAAGGTGGTTTCAAAAGAGAGAGATTAAAACAACTTGCAAAAGAATTTTATGAGATGGGAGTTAAAGCTGTGGTTTTAATTGGAGGTGGTGAACCAATGGCACACCCAGAATTTGGGGCAATAGTTGATTATTTTTATGATCATGACATTCACGTTGGAGTTACATCAAATGGAACCTTAATTGAAAAATACTTAGATCAGTTAGCAAATAAAACGAAATGGGTAAGAATTTCTGTGGACGCCGGATCTGAAGATATGTTTCAAAAATATAGACCGCATATAAGTGGAAAATCTCAATTTAATAAGGTTATTGACGGTATGAAAAAAATTTCAAAAATTAAAAAGACTAAACTTGGTTATTCTTTCTTAGTTTTAGAAAAAAAAGACCCTAATCAACGTCCACTATCAGAAGGCGGGAATTATGTCGAAACAAATGCTACTGATATTTTTAAAGCAGCTAAATTAGCAAAAGAAATTGGTTGTGATTATTTTGAGGTGAAACCGTCTTTTGATCCTTCTCATTTTTTAAACGATACATCTAACTTAACAAATATTATTAAATCACAGTTAGATTTAAGTAAACCTTTAGAAGATGAGCAGTTTACGATAATTTCTCCTTATACTCTCAAAAGAACATTGGACGGTGAAAATAAGCAAATAAAAAAATATTCGAGATGTTTAACTGCAGAGATGAGAACAGTTTTAAGTCCTAGTGGTGCATATGTTTGCCCGTATCATAGGGGTAATACCAATTTAAAGATTGGTGATCCTACAATGGAATCATTAAAAGAAATTTGGTATGGAAAAAAAAGACAAGAAATTATGCAAAAATTGGATCCCAATAAACATTGTAAATTTCACTGTATTCGTCATAGCACAAATATTGAGCTAGAAAAAATAGATGAAATATTTAAAAGTTCTGATGGTGTAAATATAAACTCAATTGAAGACTTTGATAGATTTATTTAATTGGCCAATAATATAACAAAAAAAGATTTAGTATTTTTATTTGAAAAATATAAAGATAATAATTGTATCTTTTATAAAAATAAAAAAATAACTTACGAAGAAGTATTCAAACAAACTAAAAAGGCTCTAACTTATCTTAAATCAAACTATAAAAAGAAAAAAATAATTTTTATTAGTGATAATAGTAAAGATTATTTAATTTTTTATTTAGCGTGTATCTTAGGAAATTATATAGTTTTACCTGTTGACCCCAAAATAAAAAGAAAAGATATACTAAAATTAAAAAGAAAATTTAAATTTAATCATATAATTAATAATTTTTCTGAAAAGAAATTCCAAAATTATAATCAAAATACTAAAGTTGATAATAAAAATAGTGATTTTTTAGTTATGATGTCTTCTGGAACAAGTGCTGCAGAACCCAAAGCAATTTTACATTCTGCGGAAAAACTATTGAACTCAGCTTGTGACTTTTCTAAATTGACTGGGTACAATAACAATACTGTATTATATCACTGTCTTCCTATGTTTTATATGGCTGGAATAATGAACACATTTTTAAGCTGTTTATTTGCTGGCAGCACTATTGTTGTGGGTAAGATAGCCAAATTCGAGACATTAATAAATTTTTGGCATGAAACAAAAAAATACAAAGTCAATTCTCTGCATTTAACACCTTCCATATATATGAGCCTCTGTTCATTATATTCAATAAACCAAAATCTAAGAGATCACCTTTCAAATTATCAATCAATTATTTCTACATCTAGTTTTTTGTACCCTGAAATAAAAAGTAAATTTTTAAAATTATTTAGAAGAAGAATTCAATCATGTTATGGAATTACAGAATTAGGGGGACCATTAACATTAGAGAGTATCGAGGACGTGATACAAGATGAAGAGTCCCAACTTTCAGTTGGTGGGCACTTAAATAAAATTAAAATTAAAATTAAAAATAAAAATAAAATATACATAAAATCACCTTATTTAATGAGAGGTTATCTTAAAAGTTTTGCAAGAATTGAAAAGCCAAAGCTTCAAAATGGTTATTTTGAAACTGGTGACTGCGGATACTATGATCAAAATAGGTTATATTATACAGGAAGAAGTAAAGAATTAATAAAAGTTGGTGGAGAATTAGTTTCTTTAAATTTAATTGAAAATATTGTCTTGAAATCTAATTTAATATTTGAGTGTGCTGCATTAGGAATTAAAGACGTATTATCTGGAGAAAAAATAATTTTATTTGTAGTATTTAAGAAAAAAAAAATTTCTAATAAGATAAATAGATTATTCAACTATTTAAAAAAAAATTTAAAAACAATAGAATTACCTAAGAAAATAGTGCCTATTCCTGAAATGCCAAAAACAAAAAGTGGAAAAATTATAAAAAGAGAAATAAGTGATATGTATTTAAATTTATGATTAGCTATTTTAATAAATTATATACTAATAATAAATGGGTAAAAAGTAGTTCGTCAAATTACTATAAGTTTACTAATTTAAAAAATGTGAAAGTTAAAGTTGTAATTTCTAATAAAAAAGATATTTCAAAAATATCAAAAAATGCTTACAACGGATATAATATCTGGACAAAAAAAACTTCAAAAAAAAAGTCTTTAATAATTAAAAAAATTTCAGATCTAATAAAATCAAACAGATTGACTCTTGCCAAAGCTGAAAATAATGACACTGGAAAAAATTTAAAGCAATGTTTGGAAGAAATAAATTATTGTAGTTCTTTATGGAAGCATGCAAGTTTAGAAACTGGCAAAATAAAAGATAAGATCTTAAAAATTAATAAAAAAACCTATTGTAAAATTTCCCAGGAAGCTGTTGGTGTAACTGTATTAATTGTGCCATGGAATTTCCCATTAATTGTTTTATCTGAGAGATTGCCTTATATATTGGGAGCAGGGTGCTCAGTAATTGTAAAACCCAGTGAATTTGCCTCAGAAAGTATTATAAAATTTTTTGATTTGTTAAAAAAGTCTAATCTCCCAAAAGGTGTTTTGAATTTAGTTTTGGGCGATGGAAAGTATACTGGTTCGACTTTAATTAAAGCTAAAAATGTAAAAATGATATCTTTTACAGGATCAACAGAAAATGGGAAAAAAATTATGAAAAGTGCGAGTGAAGACCTTAAGAGAGTTAGCCTAGAACTTGGTGGGAAGAATCCATTTATTTTGTTTGATAAAAAAAATTTAAAAAAAGCTGTTGAAAATCTAGTTTTATCTTTTACCCATAATGCTGGTCAAGCCTGCGTAGGTGTGAGTAAGGTCTATGTAAAAGAGGAAATTTTTTTAGACTTTCAAAATGAATTAAAAAATTACTTCAATTATTTTTCAAATTTTAATTATCAAATATCTAATTATCAGCAATATTTAAAAATATATAATTTTATTAAAAAAATAAAATTTAATAAAAACCAAATCATATTCAAAAAAAAATTAAAAAAAATGAATAAAAAAAACATTTTTTATCCAATGATTTTAAAAAATTTGAAGAAAAAAAACCCTTTAGATGAAACTGAAATTTTTGGTCCTATTTTAAATGTTCATAAATTTAAAAATGAAAATGTATTGAAAAAGGAATTAAATTTAAATAATTATGGTTTATCCTGTATAATATGGACAAACAATATAAAAAAATCTGAAAACTTCGTTAAAAACTTAAGGTATGGTCGAGTATGGATTAATGGAAATATAAAACAAAATTATCCTCAGATCCCCATCGGAGGCTTTAACTGGTCTGGAATTGGAAGAGAAACTGGGAAAAGTGGTATAGTCAATTATAGCGAAATTAGATCTACAATTTTTAATAAGATTTAACTATTTCTTTTAATTCTTGGATCGATAAGTAATCTTTATTCACCAAGCTATTGTAACTAAAAGTATCTCCAACTTTTTTCAATTTAAAATATTTTTTGTATTCTCTAAGTGTTTTGTCAGAAAATATTGTAGACAAAATTACATAAAAGTTTGAAACACTATAAGTATTAGAACTTTCATTTTGAGAAATAAGTTCTTCGTGCATTTTTTCTCCTGGTCGAATTCCAATCATTTTTATCTTAGCTTTTTCATCAATAGACTTACATAAATCCATAATTTTAAAACTTTTCAATTTAGGAACAAATATTTCACCACCTTTTTGTAAAATAATTGATTTAATCACAAATTTAACGCTTTCATCTAAAGAGATATTAAATCTTGTCATGTCTTTATGGGTAACTGTAAAAGTTCCACTTTCTTTTTGTTTAAGAAATATAGGTAAAACTGAGCCCCTACTCCCCATAACATTTCCATATCTTACAACTGAAAATTTTAAATTTGTTTTACCGACGGTATTCTGAGCAGATACAAACAATTTATCAGAACACAATTTTGTAGCTCCATATAAATTTATAGGTGAACTAGCTTTATCAGTAGATAATCCAATAAAGTTCTTAACTTTAGACTTTAAACAACCATCAATTAGATTTTGAGCTCCAATTACGTTTGTTTTTATGAATTCAAAAGGATTATATTCAGCTGCAGGAACTTGTTTGAGGGCAGCTGCATGAACAACTATATCAATATCTTTAAGTGCAAATTCTAGTCTATCTTTATCTCTGATATCACCCAAAAAAAATCTTAAATTATTATCCAATCTTTTCTTCTTATATTTCTCAAACATTTGATGTTGTTTAAGTTCATCTCTGCTAAATATTGAAATTCTTTTAAGTTCCAAATTGTTCTCTAATAAGTAGTCTACAAATTTATTACCAAATGACCCTGTTCCTCCTGTTATTAATATATTTTTACCCTTAAAAAACTTTTTAATCATAATTATTATATTTATCTTATTCCTTTAATTGACTCAGGTCCATCGAGTAAATTTTTTTTATTTATACTTATTTTGTGAAATATATCATCAAGAATGTTAAAATAGTCATCGATAATTTTTTTTTTGTGATGAGCTGTACTCAAATAAATAGTATTTGAAGCTAAAAAATTCTTTTTCAGAAATTCTTGGGAAATGTAAGTTTTAAGATAATTATTTATGCTTGCTTCAAATTCAAATCTTGGTAAAGCATCTATACCATTAATATTAATTTTCAAATTGTTTTTTTTTGCTAATAATTTCCAATTTTTTTTTATTTTTATTCCAAGTTCAGTAATAATTTTCCAGGATTGAGTTTTTTCCATAATTTTTAATGTTTCTAGTGCTGCAACACTTCCAACTCGCTCAGTCCAAAAAGTACTGCTTACAAATGTCTTCTCAAGAACTTTCATAACTTCATATTTTCCAACTACTGCATTAACAGCATATCCATTTCCAAGAGCTTTACCAAAAAGACAAATATCTGGGTTAACTTTATATTTTAAATGTAAACCACCAAAAGTTTCTCTAAATCCAGAAGTGCACTCATCAAAAATTAATACTATACCTTTTTTGTTACAAATTTTTCTAATTTGATCTAGGAATTTTTTCTTTGGAGGTTCCTTTCTTGAAACCTCCATAATTATTGCAGCTAAACTTTCTTTATTAGTCAATTTTTTAAGACTTTTTAAATTGTTGTACTCAAATGTTAGGGTAGTATTTTTTAAACTTTTAGGTACACCGGCAGTTGAGATATTTTTCATTAAAAGACTGTCTAAATTATTTTTATTATTTAAGTTTGCAGATAAATACCAGTCCTGCCACCCATGGTAACCACAAACTGCAACCGTATTCCTGTTAGTTAATGCTCGTGCTGCTCGAATAGCAATAGCTGAAGCTTCACCTCCAGTTCTTGTAAATCTCACCATATCAGACCAATTATGCATATGGACAAGTCTTTCTGCTAAAAGGATTTCCTCTTTTGAATTTAGTGTAGACATTGTGCCAAAATCTATTGCTTTTTTTACTGCCTTATCAACAAAACTATTTGAATAACCCAAAATATTTGTACCCAACCCCATTACAGAAAAATCTAAATATCTTTTTCTATCTAAATCCCAAATATAACAACCTTTTGTTTTAGAAAAATATGCCGGCCAGGCATTTGGTAGATATAAATCTGGGTTTTTAGAAAATAACATAGTACCACCAGGTATTATATTTTTTGCTCTTCTCCAAAATTTTTGGCCTGAGTTTAATCTTGAACCCTCATTTCTTTTTATTCTTACGTTCATTTTAAATAAATTATTATTTTTCTTATATAAATTTATTATATCTTTAAATGAAAAATTTAAATTAAATTTAAAATTTTCAAATATCTTCTTTATTACGTGGAAATCAACATTCTCGTCTAATGTAATTCTTAAAAAAGAATAATTTACTTTAGATAGTAAATTTTTTTTTTTAAATTTCTTATTATTAATAATAAATTTTGTTACATGCTCCTTTTCATCAGCTGTTTTTGAATTTAAATAGGCTTCTTTTAGACATTTAAATTTAAATAGTTCTAAATCTAATCCATCTGGGTAAGATGGGGGTAATATATTGGATGCATAATCTAAATTATATTTAAAATATAAATTGATTAATTTATCTATCAATTGTGGATCTGTTAAAGGGCAATCTGCAGTAATCCTCATGATATTTTCGGCTTTATACAATAATGCAGCTTTATAGTATCTATCTAAAACATTTTTTTCAGATCCAACAAAGTAATTAAAATTTAATTTTTTACATAAATTAACAATTTGAATATCATGCTTATTTTTACTACAAGCAATAATTATTTTTTTAACACTTTTAGATTTACTAATTCTTTCATGTAATATTTCTAAAATAGTTTTATTATTTATTTTTTTAAGAACTTTACCAGGTAATCTACTGGATAAGTACCTTGCTTGAATAATTACTATTACTTTTTTTTTATTTTCCATTTTCTCGGATCAATTAAATTAAGATTTTTTGTTTTAAATTTTTTTGGTACAAAAATTTTTTTTTTTTTAAAGAGTTTAACTATAGTTTTTAATTGATTTAAATTGTCAAATCCAACAATAACATAATTGACATTATTAAACTGTTTTATAAATTGCACACAAGCTTCTAGGGGAGTAATTTTAGAATTATTGCACCAATCATAAAATTTGTTGATATTTTTTTTAATATTTTTATTTAAAATAATATTCTCATTTTTTTGTATTAATAACCCTTGCAAAAAAATAGACCTCGAATAAAATAATACTTTGTTTTCTTTTAAAATTCTTAACCAACCACTATCTACTATTCTTTGATCTAAAATATTTAAAGGAGCTTGAACTATATCTGGTTTCCAAAATTTCCAAATGATATCAAGTTCTTTTGGGCTATAAATTGAAATTCCAATATATTTTATAATTTTTTTTTTTTTTAAGTTTTCTAAATGATATAAGACTTTCTTACCATTCCTTCTCAGTAAGTCTTTGTAGTCATGTATTAAAACACCATAAATTTGTTGGATGTTATTTAAGTTTGTTATTGAGTTTGAGATTTTATTTTCAATAACGTTAAAATTTTTGCTTTTTTCTGAGTTAAATTTAATTTTGGTGATTACCTTAGGGTTTTTTATATTAAGTTTTCCAATTATTTTTTCACTATTTTTATATTGTTCTGAGGTATCAAATATTTTGATTTTGGTTGAAGATAAATAATTCTTAATATATTTGATTTCGGAAACCTTTATTTTTTTATTATTAATTCCATATTTTTGACCAAAATTAGCTGCTCCTAGTGCAATCTTCATTTTAAATTATTTTTTTCTAAGAAAAATTTAATTTTGCTTATAACTTTTCTCTGATTGTTTAACTTTAAGTCATAAAAAATTGGAATGCTAAGAGAGTTTTTATAATATTTTTCAGAACCTAAAAAACTATTTTTTTTTATTTTTTTTTTATAAATTTTAAATTTATAAATCGGTATATAATGATACTGGCAAATAATATTATTAGTTTTTAAATAATTAAGTAAATCATCTTTTTTTTTTTTAAGTTTAGTAAAATCTATATTTATTATAAATAAATGAAAAGATGGCTTTATATTTTTTAAATCTATACAAAAAGTTAAATTTTGAAAATTATTTAAGTTTTTAATATATGTTTTTGCAATTTTTTCACGTGATCGCAAAAATAAGTTAATTTTATTAAGTTGACTTACTCCTAAAGCACAATTTAGATCACTTAAACGATAATTAAAACCAGAATTTTTTATATCGTACATCCAATGATTTTTTTTTGATTTTATAATTCCATGAGATCTTGCAGTATACAAATTATTGTAAATTTTTTTGCTATTTGTTGTTATTATTCCACCTTCACCTGTTGTAATAGTTTTTAAAGGATGTAAAGAAAAAGTGCATATATCTGAATGATTGCAAGATCCAATATTTAAAAATTTATTCCTAAATCTGTATCTTGATCCTAATGCATGGCAGGCGTCTTCAATTATTATAAATTTATATTTTTTTTTTAATTTATAAAAATTGATGATGTTATTTGGATAACCTCCCATGTACATTGTGATTACCGCTTTAATTTTCTTTATTTTGTTATTTTGAATACATTTCTTTATTGTTTCTGGTGTGATTTGACCTGTTATACTGTCAACATCTGCTAAATAAATTTTTGCTCCTAAATTTGTAGCCATGTTGAACGCTGATATAAAGTTTACTGCTGGCATAATTATAACATCGTTCTTTTTTAAGTTAATAGATAACATCGCCAAATGCAAAGCGGAGGTGCCACTACTACATGAAACAGCATATTTTACTTTTAAATAATTTTTTATTTTCTTTTCAAAAATATTAACAAAATTTCCTGTTGTGATAAGATTTTCATCCAAGGATTTTTTAACTACATCTTTGTCATGCTGGTCTATAAATTGTTTTCCGTATGGAATTACTTTCATTTTAACTCTGAAATTTTTTAATTAATTAAATTTTTTAGTAAACTTGAAATTTCTTTATCATTATAATTAATTTCCCTCATGATTTTTGATGCATTTTTAGGATCCAGCTTAAAGGCTAATCGGAGAAGATTCATCCAATTTTTGTTATTTTTTGCCCTAATTTTTTCAATTCTATTGATTGTTTTTGTATAATTTTTTTTTTTTTTCATTATTTTATTTTTTAATTTAAGAATACTAATTCAATTTACACATGAATTATATAATTATTACAAAAAAAATATGGACATCGAGTATTTTTAGTAAACTTGATAAAAAGTTTCAAATTGAGAAATCAATAAATCTAAAAAAAATTAAAGCATTGGAACCTAAAATTATTTTTTTTGTTTTTTGGTCAAAAAAAATACCTAAGGCATTGTTTGAAAATTATCTTTGTATCCAATTTCATACAGCAGATCTCCCTAAATTCCGAGGAGGAAGTCCGGTTCAGAATCAAATAATTAGAGGAATAATTAATACCAAAATTTCTGCATTTAAAATAAATAGTAAAATTGATAGTGGAGAAATTTGTTTAAAAAAAAAGATTATGTTAATTGGAAGTGCACAAGAAATTTTTAAAAATATTGAAATGAAAGTTTTAGATATGATCAAAGAGCTTACTATAAAAAGAAGTATAAAATTTGTAAAACAAAAAGGTAAGGTTTCATTTTTTAAGAGAAGAAAAAAGTCAGATAGTAGAATAGATTTGAAGAAAGTTACATCTATCAAAAATTTTTTCAATCTTATTAGAGCAACAGATGCAGAAGGATATACAAAAGCATATTTAGATTTTAATAACTTTAAGATTGAACTATTTAATGCTAGATTATTTAAGAATTATTTGAATGCTGAAATTTCAATCAAAAAAAAAAAATAGAATTTTAATTATCGCAGCTCATCCGGATGATGAAATTTTAGGCTGTGGCGGAACAATAATCAAATTAAAAAAGGATCATTTAATAAATGTTGCTTTTATGACCAATGGTGTTTCAGCAAGAAGTAAAAATAAAAAGGAAGTCACAAGGAGAAGAAATTTTTGCCTAAAGCTTTTTAGGAAACTTGAATTAGAAAAACCAGTTTTTTTTAATTTTCCAGATAATCAAATGGATAAGGTCCCACTTTTAAGAATTGTAAAAAAAATCGAAAATTTAATTAAAAAGTATAAACCCGAAACTCTTATAACTCATTATTCTGAGTGTTTAAATATTGACCACAGATTAACTTATCAAGCAGCTATTACAGCCTGTAGGCCTCTTAAAAATAATACGGTAAAAAAAATTTTAAGTTTTGAAATATTATCAAGTACTGAATGGGCTAAATTCAAAAACAAAAGTTTTGAACCTAATTATTTTGTAGATGTTTCCAAAGAGTTTAAAAAAAAATTAGAAGCAATTAAATACTATAAGAGTGAATTAAAAAAATATCCTCATAGTAGGTCACTTTCTGGATTAGAGGCATTAGCTAAATATAGGGGTATAAGTTGTGGGGTTAAATATGCTGAAGGTTTTTATTTAAACAGGTTGGTTGAATAATATTTTGATTAAATCAAAATTAATAACTGCAAATATTGATGACTCATATTTTATTTTTAAATTGTATAATTTGGGGGTAAAAGATAAAAATTTTAAAAGAACAAAACTTATTACTTACAGACAACACATTAAGTGGTTAAAAGAAACACTTAATAAAAATAAATCAATTATTTATATATGTAAATTTGGACCAAAAAAGATTGGTTATATAAAATTTAGTCAATTGAGCAAGATTTCCACAAAAATATCAATAATAATAAATAAAGAATTTAGATCTACAAAACTTTCTTCATTATTTATGAAAAAAGCATGTGATAAGTATTTTAAAAAAACAAAATGTAAAAAAATATATGCAGAGGTATTAAAAAAAAATACTATCTCACAAAATTTTTTTTTGAAGAATAATTTTAAATTTGTTAAAAAAAATAAAGTTTTTCAAGATAGTTTTAATAAAAAAAATTATTTGTACTTAAATAAAAAATAATGAATAAATTTATTAATAAAAAACCTTTCTTTATTGCAGAAATATCTGGAAACCATAATGGTAAATTAAGCGTTGCAAAAAAATTAATTTATTTTGCAAAAAAATATGGAGCAGATGCAGTCAAACTACAAACATATACCCCAGATATGATGACCCTTAAATCGACAAATTTTAAAATAAAATCAGGTTTATGGAAAAATAAAAATTTGTGGAATTTATATAATAAGGCTCATACGCCATTAGAATGGCACAAAGAATTATATCGGTATGCAAAAGAAATCAAAATTAAAATTTTTAGTACGCCATTTTCTGTCGAAGCTGTAAAATTTTTGGAAACATTGAATACAAAAATATACAAAATTTCATCTTTTGAAATGAATGATACAAGTTTACTTAAAGAAGTTGCTTTAACTAAAAAACCCATAATTCTCTCTACTGGTCTTGCAAATTTTAAAGAAATTAAAGAAAGTATAAAAATTTTAAAAAAATATGGCTCAAAAAACATAACATTATTATATTGTGTGAGTGAGTATCCATCTAAAAAAAATGATTTTAATCTAAATAATATTACATCCCTAAAAGAAAAATTTAAATGCGAGGTAGGATTATCTGATCATTCAATAGGTTCAGATATAGCATGTATGTCTATTATAAAAGGTGCAAATATTATTGAAAAACATATATGCCTAAAAAATGTTAAGGCGGTTGACTCTAAATTTTCATTAAATCAATATGACATTAAAAATTTTGTTAGACAAATAAATTTAGCATTCAACTTAATAAATAATAAAAAATTAGAAAAAAAAAAATCTAAAAATAATAAGTTTAGGAGATCAATTTATGCAATTAAAAATATTAAAAAAGGTGAAAAATTTACTAAAAATAATATTAAAACATTCAGACCAGATATTGGATTAAGTGC
>CACBYG010000007.1:97500-99471 GCA_902543535.1 uncultured Pelagibacteraceae bacterium
AAAGCTGCCTTCGCAATTGGTATTCTTTCTAATATCTACGAATTTCACCTCTACACTAGAAATTCTGCTTTCCTCTATCATACTCTAGCTGAAAAGTTTTGATGGCAGTTCCAGAGTTAAGCTCTGGGATTTCACCACCAACTTTTTCAACCACCTACGAACTCTTTAAGCCCAGTAATTCCGAACTACGCTAGGTCCCTTCGTATTACCGCGGCTGCTGGCACGAAGTTAGCCGGACCTTCTTATTCGGGTACAGTCATTTTCTTCCCCGACGAAAGAGCTTTACAACCCAAAGGCCTTCTTCACTCACGCGGCATCGCTGCATCAGAGTTTCCTCCATTGTGCAAGATTCCCCACTGCTGCCTCCCGTAGGAGTTTGGGCCGTGTCTCAGTCCCAATGTGGCTGATCATCCTCTCAAATCAGCTATTGATCACAGTCTTGGTAGGCCATTACCCCACCAACAAACTAATCAAGTGCAGGCTCATCCAATGGTGCATAAAGCTTTCTCCGTAAAGACTTATCCGGTATTAGCACAAGTTTCCTCGTGTTATTCCAGGCCAAAGGGCAGATACCTACATGTTACTCACCCGTCTGCCACTAAGTATTGCTACTTCGTTCGACTTGCATGTGTTAGGCGTGCCGCCAGCGTACGTTCTGAGCCATGATCAAACTCTCAAGTTTAAAAACGGCGCACACTAGCTTCCATATAAATTCTAAGAATAAAATTTATATGATGTTGAAGTGTGTACGACAAATTTTTGGTAACCTTAACCGTCCACACTTCTCTTCTTAAATTTTTACATTTTAAATAGCTAATTGAGCAAAAAGGCTCAATAATCCTCATTTATTTATTGTGTTAACAATAATTTTATTGAGAAAGTTCAGTGCTTATAGGCTAAAATAATAGGAAATCAAGCATTTAACATTAAAAAATTGAATTAAAATGATTGATTTTTGTGGGTTTTTTTTGATTTTTAAGTTTCTCTAAACTAATAATTGTAACCTATTGATTTTCAAATGCTAAAAAATTTAAGAAATAAAATCATAAAAAATACTCAGATTTTTGTTCTGCTTTTTTTAATTGCGATCACTATTTTTTCAACAAGCTATTTTAATTTCAAGAAAAATAATAATATTCAAGACAATATTAATTTTATCGATAACATTTATTTTAAGAAAACTTTAAATCACTTAGTTGATAAACTTGAGCCTAAGTATAAGAAAATTAAACATAAAATTAAAACTGGAGAAACTTTTGATAAAATTTTAGAAAACTATTCAATTGAAAAAGACGAAATAATTAAAATCAAAAACTCACTTAAAAATAAAGTTAATATTAACAAATTAAATACAAAACAAATAATTCAATTTAATTTAGATAAGACAAATAATAAAATAAATGAATTTACTTTCCAAACTTCAAACACTCAAAAAATATTTTTAAAAAGAAATATTGAAAATGACAAATTTAATGAGGAAATTATATCAATTAAACTAAATAAAAATATAGTCTATAAAGAGAATGTAATTTTACAAAGTCTTTACAAAGCTGCGATTAACGAAAATATTCCAGCTAATACAATAATTGAATTCGCAAGAATTTATGGATTTCAAGTAGATTTTCAAAGAGATATTAGAAAACAAGATAAATTTCAAATTATGTATGAAATTTTTTTAAACGAAAAAAAAGAGATAGTTGAGACTGGAGAAATTCTATTTTCTAATTTAAAACTTAGTGGTCAAGATAACAGTTTATATTATTTTGACAAAGATGGTAGTGAAGGCCATTACGATAAAAATGGTAAAAGTGTTAAAAAAGCATTAATGAAGACACCAATAAATGGGGCTAGACTATCATCCCCTTTTGGAATGAGAAAACATCCCATAGATGGATTTAATAAAATGCATAGAGGAACTGATTTTGCTGCCCCAATGGGAACTCCCATAATGGCATCAGGAGATGGGATTGT
>CACBYG010000008.1 GCA_902543535.1 uncultured Pelagibacteraceae bacterium
AAGTACTTCATCAATTAATAATTAATATTTAATTATTTGAGTAAAGCACACGAGGCTCTAAAAATAATTCTCTAGCAAGTGCTTTGAATTTTTTTGTTACTTGTTTTGATATAATTTCTTGGTGTTGGGATGGTATTTTTAAAAAAAGTGCGTTTCCTCTTTTATAAAGTTTAAATTCTTCTAGAAAAATAGTTGAAATTGAAGTTAGTGAGTTAGCAAATCTCAAAGCAGCCCCCACTTGTTTACTTGAAAAAATTTCATTATTATTTAAAAAAGTTAAGTATTCCATCTTGGGATTATATTTAATACTGCAATATCTCCAGTAACAGGACAATGCTATTTGTATTCTTTCTTTATGTGATAATTTAAGTAAAGGTGTGTTAAGTGTTTCTTGAAAAACTAATTCTGCTTTTTGAAAAGCACCTAGTCCCCAATCCATATGGCTCAACACACATGCTAAATTTAATAGTTTTTGGTTATAATACTCATTACCGTCAAAAACAGGCTTTATAAAATGATAATATTTTTTAAATGTTAACCCTAAGTCACCTCTTTTTTTTGCAATATGCTCAAGAGATTTATTAAACATATCTGGACTTTCTAAATCTTTAAAATGTTCTTTAACTAATGCCCCTTCTCTTAAACCACTTATAGAACATAGGATTTTTTTAGGATTAGTGAAATTCATTATTTCATTTAAAATTATTGAGCTATATGGCAAATATTGAGTTCTAGATTTAGAAATATATTCAACTGTTTTTAATTTTGACTTATTGAATGATGAAATTTTATCTAAAAATTTTTTTAATCTTTCATTATCAATTGAATATTGATGAATTATATGAACAGGGTGGTCATTCTGGAATAAATGAAGTTTAAATAAAGCTCTCCACGTGCCTCCAACTAAATATAAGTTTTTAAATTTTTTCTTAGATAACCATTTTTCTTCAGCAAATAATTTTTTTATGTATTTTGATAGATTTCTTTTTTTAACAATTGGATTATTAATTAATCTTAAAACACCAAGGGGTAGTGAGGTTTTATTAGTAATTAAATTGTTTTCAACTCTAGCCAATTCTAAACTACCTCCACCTAAATCAGCAACAAGACCATCAACATTTTCAAATCCTATTTTTACTCCCTCAGCTGCACATTCTGCTTCTTGATCACCACTCAGAATTTCAATTTTTTTTTGAAATAATTTCTCAACATCCTCAATGAAAAGTCTGGCATCAGAAGCTTCCCTAAGAACTGCAGTTGCTATGATTTTTAAATTGGTAATTTTTGATACATTTAAAATTTCTGAAAATCTCTTAAGTACTTTGAGTGCATATATTTTTCCAGAATGATGTAATTTTCTAGATTTATCTAAATTTTTTCCTAGTTCACATACAGCTTTTTCGTTAAAAAAAGGGACTCTAGACGAGGTAAAATCATCATAAATAAGCATTCTAATCGAATTTGAACCTATATCAATTATTGCAAGCCTTGCTTGCTTCAACTTTAAATTTGGATTTGTTTTAAGAACTTTAAGTGTCATTTTTAATTAATCTCAAATTAAGTTTTTTTGGACGAATTTTTAATTTTGCTTTACCTCTACCTGATAAACTTGGATTATTCATAAAATATTCATGGGCTGAAAAAGAATCATCTTTACTATATTTAATTTTTTTATAATTTCCATTTGGATCTAATTCCCAACTTTGCTTGTTGTCTAAATAATTAGCTAACATTATTTGATCTAATATTTGTTCATGAACTGTTGAATTTTCAATTGGTACTAGAAGTTCAACTCTTTTATTCAAATTTCTAGGCATTAAATCAGCTGATGAAATAAAAACTTTTGCATTTCTGTTAGGCATCAATTCTCCATTTGCAAAACAATATATTCTTGAGTGTTCAAGAAATCTTCCTATCATGCTTTTAACAACTATATTCTCAGATTTATCTTTTATCCCTGGTCTCAAACAGCATACACCTCTTACAAAAAGAAAAATTTTAACTCCTGCATTTGACGCCTCATAAAATTTATCAATGATAAGTGGATCAACTAGAGAGTTCATTTTTGCCCATATTTCACCATTTTTTCCATTTTTAGCGTTTGAAATTTCTATATCCACACATTCATTTAGAGTGCTTCTTAGATTAACTGGTGAAATTGAAATTTTATTAAGATTTCTAGGTTTCGCATAACCTGTAACATAATTAAAAAATTTTTCCACATCAGCAGCAATTTTTCTATCAGAACTAAATAAAGATAAATCAGTGTAAATTTTTGCATTTACTGGGTGATAATTTCCGGTCCCTAAATGAAAATAGGTTTGTATCTTACCTTGTTCTCTTCTAAGTACTAGAGAGGACTTGGCGTGTGTTTTATACTTTGCAAAACCGTAAACAATTTGAACCCCAGCTTTTTCTAAACTTCTAGCTAATTGAATATTGGCCTCTTCATCAAATCTCGCTTTAATTTCAATAAGAGCTGTGACCGTTTTTCCATTTTCTGCAGCTGAGATAAGCGCTTTAACTATGGGTGAGTCTAAAGTTGTTCTATAAAGGGTTTGTTTTATTGCAATAACTTTTTTATCATAAGCGGCTTGATTTAAAAATTCAATTACGGCATCAAATGTTTCAAAGGGGTGATGAACAACTAAATCTTTTTGTTTTATAGTATCAAAAAAATTATTATTAAATTCTTTTAATCTTTCTACTTCTCGAGGATTAAAATTTTTAAATCTGAGTTTAGAGTTTTTTAACTTACATATTTGATCTATATCTTCAATACCTACAAGTCCTTCAGTTTCATATATATATTCTGAATTTACTTCTAGCTTATTGGTAATAAATTTAATTAAATCTTTATTACTGTTTTTGATGACCTCTAGACGGACTATATCTCCAATTCTTCTTCTTTTGAGTGCTAATTCAAATGATCTTACTAGATCTTCAGCCTCTTCTTGTATTTCGACGTCACTATCTCTTATAACTCTAAATATCATTTTGCTTTCTAAATTGTGATCTGGAAATATTTCAGAAGAAAAAAAACTAATTACATCGTCAATAATTACATATTTTTTGAAATTTTTTCCTCCATCTATCTCTATAAATCTAGAGAGAGCTTTTGGAATTACGATAATTGAATTTAATAATCTTTTTTTATTTTTTTTTTTAAGTTTCATAACCACTGCTCTGCCTTGATTTACTATGAACGGAAATGGATGTGCAGGATCAATAGCTGAGGGTGTTAGTAATGGATATATTTCCTCACTAAAAATATTTTTCAATTTGACCTTTTCATTTTTACTAAGATCTTCTGGTTTTACCAGAATAACATTGTTTTTCTTTAATTCAGATATTAGATTTTTATAAATCCTATTCTGTTTAAAAAGAAGATTTTTGGTTTCTCTAACAACTTCACTCATTTGTTCTTCTGGGTTTAATCCATCTGAACTTAATGATTCAACCTCTTGTTTAATCTGGCTATGTAATCCAGCAACACGAACCATAAAAAACTCATCTAAATTTGAGCCTGCAATAGAAAGAAATTTTACTCTTTCATAAAGAGGATTTTCTAAATTTTGAGCTTCAAGTAACACCCTATCATTAAATTTAAGCCAAGATAATTCTCTGTTGATATATTTAGATTTTAACTCTTGTTTCTGTTGTTTTTTTAATGGAGTCATATAATTACAAATAATGTTACATTTATATGTCATGCGTCACTCAAAATCCAGTTGGAGTGATCCCAGTCTAGACGATTTTGATAGACCGTTAAGTAAAAGAGGTAAGAACAATGCTAAATTGATTTGTGAATTTTTTGTTAAAAAAAATTATAAATTTGATTATGTATTAGTTTCTAGTGCAAAAAGAACAAAAAAAACTTTAAACATACTTTTAAAAAAAATCACTAGACCAAGAAAAATTTTTTCATCGAAGAAACTTTATTTAGCAACTGAAGATAGAATTATTGAATTAATTAAATCAATTCCAAAGAAATATAAATCTATTTTGTTAATTAACCATGAACCTACGGTAAGAAATTTAGTAAAATCCTTAACAAAGAACCAAAATAATAATCATTTTAAATTACTAAATTATAAATTTCCAACCTCTGCCTTTGCCAAAATTAATTTTGATTTAATTGAATGGAAAGAAATAAAAAATAATGGATTAATTAAAGAGTTTATCAGACCAAAAGATCTTCAAGACTCTAAAGAATAACCTGCCGATCTAACAGTTCTTATTAATGGTTTAGTTTTTTCTATATTTATAGCCTGTCTCAATCTTCTTATATGAACATCAACTGTTCGAGACTCTACATAGATATTTTCACCCCAAACATTATTTAAAAGTTGTTCTCGTGAATAAACTCTTTTGGGGTTTTTAATAAAAAAATCTAATAATTTAAATTCAGTTGGTCCTAAGGATATTTCTATATTATTTCTATAGACTCGTTTTGTTACTCTATCTATTTTTAAATCAGTAAATTCCACAACGTCTACTGAAGATTGAGGTTTAGACCTTCTTAGGAGAGATTTTATTCTAGCATTAAGTTCTTTTTGACTAAACGGTTTTGTCACATAATCGTCTGCACCTGTGTCAAATGCTTTAATTTTATCTGCTTCCTCACCTTTAGCAGTTAGCATTATTATTGGTATATCACTAAATTTTTTATCCTTTTTTAAATTTTTACAAAGATCCACTCCAGAAAGATCAGGCAGCATCCAATCCAAAAGTATTAAATCAGGTTGCTTATCTTTAATTAATTTAAGTGCTTCCTCACCATTTTCAGAAAAACTAACCTTATGTCCTTCTTTTTCTAAATTGTATTTTAATAAAGTTACTATTGGTGTTTCATCTTCAGCAATAAAAACATGTGCTGACATTATTATTTTTCTCCAGTTACTATTGGTTCTGTTCCTTTAGGTCTATCACCTTCTAAATATTCACCCGTAACTAAATAATATACTTGTTCTGCTACGTTTGTTGTATGATCGCCAATTCTCTCTATGTTTTTAGTAACAAACAATAAGTGAGTACCATCATCCAAATTTTTTTCGTTTTCTTTAAGATATTTAATTACTTCTTGCATACAAAGATTAGTTAAATCATCTATTTTCTCATCACTTTCCCAAACATTCATAGCCATAGATGAAGATCTATCTAAATAAGCATCTAAAATAGATTTTAATTGTTTTTGAACATTTGAGGAAACTCTCACTAAAGCATCAACTAGATTTTTTGGTAAATTTTCATTTAATAATAGAGTTCTTTTCGAAATATTTTTGGCTAAATCACCAATTCTTTCTAAATCAGAGGATATTTTTAGTGCTGTAACTGTTTCTCTCAAATCTATAGCCATAGGTTGTCTTAAAGCAATTAGGTTTACAACTTGCTGTTCTATTAAAGTTTCAAATTTATCAATTTTTTCATCGTCTTTAATAACGCTTTCAGCATGATCACTATTTCTCGTTGTTATAGCTTGAATAGCTTTACCTAAAGCTTCTTCACAAAAGCCACCCATCTTAATAATATTGCTATTTAAATTTTTAAGCTCTTCCTCGTATGATTTAACGGTGTGTGGTGCTTCCGACATTAGCCAAACCTCCCTGTTATATAATCTTGCGTTTTTGTATTATCTGGATTCTTAAATATTTTATCAGTCGATCCATGTTCTATCAATTCCCCTAAATGAAAAAAACCTGTTCTTTGTGAGACCCTTGCTGCTTGAGCCATAGAGTGAGTAACTATAATTATTGTATGTTCTTTCTTTAATTCATCAATTAACTCCTCAATTTGGGCTGTTGCAATTGGGTCTAATGCTGAACAAGGCTCGTCCATTAAGATTACTTCCGGTTGTACCGAAATAGCTCTTGCTATACATAACCGTTGTTGTTGACCACCTGACAAACCTGTTCCAGGCTCATGAAGTCTATCTTTTACTTCTTCCCATAGCGCAGCTTTTTTCAAACTTGTCTCAACTATTTCATCCATTTCTTGTTTTGATTGAGCCATCCCATGGATTGTAGGACCATAAGAAATATTTTCGTATAATGTTTTTGGAAATGGATTTGGTTTTTGAAAAACCATTCCAATTTTTTCTCGCAATCTTACTACGTCACACCCTTTATCGTTAATATTAAAATCGTTTATAACTATCTCTCCTTGAACTTTGCATATGTCAATTACATCATTCATTCTATTCAAGCATCTTAAAAAAGTAGATTTACCACATCCCGATGGTCCAATTAAGGCTGTTACCTGATTTTCCTCAATGTCTAAATTTATATTAAACAAGGCTTGCTTTTTTCCATAAAAAACATCAACATTTTTTGCACTTATCTTAATCATATTAACTCCATTTTTTCTCAAATTTATGTCTTATTATTTGTGCGAACAAATTCATAACTATTAAAAAACCAAGTAAAACCATTATACAAGCTGAAACTTTTTCAACAAATCCCCTCTCAGCACTTTCAGCCCAAATATAAATTTGAACAGGCAGACTTGCAGCAGGGTCCATTGGTGAGCCAGGGATAGTGTTTACAAAAGCTACCATACCAATTAAAATCAATGGCGCTGTTTCACCCAATGCTTGAGCTAATCCAATAATAGTTCCTGACAGCGTACCTGGCATCGACAAAGGTACAGTATGATGCATTGTAGTTTGCATTCGGCTAGCCCCCATTGCTAAAGCTGCTTCTCTTATGCTTGGTGGCACTGCTTTTAAAGACGCTCTACAAGCAATAATAATCGTTGGCAAAGTCATCAAAGATAAAGTTATTCCTCCAACTAAAGGTGTTGACCTTGGTAATTGAAACACTGCTAATAAAATTCCCAAACCTAAAAGACCAAATACAATAGATGGTACTGCTGCTAAATTATTAATATTTACCTCGATAAAATCTGTAAATCTATTTTTGGGGGCAAATTCTTCTAAGTATATTGCTGCTAAAACAGCCACAGGAAAAGCAATAGCTAAACAAACTAAAATTGAAAATATAGAACCCATAAATGAACTTGCAATACCAGCTAACTCAGCTTCACGAGAATCTGGATAAGTAAAAAAACTTAAATTAAATTTACTCTCTACTTTTCCTTGTTCTACAAGTTGATCAAAAATTTTTAATTGATAATCGGTAACTCTTCTTTGGTTTTCAGGTAGGTCTCTTGGATAATTTCCTTTAAATACCTGGTCCAAATCATCTGATGCAGTGATATAAACATCTTTTGTTTTTCCCAGTAAACTTGGATCATTAATCAACTCTTGTTTAATTTCTCTTTCAAAGAAATAAGAAACCATTTTTTTTAATTCATTTTGTTGTTTCTCATTTGCATTTTTATCTAAGTTAAACATTGACTGGAGTGATATTTCAAAATAATCAGCTTCTTCCAAATCTTCTTTGGACGGATTAGCATCTAAATACATAGTTTCAGCATCAAAATTGACAGGTACTATCAACCAAGTTTTTTGAAAAGCGGTATAACCAGTTGAAAAAATTTTAAATATAAAAATTGCCAAAAACAAAAGTGCCATAAAAATTGCACTTTTACCTAAAAACTGAAATCTTTTTTCTGAGGAATATCTTTTTGCTAACAGTTTTTCTTTATTTTTATTCATATTTTTCTCTATATTTTTTAACTACTCTTAAAGCAACAATGTTTAAACACAAAGTCACTATAAATAATGACATTCCTAAAGCAAATGCAGCTTGTGTTTTTGGATCTCCGAATGCTTGGTCACCAATTAAAATGACAACAATTTGTGCAGTAATTGTTGAAGTAGACTCTAGTGGATTTAAAGTTAAGTTCGCAGCTAATCCAGATGCCATCACTACAATCATTGTTTCACCTATTGCTCTTGAAACACCTAATAATATTGATCCAACAATTCCAGGTAAGGCTGCAGGAAAAATAACTTTTTTAATTGTCTCTGATTTAGTTGCACCCATGGCATAACTTCCATCTCTAAGACTTTGAGGAACACTTGTAATAACATCGTCACTAAGACTTGATATAAATGGAATAATCATAATCCCCATCACTCCACCAGCAGCAAGAGCACTCTCAGCAGATACTTCTAGCCCCATTGCAGTTCCTATATCTTTTAAAAATGGTCCAACAGTTAAAGCTGCAAAAAAACCATAAACCACTGTTGGTATTCCAGCTAAAATTTCTATTAACGGTTTAGCATACTGTCTTACTTTATATGATGCATATTCAGCCAAATATATTCCACTCATAAGACCAATCGGTATAGCTACACACATAGCAATGAAAGCTATAAAAAAAGTACCTGCAAAAATTGGAACTGCGCCAAAAGTATCTGAATACATTGTTGGATCCAATGCTTCTGATGAGTCTCTTACAAAAGCTTTTGCTGGATACCAATGAGTTCCAAAAACAAAATCAAACAAAGGGATTACTTTAAAAAAATCTATTGTTTGAAATATTAATGAAAAGACAATTCCAACAGTAGTTAAAATTGCAGCTAAAGAAGCAGTAAATAAAACAGCATTAAAAAACTTTTCTACTGGTTCTCTCGTTCGATTATTCGATGAGATTCTTTTGTACGCATAAGCTACAGAGGCAATAATAATACATAAAACTATAACAACTTTTGAGCTTTGAGCTATTGAACGAAGATTTAAATATTTTTCTGAAGAAGTTTGTATAAGAGATGTAACCTCTCCTGTAAATTGGCCACGGGAAAGTGCTTTCGTTTTTTCATAAATTAGATTTAGTTCATCATCTAGATAACCTTGATTTGCATAATCACTTAAAATTAGTAATTTTACGATGGTTGGTTCGAAAATTGCCCATAAGGAATAAATAATAAATGCTGGAATAGCGCACCATATAGCTAGATAGTATCCATAGAATTGTGGGAGCGCTGTTAGTCTTTTATTTGTAGATTGTATTGTGTAAGCTTTTTTTCTTCCAAAGTAATAACTTGTGAAACCTAACAAAACGATAAATAAAAATAATATTAAATTCAAAGAATCTCCTCATCACGACATTACACTTATCTATAAAAAAAGGGGTCTAAAAAGACCCCTTATTTTTTATTTGTTAACCAAACTTATTAGTCAGCCATTGCAATTAGGTTTTTAGCGTTATCTCTAGTTGTTCTGTACAACTTTTTATCTAACGGTACTAAACCAATGTCAGCTAAATAACCATTTTTACCTATCGCTTTAGTTGTAGTGAACTCTTTTACAAATTCATGTAAACCAGGGATCACACCAACGTGAGCCTTTTTAACGTAGAAAAATAATGGTCTTGCAACTGCATAGCTGTAATCTTGAATAGATTCTAAAGATGGTTGACCACCCTCAATACTTGCAGCTTGAAGTTTATCTTTAGCAGCTAAGAAGTAACTGAAACCAAAGAAACCAAACATTTCTTTATCTTGAGTAAGTTTTTGAATAATTAAACTATCATTTTCACCTACCTCAATTGCAGCACCATCTTCTCTGTAAAGTTTTTGTGGTTTTTTATATTTTTTGTTTCCAGCTTCAAAACCTTTTTTATAAAGCGCTTTAGCTTCTTTTGGCATACCTTTTTTCATTACCAAAGAATTCCAAGCATCTCTTGTTCCAGAAGTTCCTGGAGGAATCATAACTGAAATTTTTTGTTTTGGTAAACTCGGATCTATTTGATCCCATGAAGTATAAATGTTATCAACTAATTTACCGTCAACAACAGAGTGTTTCGCCAATGCTTTCCAAAGTTGCTCTTTAGTAAAGTTCACTGGTTTTGCATCTAAGCTGTATGCTAAAGTGATACCGTCATTACCGATTACGATTTCAACGATTTCATTAACACCATTTTTTTTACATAGAGCTTTCTCTTTATCTTTCATTGCTCTTGATGCATTTGTTATATCTGGATGGTTTTCACCTACACCAGCACAAAATAGTTTAGCTCCACCACCAGTACCAGTAGACTCGATTACAGGAGTTTTAAATCCTGTTCCACCAAATCTTTCAGCAACAACAGTTGCATAAGGGAATACTGTAGATGAACCAACTATTTTAATTTGATCTCTCGCTTGTGCAACAGTTGCAATAGTAAGTGCAACTAAAGATGCAACAATTATAGTTAGTTTTTTCATTATCTTTAATCCTTTCATTAATTAAATATTTTCGACTCGTACAAATGGATTGAATCTTTAGTATTACAGATTTGTTACATTTTTGTTAAAAAGGTAACTTTTTAGTTGTATTTCATAGAGATAATTATCTCATTAGTTTCAGTTTCTAAGCCACCTTTACAAGAAACTGGACTAGAATTATCCCTAAAAGCAAGTTCTGGAGTTGGATATAAAGTAACTTCAAGTCTAACTAAATTTACTAGTTCCTCTAATACCATTGGATCATATCTCCATTTTGGCCAATTAGATGGAGTAGAGAATATAGAAGTGAGGTAACTCGTTGCCATAGTATACCTATAATTACTCAAATTTTGATCTTTTAAAAGATGGTCCCTAACAGAATTAAATATATTCCTACATCTAAAAGAATCTGACATGTAAGTTGATTTAACTAGCCCTTCTTCCATTGGAATAGATACAAGCATATCCACGCTATTTTTCCACCAAGATGACACGACATCTAAATAAAGTTCTTCATTATCAACTTCAGCATGTTGTTTTATAGCTGGATAAGTTTTTTTTAAATCCTCTTGTAATCTAAAAACCCCAATATCAAATACTGTTAGTTGCTGATTTCTTAAAATTGTGGAGATATCTAATGAATTACTATTTGTAATTGTTGAATAAATAAAAAGAAATGAAATTAAAAAATATTGAAATATTTTAATCATTATAAAATTCTAGTTATACGTTAGTGAGAATCAATAAAAAATTTGTTAAATTTTCCCTAAATAAAAGCTAATTTTAAATAGTTTTTTAAAAAAAATTATTTTGTTGGAAGATAAATTTTAATTTCGGTACCATCGTTAGGTTTACTTAGAATCTCATAATCTCCTCTATGTTGAGATATAATATGTTTCATAATTGCTAGACCAAGTCCTGTTCCACCAACTTTTTTACTTTTTTCTGTATCAACTCTAAAAAATCTTTCAGTTATTCTTGGAAGTAACTCTTGAGGTATTCCAATACCTTCATCTTTAATACTAATTAAAATATTTTTGTTAATTAACTTTCCTTCACTATTTTGACTTTTAATATAAATATTTTTTCCATCACTAGAATACTTTATTGAATTATCAATTAAATTAGAAAATACAGTTAGAAGCTTTTCTTCATCACCATAAACTAAAGTGGGATCCATAAGTTCAATATTTAAGTTAATTTTTTTTTTATCTAAAACTAATTCAAAGTTACTTTTAATATTAGTAAAAATATTATTTAAATTCACAATTTTATCAGGCTTGATGTGTTCCTCTAATTCTATTCTACTCAAAATCAATAAGTCATTAATTAGGTTTTCCATTCTTGAAACCTGATCATTCATAATTTTCATAAATTTTTTCTGAGCTTTAAAGTCATCAGCAGCAGGTCCTAATATAGTTTCTAAAGAACCTTTAATTGATACTAAAGGAGTTCTTAATTCATGACTCACATTTGCAACAAAGTCAGTCTTAAATTTTTGAGCTTTTGTAATTTCTGTAAAATCTTTAAAAAATAGCACAACTGAATTTTCTTCAGGAAATAGATATGTGGGTCCTGGAATAATATAAATTTTATATAATTGGTAAGAAGGAAGATTAATCTCAACATCTGCATATTTTGTAGATTGATCTTTTATAGCCTCATCTATTTTCTCTAAAAGATTAGTATCTCTTATTACACTAGATATATTTTTATCAATTAGATTTTCACCAAATCTACTTTTTGCACTTTTATTTAAATATTTGATTTGATTATATTTATCCAATGCAAAAAATTGATCTTCTAATTCTTCAATAATAACTCTTTTACTTAAATCCTTTTTGTCAGTTTTGTTTTCTATAGTAGCTGTATTGGTGGGATTGACTTTTTTTTTAAATAAAAAATATAATAATATTAAAATTATGATTACTAAAACCAATTCTAAAGAAAACATTATCTGTTTTAACAAATGAAATTAAGAATGTCTGTACTAATTGTTTGGTGAAATATTTTCGAAGAATATTTTAGCTGTTTCTTCCCAGCTATATTTTTTAGCAAATTCTAAACAATCTTCTCTATTAATCTTTAACGCCTTAAGTGCAGAGGCTTTAAGATCATTATCTAGGGTATCTATGTTACTTCCTCCTAATATATCTTTGGGACCTGGAACAGGATAAGCGGCAACTGGTGTACCACAATTTAATGACTCAAGGACAACAATACCAAAAGTATCTGTTTTGCTTGGAAAAACAAAAACGTCAGAAGAAGCAAAATGAGATGCTAATTCTCCATTTGTTTTCTCACCTAAAAAAATATCTTTTGGGAACTTCTTTTTTAAATTATTTAAATCTGGTCCTTTACCAATGATAACTTTTGTACCTTCTAAATCTAAATCTAAAAAAGCCTTGATATTTTTTTCAACAGCCACTCTTCCGACATAAATCCATATGGGTCTTTTGTAAGGTAAATCTCTTTTAACTGGGTTTTTAAAAGCTCCATGATTACCACCCCTTGTCCAAGTAACCATTTTATTATTATCAACCCCTAATGCTATTAGTTCTTCTCTCATTGACTCTGTTGTGACTAAAATCCTTTCAGCTTTATTATGAAAATTACATAAAAACTTCTCTGACCATTTTGCAGGTACGATTGGCATGTAAAGTTTCATATACTTATCAAATCTAGTGTGAAAGCTAGTAGTAAATTTTAAATCATTTTTAATACAGTGCCTTCTTGCCATAAAACCTAAGGGACCTTCGGTTGCAATGTGTATTGCATCTGGTTTTATCGCATTAATTAAATTACTTACTCTTGGCCAAACATTTAATGATAATCTAATTTCATTATATTTTGGCATAGGAACAGTAAGAAATTGTTGGGGTGTGATGTACTCTATGTTGTGACCTTGGGATTTTAATATTTCTCCAGTTTGATGCAAAGTTCTAACCACACCATTCACTTGTGGATAATATGCATCTGTTACGATTAGAATTTTCACGCTTAAGAAGCTTTCTTTAATTCGTCTATTTTATCTGATTTACTAATTTCTTTTTCTTTTTCTTGATCCTCTGCAACAAAATTGTTTCTTACCTTGTCCCAATATATAATTTCAAAAGTTCCATCATATTTTTCAGCTAGTGCAGTACAAGATTCTACCCAGTCACCACAATTCAAATAATTTACACCATTAAAATTTTGGTCTTCTGCATGATGAATATGACCGCAAATTATGCCATCAAATTTTTTTCTTTTTGCATAATCCGATACTGTTTTTTCATATTCACCTATATATTTAACTGCATTTTTAACTTTGTATTTTAAAAATTTTGCTAGAGACCAATAATTTTTTCCTCTTAGTTTTCTAAAAAAATTTATAACAATATTTAATTTAAGTAAGAGTTCATATGCAATTGACCCTAACTTAGATAACCATTTTGCATATTTCATTACGCCATCCCAAGCATCACCGTGGACTACAAGATATTTTTTTCCAAGTGGTGTCTCATGAATAACTCTGTTAACTATATTGATATCTCCAAAATGCATTGGTATAAATTTTCTAAAAATCTCGTCGTGATTTCCAATTATATAAAATACTTTAGTACCGTGCCTTGCTTTTCTTAAAATTTTTTGGATTACGTCATTGTGCTGTTGAGGCCAATAAAACGTTTTCTGCATAGCCCAGACATCTATCATGTCTCCTACAAGGTATAAATTTTCTGACCTTGAAAATTTAAAAAACTCTAGCAATTTGTCAGCCTGACATCCTTTAGTGCCTAAATGGACATCGGATATAAATAAACTTTTGTAAGTTATTAAAGATTTTTTTGTTTTCATATTTTCTTGTTAAAATTAGTGATTCTATTATAAGTAGAATCATTAATTTAATACTACATGTTAATGTTACAGAATTATTAAATATGAAATTTTGCCTTATATATAATAAGAAATCAGCAGGTGGAAAAAAGTCAAAATTTATTAAAAAAATAGTTGATGAAATATCAAATCACCACAAAGTTGATTTATTTGAAACATCAAATGAGTCTGAAGCCTCTGAAATAATAAAAAACTTTGAGATGAATAACTACGATAGATTGTTAGTTGCTGGCGGAGATGGTTCCGTTTCTTTTGCAATTAATGAATTAATAAAAAATAATTTCAAACTACCCGAGAATTTTGCAATTGGATATATTCCAGCTGGTACGGCTAATATTTTGCAAGCAGAATTAGGTATGACTAAAAATGTAAAACATATAGCTAATACGCTTACTTCAGATAATTATGATAAAACATGTTTGGTTAAAATTAATGACAAGCATTTTATTTTAATGGCAGGTATTGGATGGGACGCTCAAATTGTTAATTCTATTGACGCTTATTTAAAGAAAATTCTAGGTAAAGTTATTTTTGGTATCAAAGGTTTCCAAAAATTTTTATCGATGAATAATAAAAAAATTAAAGTATCAATAGATAAAGAGGATATATTTGCTGATTGGGTGCTATGCTCAAATAGTAAATACTATGCTGGACACCATAAAATTACAGACACACATATATTTGATAAAAAATTTACTACCTATATTTTTAAGGATCTAAAAAGATATAAATTGCTTTATTATATCTATTTAATAGCTGTATATGGAAATTTGGATAAATCTAAATCAGTGATTACTATACATGTAAATGAAATTAAATTTGATGGTTTGGGCAATAATATACCTGTGCAAATTGATGGTGATAATTTCGGTGAGCACAAAAAAATAGTTGTTTCGTCTTCGGAAAGAAAATTTAATATCTTAAAAGCAGCTTAATCTATTTTACACGTCCATAAAAATCCTGGTATCTAACTATATCTGTTTCTTTAAGTATTGATCCTATTTGAGCTTCCATTATTTTTACAGGTTTTTTTCCAGGGTTTTGAATTCTATGTACTGATTGTAGTGGTATAAATATATGGTCATTTGGTTTTTTCATAAAACTATCTTTATTTAAAGTGATCTTGGGATTTCCTTGTGTAACTAGCCAATGTTCAGCTCTATGATGATGTTTCTGTAAACTTAATATTCCTTTTGGTTTAACAAATAATTCTTTAATCAAGAACTCTTTACCATTGAATAAATTTGTATATTTCCCCCAGGGACGATGAAAAATATTTTTTTTCATAACTAATTTGTTTTTATTTTTGTCATACATCTTTAATATTTCTTTCCAGCTTCCAAGATCTGACCAGGGGATATCTAATTTAATAGCATTGATTTGTTTTGTTTTTTCTAAAATTGCATAATCAAAAGATTTAGCAGAGGCTTCTATAAATGAAGCTTTATTTAAATAGTAAGTATTAGCTTTATACTTTGCTTTATTAACTGAATTTAAACAATTTCTGTAAATACTTGGATTATATTTTTTAAAGTTATTAATTATTGAATCTTTTCGAAGAAAAAACATTCCTGAATTCCAATAACCTTTTTGTTTAATTACTTGTTTTGCTCTACTTTCTTTAGGTTTTTCTATGAATTTTGTTACTTTATTTATATTTCCTTTAATTTTTTTGGTTACAAAATATCCATATTCACTTGAGGGTGAGGATGGTTTAATTCCAAATATGAAAATATTTTGGTCAGTTAATTTTGTCTTATTTTTGTTAATGGCTTTATTAAAAACGCTCATCTTTTCAATCAAATGGTCTGCTGTAAAAAACATTAACGGTTGATTTTTAGAAATGTCTTTTATTAAAGCAGTACTTAAAATAGCAGGTGCTGTATTTCTTTTTGCAGGTTCTAAAACAATTTTATATTTTTTAATCTTATTTTTTTTAAGGTGTTTTTTTACCTCTTTTAAATATTTCTTATTAGTGCTGATAATTGGTGCATCATAAATTGATGCTTTTGTTCTCTCTAAAGTTTTACCAAGTAGTGTCCAATTACCAAAATCAATAAATTGTTTTGCTTGATGATTTTTAGAATTTGGCCAAAGTCGAGTTCCAGCACCTCCACATAAAATGACTGGACGAATTTTCATTAAATCTCTGAATAATCCTTAACTTCTTTTTTCTTACCTGGATGTGTTGGTGCGCCTAAAAACGCTGGACCAACGGTTTGCGCATATTTCCATAAAGTACCAGATCCAAAATCAGATTTTCTAGCTCTCCATTTTCTTTTTCTAGAAGCTAATTCTTTTTTAGAAAGTCTGACATTGATAGTTCCTTTTTGGGCATCGATATCAATGATATCTCCATTACGTAAAAGGCCTATAGGACCTCCTAGGGCAGCCTCAGGGCCTACATGTCCCACACAGAAGCCTCTGGTAGCTCCAGAGAACCTTCCATCAGTTATAAGAGCTACTTTCTCCCCTTTTCCCTGTCCATAGATTGCACCTGTTGTAGATAACATTTCTCTCATACCAGGACCACCTACTGGTCCTTCGTATCTAATTATAATTACATCACCATCATTATACTTTTTGCTTTGAACGGCTTTCATTGCACTTTCTTCGTTATCAAAACATCTTGCTTTTCCAGTAAATTGTAATTTTGCTAATCCAGCAACTTTTACTATCGCTCCATCTGGAGCTAAGTTACCTTTTAAACCAACTACACCTCCTGTAGGTGATAATGGATCTTTATAAGATCTCATTACTTTTTGTTTAGGGTTAAATTTAATATTTTTTAAATTTTCTTTCATTGTTTTCCCTGTAACAGTCATACAATCACCATGAATATAACCACCTTCATATAAAGTTTTTAACAACATCGGCACACCACCTGCTAACCACATATCTTTTGCAACGTATTTTCCACCTGGTTTTAAATCAGCTAGATACGGAGTTCTTTTAAAAATTTTAGCAACATCCATTAAGTCAAATTTTATTCCTGCTTCATTTGCAATTGCCGGTAAATGTAATCCAGCATTAGTAGAGCCACCTGTTGCAGCAACTATTGTTGCAGCATTTTCTAAAGCTTTTCTTGTTACAATATCTCTTGGCTTAATTTGTTTTTTTAAAAGTTGCATAACCATTTTGCCACTTTCTTTTGCATACTTATCTCTTTCCTCGTATGGTGCTGGAGTTCCTGCTGAATATGGTAATGCTAAACCAATAGCCTCAGATACACAGGCCATAGTATTTGCAGTAAATTGGCCTCCACAAGCACCTGCACTAGGACAAGCAACTAACTCTAATTTTCTAAGTTCTGCAGATGACATTTTACCTGATGAATGTTTTCCAACCGCTTCAAATACATCAACCACCGTTACATCTTTACCTTTATATCTTCCTGGAAGAATTGAACCTCCATAAATAAAAACACTTGGAACATTTAATCTGACCATCGACATCATTAATCCTGGCAAAGATTTATCACATCCTGCAATACCAACTAATGCATCATAACAGTGTCCTCTGACTGTTAACTCCGCTGAGTCTGCAATTACTTCTCTTGAGATCAAAGAAGATTTCATTCCTTCATGACCCATTGCAATTCCATCCGTAACAGTAATAGTACAAAATTCTCTTGGAGTGCCACCATTTGATCTAACCCCTTTTTTAACAGATTGAGCCTGTCGCATTAAAGCAATGTTACAAGGAGCTGCCTCATTCCATGTAGAAACTACGCCTACAAAGGGTTTTGCTACATCTTTTTCAGTTTCTCCCATTGCATAATAAAATGATCTATGTGGAGCTCTATCTGCTCCTAATGATGTATGTCTGCTTGGAAGTTTCTTCTTATTAAATTTTGCCATTATATACCCTTTATTGTTATTGATATCTTATCAACATCGTTCTTTAAATTATTATAATTAGTTTTTTCTTGTTCAACAATCTCTTTTGGTGCCCTGTCTACAAAACTTTTATTTTCTAGTCTTTGAGATATCTTATGCATCTCTTGTTCTAATCGTTCTTGTTTACTGGTTAAATTTTCTTTTATTAACTTTAAATCAACATCTTTATCAAAATAGATCTTAAATAAATCTCCTGAAACAACCATCGTAGCAGCCGGTTTGTCTAAATCATCACTAAGGATATTGTTTATTCGACCTAATTTTTTAAGAATTATTTCATTTGAACTAATAAATTGCTTTTGATCTTTGTTAATATTGTTAATTGATATGTCTATAAATGAACCAGGGCTTACATTTAGCTCATTTTTAAAAGATCTTAGCTGAGATATGATATTAATTATATTTTCTACCTGATCTGTGTGTGAATCTTTGTTTGATTTTGCAGATATCCAATTTTTAAACATTAGAAAGTCATTGCCCTTATTATCAAATTTATTTTTCAGCCAAATTTCTTCAGTAACAAAAGGGATAAATGGATGTAATAAAACTAATATTTGCTTAAATACATAGGCTGAAACTTTTTTAACCTCCTCTTTTGCAATTTCATCATTTGAAAAAAGAATAGTTTTTGAAAGCTCTAAGTACCAGTCACAATAAGAATGCCAAGTAAATTGATAAGCATTTTTAGCTGCTTCATCAAATCTATAATCTTCTAAGTTTTTAACTATTTTATTAGTAGTTTCTGCTAACTCAGAATATATCCATTTATTAATATTAACTTTTAACTCTGGAATTTGATCTGTATTTTTAAAATCACATTCATTGGTAATTAAAAAGTTATTAGCATTCCATAATTTATTTAAAAAATTTCTATAACCTTTAACTCTATCCTCAGAAAGTTTAACATCAGTTCCAGGTGAAGCCATAGAAAGTAAAGTAAATCTTAAAGCATCAGCGCTATATTTTTCAATTAAATCCAAAGGATCAATAACATTACCTTTTGATTTAGACATTTTTTGTCCTTTTTCATCTCTAACTAAAGCATGAACATAAATATCTTTAAAAGGTTCTTTGTTTAAAAATTCAGTTCCAAACATAATCATTCTTGCAACCCAAAAGAAAATAATATCAAAGCCTGTTACTAAAACTGATGTTGGATAAAACTTCTCAACAAATTTTTTATCATCAGGCCATCCAAGTGTTGCAAATGGCCAAAGACCAGATGAGAACCAAGTATCTAAAACATCAGGATCTCTGTTTAATTCAACATCTTTACCATAATGTTTATTAGCTAATTGTTTTGCTTCATCTTCGTTGTAAGCAACAAAAATTTTATCATCAGGACCATACCATGCAGGTATTTGATGTCCCCACCATAGCTGTCTTGAAATACACCAAGGCTCTATATTGTTCATCCATTGAAAATAAGTTTTTGACCAATTCTCAGGAAAGAAATTTGTTTTCTTTGAATTTACAACTTCTTTAGCTTTAACTGATAATTTACCTGCATCAGCAAACCATTGTTCTGTTAGGAAAGGTTCAATTATTGAATTGGATCTATCTCCGTAAGGAACTTTATTTTTAATATTCTCTTCTTTTACAAAAAATTCTTTTTCTTTAAGCTCTTTTAAAATTTGTTTTCTTGCTTCAGAACGATCAAGACCTATGTAATGTTCTGGAGCGTTTTCATTTATTTTTCCTGCTTCAGTAAAAATATTTATAATTTCAAGATTATTTCTTTGACCTACATCATAATCATTAAAGTCATGAGCTGGAGTTATTTTTAAAGCACCTGTTCCTTGTTCAGGATCTGCATAATCATCTTCTATAATTTTTATTTTTCTTCCAACAATTGGGATTGTAACAGTTTTGCCAACATAAGATTTAAAACGATCATCTTTTGGATTTACAGCTATTGCCGTATCACCCAACATTGTTTCAGGTCTTGTAGTTGCAATAGTTATAAATTCATCCGTTCCATCAATTGGATATTTAATATAATAAATTTTTGAATTTACTTCTCTTTGATCAACTTCTAAATCTGAAATAGCTGTTTTTAAAACAGTATCCCAATTTACTAATTTTTTATCCTTATAAATTAAACCTTTATTATATAGATCAACAAAAACCTTTATTACTGATTTTGATAAATTTTCATCCATCGTGAAGGCATTTCTGGACCAATCACAAGAACAACCAAGTTTTTTCAATTGATTAATAATAATATCACCGTACTGGTCTTTCCATTCCCAAACTTTTTCAATAAATTTTTCTCTACCAATTTCATTTTTATCAATTTTTTCAGAACTAAGTTTTTTCTCAACTAAGGCTTGGGTAGCAATACCTGCATGATCGGTTCCTGGTTGCCATAAAGTTTCGTAATTATTCATTCGATGATAACGAACTAACAAATCTTGAATAGAATTATTCAGAGCATGACCCATATGAAGACTTCCTGTTACATTTGGAGGAGGTATTACTATAGAAAATTTTTTAGAATTTTCTTTAGGTTTAAAAAGACCATTTTTTTCCCAATAAGAATAAATTCTATCTTCAACATCAGAATGTATATATTTATCGTTACTCATGGATTTTAAAGTTTATAATTTAATAATCCAAATTAACAATAATCAATTTCCATCGTTATTTGATAGACTAATGAAAAATATTTAATATAAAAAGGCATCTGTAGCTATAAGTCAAAAAATAAGATGGCAACGTGGCGGAATGGTTACGCAGAGGATTGCAAATCCTTGTATCCCGGTTCGATTCCGGGCGTTGCCTCCAAAATAGATCTTGTTTTAGTTATAAAAAAAAGTAAGTTGCTTTTTTACATTCCTCGGTAGCTCAGTTGGTAGAGCAGTTGACTGTTAATCAATTGGTCGCAGGTTCGAGTCCTGCCCGAGGAGCCAAAAAAATTTTAGATTAACAAATATAAATTAAAAAATTATAAAATTTATTTACGGGTCTTAACTAAATTTTGACTTAGCCAGTTTTTGAAATTCCAACTGAAGAAATCTGTAAAGATTTATTAAATTTTAATTTTTGATCAGCTGTTAACTCAGAATATAATTTTGTTAAAAAATTATAATTCACATTCATATGACCTTCTTGTGATTTTTCTAAATTAATTAAGTATTCTGAAAAATCTTCAAAGAAGTAATTTATTGGAACCTTTAAATAATTTGATAGTTGTAATAATCGAATTGAACTTACCCCATTAGTACCTTTTTCGTATTTTTGAATTTGTTGAAATGTTACGTTGATTGCTTTTGCTACTTTAGTCTGTGTCAAACCTAAAGCTAATCTTCTTAGCTTAAGCTTGTTGCCTAAGTGTTTGTTGAAATTATCTTCCATTAAGACCCCTCTTAATTAAATTTTAAAATCTCATTCAATAGAAAATTTAAATCCCCTGCAATAGAAAAATTTTTATATTTCATTAGGTTTTTAGATAATTTTAAAACCTGTCAAGCATAAGTTGGCATTAAAAACTCAGAATAGGCTTACTGAAATTGACCTTTATGAGAGCAAAAAATTATAATTTTTTATAAGATTTGACTTAAAAATAGCTTAGTTCTCTCACTCTTTGGATTAGCAAAAAATTCTTTAGTATCAGCCTTTTCTACTATCTTTCCTTCATCCATAAAAATCATACTATCTGCTACTTCTTTAGCAAATCCCATTTCATGTGTAACAACAATCATTGTCATACCTTGATTGGCTAAATTTACCATAACATCTAGTACTTCTTTGATCATTTCAGGGTCAAGTGCTGATGTTGGTTCATCAAATAACATTATTTTTGGCTCCATACATAAAGCTCTTGCAATTGCTACACGTTGTTGTTGTCCGCCAGAAAGTTGGCCTGGAAATTTTTGAGCTTGATCTAATATTTGAACTCTCTCTAAGTGTTTTAAGGCTAATTCTTCTGCTTCTTTCTTTGGCAATTTTTTAACCCATATAGGTGCAAGTGTGCAATTGTCTAAAATAGATAAATGTGGGAATAAATTGAATTGTTGAAATACCATTCCAACTTCAGCTCTAACTTGTTCAATATTTTTAGTGTCTTCTGAAATTTCTGTACCATCAACAATTATGTTTCCTTCTTGATGTTCTTCTAATCGATTAATGCATCTTATTAAAGTAGATTTTCCTGACCCTGACGGTCCGCAAACTACTATTTTCTCTTTAGGCATAACCTCAAGATTAATTCCACTTAAAACTTGAAAGTCTCCAAACCACTTGTTTACATCTTTAATTTGTATAATTGCTTCTGACATTTTTTATCTATCTGTTTTGTACTTAAGTTCTAAGTTATAACTATACTTACTCATTGAATAACAAATAATCCAGAAAATTATTCCAGCAAAAACATACCCCTCCATGGAAAAACCTAACCATTTAGGATTAGTTTTTGCAAGACCAAGCATTCCTGCTAATTCTAAAAGACCAACAACAAATATAAGCGGTGTATCTTTTACCAATGCAAGGAACGTGTTAGCAATTCCTGGAATAACTAATTTAAGTGCTTGAGGTAAGATAACTAATAAATGCAATCTCCAATATCCCATCCCTAGAGATTTAGCAGCATCGTATTGACCTCTTGGAAGAGCCTGTAACCCTCCTCTTATAACTTCAGCAGTATAAGCGGCTTCAAATAAAACTATTGCAGCAATAACTCTAATCAACTTATCAACATAAGTACCATCAGGAAGAAACATTGGGAACATGACTGCTGACATGAATAATACTGTAATCAATGGTACGCCCCTCCAAAACTCAATAAAAGTTAAGGATGAATATTTAACAACTGGCAAATCAGATCTTCTACCAAGTGCAAGCATCATACCGATTGGAAAACAAAAGATTAACGAAAAGAATGAAACTATAAATGTTAAAGACAGACCACCCCACGCACCAGTTTCAACCCATTCTAAACCAAATTCACCCCCAGATATTAAATAGTAAATTAATAAAAATGAAATTATTGGTAAAAAAATTACGTAATATAATGTTAGGTATTTTTTAAATCTTAGTGGGAAGAAATAACCTAAACCCATTAAAACTAAGACAATTATGAATGTAGCATTTACTCGCCATTGTTCAGCATTAGGATACATTCCATACATAAATCTATTAAACCAAACTTTAATGTAAACCCAGCAAGCTCCTCCTCCAGTACATGCTTCTTTAGTATCACCAGCAATATTTGCATCAAAGATAAACCAGTTTAATAATGGTGGAATTGAAAATATTAACAATAATATTATACAAAAGCTAAGAGCTGCATTGAAGTTACTTGTATTAATATTTTTATTTAATTCATCTAATTTTTTAATTCCTGAAAATTCAATTCTAATAAAATGTAGACCAATCATTCCAAAGATTAGAGGTGTAAAGAAACTTATAAAACCCGGTAAAAAACCAGTTATGTTTTTTTCATAAAAATTATTTAAATAAAAATCAATTATACCTAATGAGAAAAATAAAACTCCTAGCGCTAAAAATAAATTAATATTTTCTCTATTGGGTTTTAATAAATTAATTTTACTCATAATTTTATTTTTCCTTAATAGCGATTGATTTATTGTACCAATTCATAAATACTGAAATTGATAAACTAATTGTTAAGTATGTCGCCATTGTAATGGCAACTATTTCAATTGCTCTTCCTGTTTGCATCATTGCAGTACCAGCAAATACTAAAACTAAATCAGGATAAGCTATAGCTGCAGCTAAAGAAGAATTTTTTGTTAAATTAAGATATTGATTTGTTGTTGGAGGAATTATAATTCTTAAAGCTTGAGGCATAATTACTAATTTCAAAACTTGTCCTGGTGTTAGCCCTATAGATGCTGCAGCCTCTTTTTGTCCTTTACCTATTCCTTGAATTCCGGCTCTTACGTTTTCTGCAATAAAAGTAGCAGTATAAAGCGTTAATGCTAAAGTTAGTGCAATTAGCTCTGGTGGTATTCCTACTCCTCCTTCATAAGTAAAAGAAGTTTTGGCTAGCTGTTTTAATTCTGGAAAGCTCCACTGTAAATCTACTCCACCAAACACAAATGTTAATGCTGGTATTATTATAAAAATACCAAGCGATATTAAGAATTTTGGATATTGAATGCCCGCTTCTTCTTGTTTTCTTTTGGCGTATCTATTGAAAAAGAAGATTATTACTAAAGATATGATTAATGATATCAAAAATACATCAAAATTATTCCAAATTGGTGCTGGTGTATAAAGACCTTTGATAGTCATATAAGATGTGCCAAGAAGCAATGATGCATCTTCAGGCATAGGTAGTGCTCTTAATGCAGCAAAATACCAAAAAAATATTTGAAGCAATAAAGGAATATTTCTAAAAAACTCAATATAAAAACTAGCAGTTCTATTAATTAAATAATTTGGTGAAAGTCTTGCAACACCAATCACCACGCCTAAAATAGTACAAAGAACAATACCAATAGCTGAAACAAGCAAAGTATTTAGTAAACCTACTAAATAAGCTCTAGCATAAGATTTTGAACCATCATAATCTATTAGAGAAAACTGGATATCAAATGATGCTTCTTGTTTTAAAAAACCAAAGCCAAACTCAATACCTCTAGTATCCATATTTTCTTGGGCATTCATGGTAAAAAAACCAAAAATTAAAACTATAAATAAAAGAGTTAAAAACTGAGGAAGAATTTTTTTTAATTTCATTTGAGAGATTACTATAAAAAAAGGGCTAGATAAATCTAGCCCTTTTTATTAATTTATAACTTAAATTATCTTGATGGTGGAACGTATAAAATACCACCTTTAGTCCATAATTCATTTGGACCTCTGTCCGGTAAAATACCTGTGTCAGCTATATTTCTTTTATAACTTTCACCATAATTACCAACTTGTGTGATAATTCTATAGTTCCAATCATTATCTAGACCGAATGCAGCACCCATTTCACCTTCAGCACCAACTAATCTTTTGATTGCAGGGTTGTCTGAAGATTTCATCATGTCAGCATTGCCAGAAGTAATTCCATACTCCTCAGCTTCAATCATAGTATTTAAAGACCATCTTACGATATCTTCCCATACTGAATCACCTTGTCTAACAACAGGGCCTAATGGCTCTTTTGAAATAGTTTCAGGTAACACGATGTGCTCATCTGGATTAGACATTTTAGTTCTTTGTGCAGCTAAACCTGATTTATCAGTAGTGTAAGTATCACATCTACCAGCATCATAAGCAGCTACAACTTCATCCGCTTTTTCAAAAGCAACTGGAGTATAAGAAATTCCTTTAGAATTAAAGAAGTCTCTCATATTTAACTCAGTTGTTGTACCAATATTTGTACAAGCTGAGATACCATTTTTGAATTGGCTTGTTGAAGTAATACCAGAACTTTTTCTAACCATAAAACCTTGACCATCGTAGAAGTTTACTCCAACGAAAGTAAGTCCGATATCAGCATCTCTAGAAAGAGTCCAAGTTGTGTTTCTAGATAAGATATCAATCTCACCAGAAGTTAAAGCTGTAAATCTTTCTTTAGCACTTAATGGTGTAAACTTAACTTTGCTTGCATCACCTAGTACCGCAGCAGCTACTGCTCTACATACATCAACGTCAACACCAGTCCAGTTTCCTGCAGCGTCAGCATTAGAAAACCCTGGAAGACCTTGAGATACTCCACATCTTACAAAACCCTTTTTTTGAGTGTTTTTAAGTGTCTTAGATTTTTTAGCAGCCATAGTTTCTGTTGTAAAAGTAAACAACACGGCAACCATAGCGACTAAAGAAGTTAATTGTTTTAAGTATTTAAACATTATTCTTCCTTTTGTTTTTATTTGTTAACAAATAATTCAAAATTACTTTTGAATATTTATAATTTAAGCATGATAAATATTTACCATCAAGATAAATTTCTGGTTAATAATGACCTAAAATGAACAAGATGGCGCGCCCTGGAGGATTCGAACCTCCGACCCTCGGTTTAGAAAACCGATGCTCTATCCAGCTGAGCTAAGGGCGCATAATTATTATGTTACTGTTATAATACTAAATTAATATTTAAAAAGAAATTTTTTAGCTATCAACAATAAAGATAAAAATTCAACCCTGCCAATAATCATAAAAAATATAAGGAAATATTTAGTAAAGAAATGTAAGTTTTGAAAATCAAAATCATTAATTCCATATGCTGAGGAATTAACAGTGTTCATCAAAGTTAATACGGCCAATTTAAATGAATATTCAAAATTTATATTACTTAATGATAATAAGACTGTTAATGAAAAAAGCGAAATAACAAATATCAAAACTGTTAAGAAATATTTATTGATATCAGTAATATCAAAATTAATTTTAGAGAAAATAAGCTTGTTCATAAATACTTTGTTAGGTTTGCTAAAGGAGAGAATTTGATTAATTGAATATTTAGAGAGAGAATAAATTTTTAAAAATCTTAAACCTGAACTTGTTGAAAAAAAAGAACCTCCAATTATTACCAATATTAAGTAGATGAAGTTTAAATTTTTTTGTTCAATTTCTAGTGATATGCCAATATTTGAAATACTACTTGCTAAATTTAAAAAATTGAAGGAAAAATTTTTATCGTAACTAAAAAAAATAAAAAAAATACTTGTTAATATTAAAAAATATAAAAATAAATGGAGATCTTCATAAAAAAAATTAAAATTTTTTTTTCGCAGAAAAATAAGATTATAAATAAAAAAAATACTAAAGAAAGATATTAACATTAAAAAAGAGAAAACAATTATTTGAGTATTAGTAACTAGTATATTTGAAAGTTCATTGTCAGGTAAAAAACCTCCCGAAGAAATAACTGTCATTGCTAAATTAAGAGAATTAAATGTTCTAATACCAAAGATATTTAAAACTATAAAAATAAAAATTGTTAAACTTGAATATAAAAGAAAAATCTTAATAGTTTGTTTTAAAATCTCTGAGCTATTGAATGATAAAAAGTTTGTTAATGATTTTTTTAAGCTTTCATCATAAATATCAATTAAGAAAATTATAGAAAATAAAAAGTATAATCCTCCAATCCATTGAATTGAGGATCTCCACAAAATTAGTCCTTGATCGATATTCTTTATATTATCAAAAATACTAAAACCTGTTGAGGTAAAGCCAGATACAGACTCAAAAAGTGCGTTTAAAAAAGTTAAGTTATAGATGCTTAAATAAAATGGAATACATAAGACCAAAGGCATTAATATATAGCCTAACAATACTGTTAAAATTTTTTCAAAAATAGATGGCTTTTTTAAATTTGGTTTTAAATAGTAAAAAAAAATTCCTATTAATCCAGAAATTATTAAACTTACGTAATAAGTGTTTAAATTGAGATAAAGATTAAAATAGTAAGAATAAATTATGTTAAAGAATGAAAAGATAGAGACAAGTATTAAAAAAAAACTTAAGTATTTTACTCTAAAAAAAGACATTTAATTAGATTGAACTAATTCGAAAAATATTTTCAACTACTGAAATTGAATCTTTTTTTGCTAAGAAGACAACTTTATCATCTTTAAGAAACACAAAATTAGATCTTGGAATAATTATTTTATTTTCTCTTAAAACTGCACCTATTCTAATCTCATCAGGCAAATTCGAATTCTTTAATTCTTTATTAATTAACTCAGAAGTTTCAATAATTTCTGCCTCTATTACTTCATATTCGCCATTCATAATTGTGTAAGCTGTTTCTATAGTACCTTTATGAACATGTTTTAATATACTAGAAACAGTGTTCATTCTTGGATCTATTAAATCATCAATTTTAAGAGAGTCTTGTAACAAAGAATAATTCGGTTTATTCACTAATGCCATGGTTCTTTTGTCCTCAATTTCTTTTTCATCTTTAGCGAATTTTTCAACTAGAACACTAACCATTAAATTATCTTCGTCATCATTAGTTAAAGCTAAAACCGTTTCTGCCTCTTCTAAGTTTGCTTCTGCTAAAACTTCCTCATCTAGACCATTACCATTAATCACTATGGTATTATTTAATTCTGATGCAAGAAATTCTGCACGATCTTTGTTTTTTTCAACAATTTTAACTCTTGCAGCGTCTAAAGTTTCCTCAATATTTTTTGCAAGATTAAAACCAATGTTACCACCTCCAACAATAAGGATTTTTTTTGAAACTTTTTCTGTATGACCAAAAGCTTCTAAAGTTTCTGATGTTTGTGACGAATTAATAATTACATAAATTTTATCGTTTTTTTTTATATCATCATCTTTTTTCGGAATTAGGAACTTATCATCTCTTATAATTCCAATCACATTTGCCTCCAAATTAGGATATTTTTTTGTTAAATCTTTAAGCTTAATATTAATTAATGTACAACCATCATTGATTAGAATTTCTAATAATCGTATTTTATTACCCGCAAAAGGCACACTGTCTAAAGCTCCTGGAGCTTCTAACTTTCTTTGGATCGATTTTGCAATTTCAATTTCAGGAGAAATAATTACATCAATTGGCAAGTTTTCTTTATTATAAACAGTTGTAAATTTAGGGTTTAGATAATCTTGTGATCTTATTCTTGCAATTTTTTTAGGTATATTAAATATGGAAAATGCAATTTGACATATAAGCATATTAATTTCATCATTTCTTGTAACAGCTATAATCATATCTGTTTCAGAGGCATTAGCTTTTTCAAGAATAGATGGGTATGTTGCTTTGCCAACAATTGCTTTGACATCTAAAGCATCATCAATTTTTTGTATATCGTCACTAGATGTATCAATTACTGTTATAGAGTGACCTTGTTCACTTAACTGTTTGGATATAGTAAAACCTACTCTTCCTGCACCACAAATAATTATATTCATTAATTAAATTCTTTAATACCTAGGCCTTTAAGTTTTCTATGTAAGGCACTTCTCTCCATGCCAACAAAGCTAGCTGTTTTTGAAATATTTCCATTAAATTTTTTTAATTGGATAGTTAAATACTCCTTTTCAAACTTTTCTCTAGCTTCTTTTAATGGCACAGATAGGCTGTTTTCTGCAATTTGATCGTCAAAATTATTATTTTTCAAGGACTCCTTAATAATATTTGAAATTTTGTCTTTTGTATCTGGCTGCAATATTGCTATTCTTTCAATTAAATTTCTTAGTTCTCTTACATTACCTTTCCAATTGTGATTTAAAATATAGCTATTATTCTCATCTATATTCAATTCTTTAATATTATAATTTTCCGATATTTTTTTTGAAAAATAATTTATCAAAAATGGTATATCAGAAATTCTTTGATTTAAAGGTTCAACATTTATTTCAAATACATTTATTCTATGAAAAAGGTCTTCTCTAAAGTTGCCTATTTCAATTTCTTTTTTTAAATCTTTGCTTGATGAACACATTAATCTTACGTCAACAGTTACATCATTACTGCCATTGACACGTTTAAATTTTTGATCAATTAAAACCCTAAGTATTTTTGATTGTATGTCTAAAGGAATTTCTGAAACTTGATCAATTAAAAGTGTACCACTATTAGCTTTTTCTAAAGCACCATAAGAAATAGATCCATTTTCTTTTTCCTCACCAAATAACTCAAGTTCATATTTGCTAGAATCTAATAAGGCACCATTCAATATTACAAAAGGATTTTTACTTCTTTTAGAATTTTTATGAATTTTTCTAGCTATTAGCTCTTTACCTGATCCAGAAGGACCATTTATAAATACTCTACTCTCAGTTATAGATATTTTTTTTATTTGATCTTTAATGTTGATTATATTTTTACTACTGCCTATGATTTCATAGGATGAAAAAAGCTTACTTTCATATTCTCTGTTCTCTTTCTTTAGATTATAATTTTCAACAGCTCTTTTAACAAAATTTAGTAATCTTTCACGATCAAATGGTTTTTCAATAAATTCAAAAGCACCATTGTGTAAAGACTTAACAGCCATTTCAATATTGGCATGACCAGAAATTATAATTACAGGAACATCTTTATTTTTTGACTTAATGTGAGAAAGAAGTTCTATACCGTCATTATCTCCTTTATCTAATTTAACATCTAAAATAGCAACATCAGGTAATTTTTTATCAATCTCAGATAAAGCTTGATTGTAATTAGCAGCTAGCCTTGTTTTGTAACCCGCATCTACAATAAGTTCATTAATAACATTTCTAATATCTGCATTATCATCTACAATTAATATTTCACTACTCATATTATTTAATAAAATTTATTTTAATTTTAGCTCCGTCATTTCTTGGAACAAAGTCAATTTTACCATTATGATCGTTAATAATTTTATTTACTATTGATAGTCCCAAACCAGTACCATTTTTTTTTGTTGTAAAATAAGGGTTTAAAATATCTTTAATGTTTTTAGAAAATTTTCCAAATCCAATCCCATTATCGACAATAACTAGATTTATGTGGTCATTTTTCTCTGTAAGTTCAATAGTGATTTTTTTATTGTAATTACTCTCATTTTCAGCTTTTTGCTGAATACTTTCAATTGAATTTTTAATTAAATTTAGAAACACCCTGCTTATTTGCTCTTTATCACTATTTAAAATTATTTTTTCTGAATTATAGGATAAATCTATCACAATGGAATTATCTAATTCCTTTAGTAATTTAACATTCTCTTTAAGTAAATTGACAAGGTTATTTTTTCGTAAGGTGGGCTTTGGCATTCTTGCAAAGTCAGAAAATTCGTTAACTAAATTTCCAATTTGTTTAATTTGGTTATTAATTATTTTTAAATTATCATTAAAATTTTCTGAGTCTTTTTCTTTTAATAAGTTGGAATATTTTTCTCTTAACCTATCAATTGTTAATTGAATTGGTGTAAGAGGATTTCTAATTTCATGAGCTAGTTTTCTTGCTAAACTGCCCCACGCTTCATGTCTTTCATTAATAATTAATTTTTCCTGTTGAGTTTTTAATCGATCAATCATTAAGTTGAAATTTTTATTTAATATTTCTAAATCTTTATCAGTTTTTACCTCTGGAACTTTTGCATCAAAATTTCCCTCTCCAATTGAGCTTGAGGCATAAATTAAATTATTAATGGATCTGAAAAATCTTGAAGAGAATCTTATAGCAATTGATATAGACACAAACAATAAAACACTCACAACAATTATATAAATTATTGCAAACGATATTTTAATTCCAGTGCTTTTTTCTTCTACTGTATAATAGAAATTAATTGCCTCTTGAGATTCAGTTAAATATTTTGAGATTTCTTTATCTAGATACTTTACGACATAAAGAAATTTATCATCAAAATTTTGAAGTCTTATAATTGCTGCAGAAATGTTTTCTGGAGCGTTAATTATTTTTAAAGGTCTGTCATCTTCTAAAACTAGATTAAGTGCCTTATCAACCGGTGGAACAAAAGACTGAATGTTATTAATTGTTGTAAATAATAACTTTTTATTGACATCAATTATATGAATTTCATCTACGTCTCTTATTATTTTTTGAGTATTTAAAAAACGTTTATATTCATCAACATTATTATTTAAAAAATTTTTACTCTTATTAGTGTCAAAAGCAATCAATACAATATCAGATTGTATTTTGTTTCTTATTTCCTCAACATAATTTCTTGCTAATTCATAAGAATTATTAACAACTGTAGTGACCTTTTTGTCAAAATACTTTTCAAGTGCAAAAGAAAAAAGAAATAATGAAAAAATTGAGATTAAAACTGAAGGTATTAATGTAAATAAAGCAAAATATGTAATATATTTTTTATTTGATTTTAACCCATCCTTATCAATATCATTTTTAATTGCTTTTTGAATTTCTGAAAAAATAAACAAGAAAAGTGAAACTAATAAAATAATGTTAAGTATTAATAAATACTGCAAATTCTGATCATTTAATTGAATAAAGCCTTTATCGATAAAAGTTAAAAAGGTTAAAAATCCTATCGATAATGTGATAATAAATAATATTATTAGATATATGTTTTTTTTAATAAAATCTGACATTTGAGTAAAAAATCACCAATATAAATGAACAACTATTTTATAATACTAGCATCGGGACAAAGCAAAAGATTTAATTCGAATAATCCTAAGCAATACATTATCTATAAAAATAAGCCCCTTTTTATACACTCTATTGAAAAAGCCTTATCATCTAAATTATTCAAAAAAATCATCCTAGTTGTTAACAATGAAAAACAAATCAAAAATAAATTTTCTAAAAATGTGGTTGTTATCAAAGGAGGAAAAGAAAGATCAGACTCATCTTTAATAGGGCTTAAATATATAAAAAAATTCAAACCAACAAATGTCTTAATTCACGATGCAGCAAGACCAAATTTTACATTACAGCTTTTAAAAAATTTAGTTAAATCACTTAAGAAAAATAAGGCTGTGGTGCCTACCATAAAAACAAAAGACTCAATTAAGTATAAAATTAAAAAACAGTTATTTAATTTAAATCGTGATTATTCTTTTTCAACTCAGACCCCACAAGCTTTTAGATTTAATGATCTTTATAATTTATCGATAAAAGAAAAATCTAAAATTCAAGATGAAGCAACATTATTTATTCAAAATAATTTAAAAGTAAAATTTATAAAAGGTGAAAATTCTAATATTAAAATTACTTATAAAGAAGATATCAAAACTAATAAATCATTTTTTGGAATAGGTTTCGATATTCATAGATTAATTAAAAATAAAAAACTTTACTTAGGTGGTTTAAAAATACCATTCCATTCGGGGTTAAAAGGTCATTCAGATGGAGATGTTATAATTCATGCTGTTATGGATGCTCTATTGGGGGCAATGAGAAAAAAAGATATCGGGACTTTATTTCCAGATAATAAAAAAAAATTTAAAAATATAAGATCTCCTAAAATGTTAACACCTGTCATTCAGATGATGAATAAAAATGAATTCTATATAAATAACATAGATATAAATTTAATATGTGAACAACCCAAAGTCTCAAAATTCAGAGATAAAATAATTAAATCTTTATCTAAATTATTAAACATTGATAGCTCATTAATAAATCTAAAAGGCAAAACTGTTGAAAAATTAGGATTAATAGGAAAGGAAAAAGCAATTGCTTGTGAGGTAATTTGTTCAATTTCTCAATGAAAAAAATTAATGTTTTAATATCTACTTTCTTTGGGTACGGATATCTAACCAAAATGCCTGGCACAGTAGCGTCTTTAGTGACAACAATTTTTATTTATATTGCTTATGAATATCTTGAATACACTGATCTAAGATTTTCAATTATACTCTTTTTTATTATATTTTTTTATTCCTTTCACGCAGTCAAAGATAGTGAGAGTGAATTTGCAAATAAAGATCCAAGACAAATAGTAATTGATGAAGTTTTGGGTCAATCTATGCCGTTAATTTTACTATTATATTTGAACCAAACCAACCAAATATCTTTACAGATAGAAATTTATTATATTATTTCTTTCTTTATTTTTAGATTTTTTGATATCTTTAAGCCATTTCCAGTAAGCTATTTTGATAAAAATTTTAAAAATTACTTTGGTATAATCATGGATGATATAATGGCTGGATTTTATACTATGTTAGTAATTTACCTAATAAGCCTTAAATTTTAATGAATATTAAACTTCTGCATAGAAAACTAATTCAAAAGAAATTAACTATTTCTGTTGCTGAATCTTGCACAGGAGGCCTCTTAGCTAATAACTTAACAAAATTATCTAATGCATCTAAATACTTCCAAATAGGTTTAATTACCTATTCTAACAATGCAAAAATTAAAATTTTAAAAGTAAATAAAAAAATTATAGATAAATATGGTGCCGTAAGCCCAGAAACATGTAAAGCAATGGTTAAAAACTTAGCTAAGATTTCTAAAAGTAAAGTTAATATCTCTATTACAGGAATTGCAGGACCTAACGGGGGAACAAAACTTAAACCAGTTGGGTTAGTTTATATTGGAGTAAAAAAAAATAATAAGATATTAATCACAAAAAATATATTTAAAAACAAAAATAGACTTGGAATTCAGAAAGCTACAGTCAAAAAATCTTTAGATATTGTGAATTTCTTAATCTAGAGATTTTCTGCTTTTTTTTGAAAAGCATCTGCTATTTTATTTAGACCAAATTCAAATGACTTTGTCATTATGATGTTAAGAAACTTGTTTTTGATTTCAAAATCAACATCAAATTCAACTTCGGTATATTTTTCTTTTTGCGTGAATTTCCAGTTGTTTTCAAGATGTTTCAAAGGACCACCTATATTTGTAACATGTATTGAGTCTGTTTTTTTATCATAACGCACATCACTTTTATAAGTATCTACAAAAGGTTTTCTGCCAATGGTTAGATCTGCAATGATTGCTATCTCATCTTTTTTATCCTCAAGCTCATAAACTTTAGAGTCAATACAAAAAGGAATAAATTCTGGATATTTTTCAATATCTAAAACAAAATCAATTAATTTTTGTTTTTCTTGTTCTATGTGCCTTGTTACTGAGGCTTTAGGCATTAATTATTTTGTAATCTATTTTGTTGTAGTTTCGCAAAATCTTCATCTGCATGGTAAGAGGATCTCGTTAAAGGTGAGGAAGAGACCAGCAAAAATCCTTTGGATTTTGCAATATTTTCTAAATCTTTAAATTCATCAGGGTGATAGTATCTGCTTAATGGATGATGTTTTGGAGAAGGTTGTAAATACTGTCCTATAGTAATAAAATCTACATCGGCAGATCTTAAATCATCCATCACTTGAATTAATTCATCCTTTTCTTCACCAAGTCCAACCATTAAACCAGATTTAGTAAAAACTTTTTTATTAATTTTTTTAACATTTTTCAAAAGTTCTAAAGATCCAAAATATCTAGCACCTGGTCGCACTTTTAAATAAAGACGTGGTACTGTTTCAATGTTGTGATTAAACACATCTAAATCTGCCTCTAAAATTTTTTTATACGCGTCCCCTTTTCTTAAGAAATCTGGTGTTAGAACTTCAATTGAAGTTTTCGGATTTTTTTTACGAGTTGCATTTATTACTTCATAAAAATGGTTTGACCCACCATCATCTAAATCATCTCTATCGACAGATGTGATCACAACATGTTTTAAATCTAATTTACTTACAGCATTAGAAATTTTATAGGGTTCAAATGGATCTAATTTTTCAGGCTTACCAGTTTTAACATCACAAAACGCACAAGCTCTTGTACAAGTGTCACCCATAATCATAAATGTTGCATGTCTTTTGCTCCAACATTCAGTTATATTTGGACAGTTAGCTTCCTGACATACAGTGACTAAATTATTTTGGTTAACAATAGTTTTTGTTAAAAAGAATTCTTTGCTATTTGATAACTTGGATCTTATCCAATCAGGCTTTTTTTTAATTGGATTAATTGGCTTATTTACTTTTTCAGGATGTCTAATTTTTGTTTTCATCATTTTTAATTATATAAATCGTCTCTCCTTCTTTGCCAAATAGAAATCGTTCTCTAATTAAAGTCTCAATATAGTCTAGATCTAAATTAGTACTTAATAGTGAATTTTTATGATCCATATCCTCTATTTTACTAATTAAGGTTAATTCCTCATTTTTCAAGTTGGACAAAAGCTCTTTTTTCTCAATGTATGAAAAAAGCCCTCTTTCTCCAGAAACAAGATTAAAACCAAAGTATAGAATCAAAAACAATGATATTAATAAAAAATAATTTCTTTTTATTAGCCTCAACATTAATTGATTTTATTCATTCTCACTTTTTTTCCAAGTTCTTCTTCAATACGAATTAATTGATTATATTTGGCTACTCTTTCTGATCTTGCTAATGATCCTGTTTTAATTTGATTTGAGTTGGTTCCAACTGCAAGATCTGCAATAAAAGTATCCTCACTATCTCCAGATCGGTGAGAAATTATTGTTTTATAACCAATGGTTTGGGCAAATTTGATCACATCTAATGTCTCTGAAACTGTTCCAATTTGATTTAATTTAATCAAGATTGAATTTGAGGAAATATTTAAAAACCCTTTCTTAAGTCGTTCAAGGTTTGTCACATAAAGATCATCCCCTACTATTTGAACTTTATTTATTGATCTCATCAATTTATTCCATGCGGGCCAATCATTTTCAGCAAAAGGATCTTCGATAGATTTGATTTTATATTTTTTAATAATTTTTTGATATTCTTTGATAGATTTTTCAACAGATATGTAATTTCTAGAATGAATCGAATATTTATTTTTTTTAAATAATTCATTTGCAGCTACATCTAAACAAATTGAAACATCTTTACCATTAACAAAACCTGATTTTTTTATAGCTTTCACAATTAAATCAAGAGCTTGGTTGTTGCTACTTATCATTGGTGCGAAGCCACCTTCATCTCCAACAGAAGTAGATAGTCCTTTAGTTTTTATTAATTTTGATAAATTTTTAATTACTATAAAACATATTCTCATCGCCTCAGAAAAACTTTTAGCTCGATCAGGTCTGATCATAAATTCTTGAATTCTGAGACCATTATTAGCGTGTGCTCCACCATTAATAATATTCATTAAAGGATAAGGTAATTGGAAGTTTTTCTTTAAAAAAAAGGTTTTGTACAAAGGTAATTTTTTTACTTTAGCTGATAATTTTTTAACAGCCATTGAAACTGCAAGCATTGCATTTGCGCCTAGATTAGTTTTTTGTCTTGTTCCATCTAAGTTTATTAATAGTGTATCAATTCGTTCTTGGCTGTGAACACTCTGGCCCTTTAATTTATTTGAAATTTTACTGTTAACCAAATTAACAGCATTTAAAACACTCTTGCCTAGATAACGTTTATTATTTTTATCTCTCTTCTCAAAAGCTTCATAAGTTCCAGTTGATGCTCCTGATGGACAAATAGCTGTTGCACTATTATTTTTTGTATAAACTTCGGCTTCTACAGTTGGATTTCCTCTACTGTCAAATACTTGACGGGCCTTTACTTTTAAAATTTTACTCACTATTTTTTTATTAATTTATCTATATCTGATAGTTGATGTAACAAATTTTCCAATTTATCCAATGGTAGCATGTTGGGACCATCTGATGGTGCATTATCTGGATCTTGATGAGTTTCAATAAAAACTCCAGCAACACCCACGGCAACAGCAGCTCTAGCTAAATACTCCACAAACTCTCTTTGCCCTCCGGATGACTCTCCTTGCCCTCCTGGTTGTTGTACTGAATGGGTTGCATCAAAAATTACTGGATAACCATTCTTAGCCATAATAGGTAAAGATCTCATGTCAGAAACTAAAGTATTGTAACCAAAACTTGCACCTCTCTCGGTGACTAAAATATTTGTATTTCCAGAGTCTGAAATTTTTTTAGTAACATTAACCATGTCCCATGGTGCTAAGAACTGTCCTTTTTTTACATTAATAATTTTATTTGTTTTAGCAGCAGTTATTAAAAGATCCGTCTGCCTACATAAGAAAGCAGGAATTTGTAATATATCAACATGATCAGCTACTTCTGAACATTGATCAATATTATGAATGTCTGTTAAAATAGGAACGTTTAATTCTTTTTTTATTTTATCAAAAACAGGTAAAGATGCTTCAAGTCCAGCTCCTCTTTTGCCTTTGAGACTAGTTCGGTTAGCTTTGTCAAAAGAGGTTTTGTAAATTAAGCTAAGTCCAAATTTTTTTGTAATTTCCTGAATTTTCCCAGCCATATCCATTGCATGCTGTTCCGTTTCAAGCTGACAAGGTCCAGCAATAATGCAAATTTTATTATTATTTGAGATTTCTATATTTCCACAATTTACTTTTATGCTATTCATTTATGATTTTTTGCTGCCTTGATAAATGAAGAGAATAAAGGATGGGGCGATAAAGGTCTAGATTTAAATTCTGGGTGGAACTGAACCCCAATAAACCAAGGGTGATTTTTAAGCTCAATAATTTCAGGTAATTGATTATCAGGTGATAAACCTGAAAAAATCATACCTTTTTTTTCAAATTTTTCTCTGTAAGCAATATTCACCTCATATCTATGACGATGTCGTTCTTTAACTAACTTAGACTTATAAATTTTTCTGATCTTTGTGTTGTTTTGTAATTTAGCATCATAAGACCCCAGTCTCATCGTCCCACCAAGATCTTTATCAGTACCCTTAATAGTTTTACCATCTTTAGACCATTCGTTTAGTAAACCAATAATTGGAAGACCTTTTTTATCAAATTCACTTGAGGTAGCATTTTTTAAATTTAGTTGATTTCTAGCAAATTCAATAATTGCCATTTGCATTCCATAACATATTCCAAGAAAAGGAATTTTGTTCATTCTTGCATGTTTTATTGCTTCTATTTTTCCATCTGTACCTCTTTTGCCAAATCCACCAGGTATCAATATTCCAGATATATTTTTTAGTTTTTTCTTAATTTCAGAAATTTTTAATTTTTCTGAGTCAATCCTAACTAAATTAACTTTAATTTTATTCTCTATTCCACCATGAGTTAATGCTTCATCTAATGACTTGTAAGCATCTTTAAGCTCAACATATTTTCCAATAATTGCAATATTTACTTCTCTTTTATTTTGTAAAATTATTTTAGTTATTTTTTTCCATGGATTTAAATTTACTGGCTTTTTAGATTTTAATTTAAAATAATTTAGTACTTGAATATCTAATTTTTCTTTAAAAAAGCTTATTGGGGCCTCATAAATTGTTTTGACATCAACAGTTTCTATTACATTTTTGATATCAACATTACAAAACAAAGAAATCTTTTTTCTATGCTCTAATGGTATTGGTCTTTCAGATCTACAAATGATAATATCTGGCTGAATACCTATGCTTCTTAACTCTTTTACAGAGTGTTGAGTTGGTTTTGTTTTTATCTCATCTGATGCCCTTAAGTAAGGAACTAATGTTAAATGAATAAATAAAGCATTTTTCTTACCAACGTCGTTTGCAAATTGTCTTATTGCTTCGACAAATGGCAAACTTTCTATATCTCCAACTATCCCTCCAATTTCACAAATTACAAAGTCCTCTTTTGACGAGTCATTTTTAATAAATTGTTTTATGCGATCTGTAATATGTGGGATGACTTGAACAGTTTTTCCAAGATACTCACCCTTACGTTCCTTTCTAAGAACATCATTATAAATTTTTCCTGTAGTAATATTGTCTGATTTTTTTGCTGACACACCAGAAAATCGTTCATAGTGACCAAGGTCTAAATCTGTTTCGGCACCGTCATCAGTTACATATACTTCACCATGCTGAAATGGGCTCATTGTTCCAGGGTCTACATTTAAATATGGATCAAGTTTTCTGATCCTAACTTTAAAACCTCTTGATTGAAGTAGATATGCTAGAGAAGCTGAAGATAAACCTTTACCTAATGAAGAAACCACGCCGCCCGTGACAAATATATATCGCGCCATGGAATTATCTTATAGCGAATAAAAAAGAGATTGAAAAGTATTAATTAATTATTCTCAGGAATTGAAGGAGTATCTTCTGTTTTTTCCTCAACCGTATCTAAAACTGAGCTAGTTGGAGTTAGTTCTGCTCTTGAGATAATTGTAAGCGCTAAGCTGCAAATAATAAATAAAGTCGCAACAATAGCAGTAGCTTTAGTCATGAAACTACCAGCTGATCTTGATAACATAAAGTTTTCTTGTGAAACACCAATACCTAATGCACCACCTTCAGATTTCTGTATTAAAACTAGTAATACCAAAATAACTGCAAGTATGATGTTAATTACTAATAATATAGTTTCCATGGCGATCTAATTAATGGTTTTTTTAATTATATCAATAAATTTCTTTGAATCTTGAGAGGCTCCACCTATTAAAAAACCATCAATGGTATTAATATTTTTCAATTGTTTGATGTTCTCACTATTTACAGAGCCTCCATACAAAATTTTATAAGGTTTTTTGCCTAATTTTTTTTTAATAAATGAAATTGATTTTATCAAGTCTTTTGGCTTTGGAATTAACCCAGTACCAATTGACCAGACTGGTTCATAAGCAATTATTATATTCGATTTTTTTTGAATTGATTTTAGACCCATCTTAATTTGCTTACTTAAAACCTGATTAGTTTTTTTATTTCTTTTCTCTTTTAATGTTTCACCAATGCAAAAAATAATTTTCAAACCCGATTTTAATGCACTTTTAATTTTAGAATTTATTTTTTTATTATCTTCACCTAACTGCCTATTCTCTGAGTGGCCCAATATAACATATCGTGCTCCAACATTTTTTAACATTTTTGAATTTATCTGACCAGTGAACGCGCCATATTTATCGCTCTCGTGAGAATTTTGAGCACCCACTTCAACTTTTGTTTTTTTTAATTTATTTGATAAAGAATTAATTAATGTGCTAGGTGGGCAATAAATTAACTTTATTTTTTTTTGTTTTATACTCTTAGAAAATTTAATTACTTTATCCAGCGAATTAAGTGCTTTTAAGTCACCATACATTTTCCAATTAGCTACAAAATACAGATATTTATTTGTCATAATTGAATTTTTAATCTATAGATTTGTTTTTTACAGATCAATATATTATTGGCTTTATGTTAGAAACTTTAAAAAATTTTGGTGGAAAAAAATTAGGTGGTTTAATCCTAATCATAGTGATTATTATTGCATTTGGTTTTGGTGGATTTGGTGGTGGCTTCAGCACAAATAATCAAAACAATATAGCAAAAATAAATAAAACAAATGTAACCACCCAAGACTTTATGGATTATGTGAATCAAAGTGGTATATCAATTGATGCTATCAGAACCAATTTAGATAATAATATAATTGAAGAATTATTATCAGGTTTGATTTCAACTACATTAATTGATCTCGAGGTAAAAGACTATGCTATTTCAATCAGTGAGAGAACAATTCTTAAAACAATTAAAGACAATAAAAATTTTCAAGATGAAGATGGTGTTTTTCAAAGAGTGAAATATGAAAAATTCTTATTATCAAGTAATTTGTCAGCACCAATGTTTGAATTGAAATTAAAAAATAGAGAATTACAAAAACACTTATTTGATATTATAGGCGGTGGAACAATAACACCTAATTTCTTGATTGATAAAAAATATGAAGAAAATAACAAGACATTAAGTATTGAGTACTTCAATATGGAAGGACTTTATAAGGAGAAGAATGAGTATACAGATCAGGATCTTTTGTTATTTATTAAAGAAAATGAAGACCAACTAAAAAGAGAATATATAGATTTTAAATATGTTGTTTTAAATCCTAAAAATTTAATTGGAATTGAGGAGTTTAATCAAGAATTTTTTGATAAGATTGATAAAATTGAAAACCAAATCTCAGAAGGGGCAGAATTTGGAACCATTTTAGAGAATATAAATGTCGAAGTTAAAGAAATAATTGAATATGCTCCAACATCAGAAGATCAAACTAGTGAAAGTTTAATCTATCAAAATAAGTCATCAAAATTAAACTTAATTGAAAATGGAGATAATTTCTTATTATATAGCATCAATGAAGAATACGACAAAAGTCCAAATTTAAATGATGATAAAACTAAAAGTGAGCTTGTAGAGTTAATTTATCAGAAAGGTAAATTTGATTTTAACAGAAAAATTCTAGAAGAGATTCAAAATAAAGAATTCAATAATAGTAAATTTGAAGATTTAGGAAGCAATAATTTATTAAATGTAGAAATTAAAACGATTAATGATGACTCAATTTTTGATATAAATTCAATTAAAGTACTTTATACATTGCCTACAAATTCTTTTACTTTGATTAATGATAAGGATAATAACATTTTTTTAGTTAAAATTGCAGATTCTAAGAAAAATTTTTTTAATAAATCTGATGAAGAATATGTTAAATTTATAAAAAATCAAAATACAGATAACAGAAAAAGTATTTTACAATCTTATGACCAATTATTAAACAATAAATACCAAGTTAAAGTTAACCAAAAATCTGTTGATAGAGTAAAAAATTATTTCAAATGATCATTAATCGAAGCTTCAAGGACTTCAAGTTTCGACATAGAAGCAAAAAAAATCAAATAATATATACGTCGAAAAAAGTTAAGAACGATGAAGAAATATTAAATTTAATTGATAATTTTTTAGAAGAAACAAATAGTTTTATATTTGAGTCTGTTGAAAAAGGGAAAATCAAAGGTAGATACACAATATTTGGTAAAAACCCTGATAAAATTTGGGAGTTTAACAATCAAAGCTCTTATCTGATCGAAAATAACAAAAAAGTAAAGCTGAAAGATAAGCCAGATCAATTAATAGAGAAAATAATTGAAGAGTTTAAATTTGAAACACCAAAGAATTTACCAAAAATATGCTCATTATTATCTGGATACTTTTCATATGACTCAATTAGATATGTCGAAAAGATACCAAACAGTTGTAAAAATGATTTAAATATACCAGATGTTAGACTTCTACGTCCTAGATTATTAGTTATTCATGATAATTTAAAAAAAGAAATTTTTTATATAAGTAATATTTTTAAAGATGAAAAAATAACTAACTATGAAAACAAATTTAATGAAATTAAATCTGATCTTTTTAAATTATTAATTCAATCCTCAATAAAAAATTTAAATAAACCACTAAAAGAAAAATTAAATAATATCAAAGTTAAATCCAACACATCTAAAAGTAAATTTTTAAATATGGTTAATAAGGCAAAAAAATACATTAAAATTGGTGATATTTTTCAAGTGGTTTTAAGTCAAAGGTTTGAGGCTAAATTAACAAAAACACCAATAGATATTTATAAAAAATTAAGAGTGACTAACCCCTCTCCTTTCATGTTTTTCTTTAATTTTAATGATTTCCAAATAATTGGTGCAAGTCCAGAAATATTAGTGAGATTAAGAGATAATAAAATTACTGTAAGACCAATTGCTGGAACAAGGCCAAGAGGTAAATCATTAAAAGAAGATATTTATTTCGAGAAAGATTTATTAAAAGATAAAAAAGAACTCTCTGAACATTTAATGCTTTTGGATTTAGGAAGAAATGATGCCGGTAAGGTATCAAAAGTAAATTCTGTTAAAGTAACTGAGAGCTTTATTATAGAGAGATATTCACATGTTATGCATATAGTATCTAACGTAATTGGTGATTATAATAAAAAGTTCTCTAAGTTTAAATCTTTACTAGCTGGATTTCCTGCTGGAACAGTGTCTGGTGCTCCTAAAATAAGAGCTATGGAAATTATTGATGAATTAGAAACGACGAGAAGAAAAGTATATGCAGGCGGCATAGGTTATTTTTCTGCAAACGGTGAATTTGATACTTGTATTGCTTTAAGAACAGCTGTTGCTAAAAATAAAAAATTATATGTACAAGCTGGTGCGGGAATTGTTGCTGATAGTAAACCTATAAACGAATATGAGGAGACTGTTAATAAAGCTAAGGCTTTAATTAATGCTTTAAGATAATGAAAGTATTGTTGATAGATAATTATGATAGTTTTACATTTAACTTGTATCATTATATATCTTCACTAAGAGTTACAGTCGACGTCGTAAGAAATGATAAAATCACAGCTAAAGATATTAAGAAAAATAAATATAATAAAATTGTTATATCTCCAGGACCAGGAAATCCAAATCAATCAGGAAATTGTATAAATATTTTAAAATCTCTCCATAAAGAAATACCTTTTTTAGGAGTATGTCTGGGTCATCAAATTATTGGACAAGTATTTGGGTCAAAGATCATTCAAGCAAAAAAACTTATGCATGGAAAAATAAGTACAATTAAATCCAAAAAAATTGGAATTTTAAAAAATTTGCCAAAAACTTTTGAAGCAACAAGATATCACAGTCTTATAATTGATAAGAAAACTTTATCTGATAGTTTAGAAATTACAGCAGAAACTGATAATGGCTTGATTATGGGTGTGCAACATAAACTATACAATATTCACGGTGTACAATTTCATCCAGAAAGTATTAAAACTAAATTAGGAATAAAAATATTAAAAAACTTTATAAATTATTAGTTAAATGGATCAAATTTTAGAAAAATTAAGAAATAAAAAAGATCTTTCTTTTGAGGAAAGTAAATCCGCCTTTGAATTACTTATGACTGGTAAAGCAAATGAAAATCAAATTTATGACTTTTTAACCTTATTGTCAGACAAAGGTGAAGTGTCAGACGAAATTGCAGGTGGTGTTTATGTACTTAGAGAAAAGTCAAAAAGAGTAACAGTTACTGGCTGTGTTGATACTTGCGGAACTGGAGGTGATGGTATGAATACCTTAAATATTTCAACTGCATCAGCTTTACTTTTAGCTAGTATGGGCACTAAAATTGCTAAACATGGTAATAAGGCAGTCTCTTCAAAGTGTGGTTCAGGGGATGTTTTAGAGGCACTTAAAGTTAAAATAAATCTTGAACCAGGTGACATAGAAAAAGAGATCAATCATAACAACTTTGGCTTTATGTTTGCTCCTAATTATCATAGTGCAATGAGATTTGTTGGGCCTGTGAGAAAAAAAATAGGTAAAAGGACAATATTTAATATGATTGGTCCATTAAGTAACCCTGCTTTAGTAGATAGACAAGTTGTCGGTGTTTTTGATAAAAAATTACTGAAGATTTTTGCTGAAGGTCTTAAAAATTTAAATATTAAATTTGCATGGATTGTTAATAGTGAAGATGGACTAGATGAAATTTCACCTTATGCTAAAACAAATGTAATACAATTAAAGAATGGGGAGATATCTGAAATTGTTATTGATCCTCAAAAATTAAATATTAATGCAGAGAAATTTGAAAATTTAATTGGCGATGATGCTAAATATAACGCAAATAAGATGATTGAAATTTTTAAAGGTAAAGACAATGATTTTTCAAAAGCAGTTTGTTTAAACGCAGCAGCTGGTTTAATTGTAAATGAAAAATATTCGAAATTTTTAGATGCTTACAATTATAGCAGAGAATTTATTTTATCAGGAAAATCATATATTCATTTAAAAAAAATACAAAATGTCTAAAAATATTCTTGAAGAAATAATTAAAAAAAAAATAGAAAAAGTTAATAATTTAAAAAAATCAATAAGTTTAAACTCTCTAACAGATATTATTAATAAAAATAATTCTTTCTTAAATTTTAAAGAAAAAATTCAATCAAATTTATCAAATAATAAAACATCTATTATTGCTGAAATTAAAAAAGCTAGCCCTTCTGCAGGTATAATTATTCAAAATTACAATCCAGTAGAAATTGCCAATACATATAATAGTAATAATGTAACTTGCTTATCTGTGCTTACTGAGGAAGATTATTTTTTAGGAAACCTAATCCACATCATCAAGATAAAAGAAAAAGTTAGCTTACCTATTTTATGTAAAGATTTCTTTGTAGATAAATTTCAAATACCCTTAGCTAAAAGTTATGGAGCAGATGCAATTTTAATTATTTTGGCTGGTGTATCAGACACTCTAGCTAATGATTTATACGAAGAGGCATTAAAATATAAAATGTCAGTAATTGTAGAAGTTCATACTGTTGATGAAGCAAAAAAAGCTTTAAACTTCAAAGAGGCTTTGATTGGAATAAACAATAGAAATTTAAAAACTCTTAAAACAGATATTAGTACAACCTATGATATTCATAATGTATTAATTAATCATGATGGTCCTTTGATATCAGAGAGTGGAATTAAAACTAAAGAGGAACTTTTAGATTTAAAAAACAGAACAACTATCAACACTTTTTTAATTGGTGAATCACTTTTAAAGAATTTGGACAAAAATTCTATTTTTTCAGTTTTATAGTCAATTAAACCCTAATTTTACTGTTATTTTTAATGTTGTTAAATCAGAAGAACTTTTATAGAACATTATTTGTACGATATTTGTTCTTATGCTTACAAAAAAACAAAAAAACTTGCTTTTATTTATCAACAAGAAGTTGAGAAGCTCTGGTGTTTCTCCTTCATATGAAGAGATGAAACAATCTCTAAATTTAAAATCTAAATCAGGAATACACAGATTGATAAGTGCTTTAGAGGAAAGAGGTTTCATAAAAAGACTTGCTCATAAAGCTAGAGCCTTAGAGGTAATAAAACTTCCTGAAACAGCTTCTGCAAATGATATTTACAACAACTTTTCTCCAAGTGTTATAAAAGGTGGTTTAGACGAAGAGCAAGTGCCTTCAGATGAAGCAGAGGTCCCAGTTCTTGGTAAAATTGCTGCTGGAACACCGGTTGAGGCAATCCAAAATGAAGTTGCTAGAATACCTTTGCCAAATAATCTAGAAAAAAATGGAGATTATTTTGGTTTAAAAGTTCAAGGTGACTCTATGATAGAAGCTGGTATTCATGAGGGAGATACCGTAATTATCAAAAGAACAGATACTGCAGACAATGGAAAGATTGTAGTTGCTTTGATTGATGAACATGAAGCAATGCTTAAAAGAATTCGTAAAAAGGGTAAAGTCGTCGCTTTAGAAAGTGCAAATAGAAATTACGAAACTAAGATATTTGGACCTGATAGAGTTAAAGTTCAGGGAGTTTTAGTATCTTTATATAGAAACTTCTAAAAAAATAGTCTAAACATCATTGATGTCAAAAGTAGCAACTCGATTTGCTCCCTCACCTACTGGAGCACTTCATATTGGAGGTGTTAGAACAGCTTTATTTAATTGGCTATATTCAAAAAATCAAAAAGGCACATTTAATCTAAGAATAGAAGATACTGATAAAGAAAGATCTAAAGAAGAGCACAAAATTCAAATTATAAAATCTTTAAAATGGATAGGAATTGAGCACGATGGAGAAGAGTATATTCAATCAACAAAAATTAATGACCATATTAAAGTTGCAAATGAATTGTTAAAAAATGGAAACGCATATAAATGCTATTGCTCTAATGAAGAAATTGAAGATCAAAAAAAAAGAGCTAGACAAAAAAAACTACCTTATATCTATAATAGAAAATGGAGGGATTCGGATGAAAAAGATATTCCAAAAGATATTAAGCCAGTAATTAGATTTAAAAGTAAAATTGAGGGAAATTCTGTATTAAAAGACTTGGTACAAGGTGATGTAGAGATTGAAAATAATACAATTGAGGATTTTATTATATTAAGAAACGACGGAACTCCTACATATAACCTTTCAGCAACTGTGGATGACTATCAAATGGGAATGACACACATTATTAGAGGCGATGACCATAAAATAAATACCTTTAAGCAAATACAGATATATATAGCTATGGGTTGGAAGGTACCAAATTTTGCACATATACCTTTAATCCACACAATTGAGGGCAAAAAATTATCTAAAAGAGATAATGCCTCCACATTAGACGATTACTCAAAAATTGGAATTATGCCAGATGCTCTAAGAAACTATTTGTTAAGACTGGGCTGGTCTTATCAAGATAAAGAAATATTTACTTTAGATGAGAGCATTAAATACTTTAATTTAAAGGGAATTGGAAAATCACCTTCAAAACTTGATATGAGCCGTATTTTATCAATGAACGAGCACTATATTAAAACTATTGATGAGCAGCAGCTTTTCAAAAGCTTGGTAGAATATTGTGAGATTTATAAAAAAAAAATTAAACCTGAAAAAAAGGAAAAAATAAAAAATTCACTACCTTTTTTAAAAAATAAAGCAAAAACATTAGAAGATATATACAACAACGCAAAATATATAATCCTAGATAAAATCAATTTTAATTCAGATGATCTAAAGTTAATTGATGCCAAAGCAAAAAAAATAATTCAAGAATTTAAAACTGAGATTTCGTCTTTAGATAATTTAAACAAAGAAATATTAGAGCCTATAGTAAATAATTTAATAAAAAAACATGAAACTAACTTTAAAGGTATAGGGCAGCCTTTAAGAGTAATTTTAACGGGATCTAAATTTGGACCAGGCCTCTACGATATTTTAATTTCTTTAGGCAAGGAAGAAGTAAATCAACGATTAGGAAACAAGATAACTTGATAGAACTGTTGCGGACTCATCTGATGATGAAGTCTTTGATCTGATAC
>CACBYG010000009.1 GCA_902543535.1 uncultured Pelagibacteraceae bacterium
GGCTTTCTAAATTAGCTGAAGCTCCTTTTGTAAAAGTTGAAGCAACTAGATTTACCGAAGTAGGTTATGTAGGAAGAGATGTAGAACAAATAGTTAGAGATTTAATTGAAATTGCTATCGCAATGGAAAAAGTAAAAAAAAGAAAAGAGGTTTTTGCTCAAGCTCAAAAGGCTGCTGAGGAAAAGGTTCTAGACGCATTAGTTGGCAAAAAGGCAAGTTTAGCAACAAGAGAGAGTTTTAGAAAAAGACTAAGAAACGGTGACCTTGACGATAACGAAATAGAGATTGCAGTAAGTGACACTGGTTCAGGTGGTGCATCATTTGAAATACCTGGAATGCCAGGAGCAAATGTAGGTATGATTAATATTGGTGAGATGATTGGTAAGTCAATGGGTGCTAAAGAAAAAAAAAAGAAAATGAGTGTAAAAGAATCCCACGAAATTTTAATCAACGATGAATCTGATAAATTAATTGAGCAAGATAAGATTGTTAAAGCTGCAAAACTTTCAACTGAAAATAATGGGATTGTTTTTTTAGATGAAATAGACAAAATTTCAGCAAGAACTGATAGAGTTGGTGGAGATGTATCTAGAGAAGGTGTTCAAAGAGATTTATTACCACTTATTGAGGGAACTACTGTAAATACAAAACACGGTCCTATCAAAACAGATCATATTTTATTTATTGCATCTGGAGCTTTTCAGTTGGCTAAACCATCAGATCTTCTTCCCGAACTTCAAGGAAGACTTCCAATTAGAGTGGAGCTAGAAGCTTTGACAAGTGAGGATTTTAAAAGAATTTTAAGAGAGCCAGATTTCAGTCTAATTAAACAATATGTAGCTTTATTAAAAACAGAAAATGTTGATCTAGAATTTTCTGATGATGGAATTGACACTATTGCCAATATTGCCTCTGAAGTAAACGCAACTGTAGAAAATATCGGTGCAAGAAGATTGCACACTATAATTGAAAGAATTTTGGATGAAATAAGTTTCACAGCAACAGACCGTGCAGGTGAAAAAATTATAATTAATGAAGACTATATTAATAAAAACTTAGATAATTTAGTTAAAGATACAGATTTGTCTAAGTTTATTCTTTAAATTTTATAAATATTCTAATTCTTTCATTTCAGTCTTAAATTCGAGTTCTAAATTTTGTAAAATTTTTGGTGGAAGCATTTTTTTCCAATCATTGTTTGGACCATATTTAAAAAAAGTAACATATTTATCATTAATTTTTTTTGCTTCATGAAAAAATGTTGATTTTTCCATACTCTGCATTTTTTCAAATGTGGTTGTGTTGATTACATTATTTAACTTTTCTTGATCAATAGTATGTTTAGCTTTGCCAAGTATATATATAAAATTTATTATTCTTAAAAATTGATTCCTAGTATCGGAAATAAGATCTTCATATTTCACTAATAAATATCTGTTTGTTTTTTTAAATTCCTTCCAAACATTATAATGAGAAGCCCAACTTCCTACATGAGTTTTTCCTCTATCAGCTGCAACTTTAGAGTTTTTAACACCTCCAAGAACTTTAAAAGACTTAATAGCTTCAGCTGCTTGTTCAATTGTAATTTGGTTATGATTAGCATAAGAAATCACCACATTTCTTGGGTCTCTTACTATATAAATTACACCATATGAGTTTTGATAATTTGTAAACTTGTGATTATTAATACTATGTAGCGTGCTATGTGTTTTTAGAAATGTGATAGATTTTCTATTTTTTTCATTTATTTTCTCTTGGGCACGGATATAATTCTTTAAAATTTCATCTTCCTTTTCAACGTTTACTCCTAATTTTTCAAAAAATGTTATGTCTGGAAAAAGAGATATATTTTTCAAACTCTCAAAATTAAATTTACCGTCCTTTGTAAATAAATAAGCTGATAGTAGGGATCTCACTAAAGTATTCCCACTTTTTGGATATGATGATAACCAGATAATCATAATTATTTATTATTTTTTTTCAAATATATATAAAAAGCACCTTCACCACCATCCTCAATACTTGCACCTTCAATTTCATTTATCAACTTCATTAGGTCAAAATTTTTTTTTATATAACTAGGCACAGAATATTTTAAAATACTTAAGTCTTTGGAGACATAAGGACTCTTTTCATTCTCAGAATGGAGACCTTTGCCAGTAACAATTATCAGTTTATTGACTTTTTCAGCATAAGATTTAAATATAAATTCCTCACAGGCTCTATGAGCTTGATCAATTGTATAGCCATGTAAATCAATTGATCTGGTCTTGTAAAAATTTTTTTTTTTTAATTTATAATCTTTATTTGGGAGTTTATCTTCGCTTGAAATAAAATCTTCCCAATCTTTTTTATCTTTATCTGAAATATCGAAGTTCAATTAAGTTAAAGTATCAACTAGTTGCCAATTAGGGTTTGGCGATGTTGTATCTCTTGAAAAAACCCATGTGTCATAAATTTTTTTTATTCTTTCAGGATCACCAGTTACTATCTTTTTCTCTTTATCTTTTATGCAAGTAATTATTTCAGCAATGAAATCTACTGTAACATTTAGAATTTTTCCAATTTTTTTATGCTCTTTTATGATTGCAGAGTTAATACCTATAAATGTAATTTCTGCATAATGACCTCTATCACTTCTTTCTTTAAGTGCTTCGTTAAACTTATTGTAAATTTCGTTATTAAGAAGAGGTCTGCTATTAGTTATTTTATTGTCATTATCGCTAAAGTCAGTGATTATTGTTTCGTAAGCAATTTTAGCGCCTTTTAAAAATTCTTCTTGAGCAGCATTATCGAAAATATCTTTAGATTTTCTTGGATGTTCAACTTTAATATTTTTTAACACCTCTTTGAATTGTGCGGGTGTTTTCCCTTCAAAACCTGTTCTTTTGCCTAAAATTCCTCTCAATCTTAAAAAAATAAAACCAGCGATCATCGCAAGTAGGATAATATCTATATACTCAAAACTATAATTCATAAATAGATAGTAATTACTCTGTTGATTAATTTCAACCAGCAATTTAGATTAAGGACAAATGAACTCAATATTATTAACAATAATCCTTGTGCCAGCCATTGAAATCTATCTTTTAATAAAAATTGGTTCACAAGTCGGAGCGATTACGACTATTTTTCTCATTTTTACCACTGCAATTATTGGAATGTATTACGCGAAATATGAAGGACTAAACACATTAAAATCTGGATTTGCTCAATTAAGTAAGAACGAAACACCTGCTTACGAAGTAATTTCTGGTGCAGCTATTGCATTTGCAGCTTTGTTATTAATAATACCCGGATTTGTGACAGACATTCTGGGTTTCCTATTAATATTTCCATTAACTCGAAAATTAATTTTTAATAAATTTTCTAAAAAATTCTCAACTAGACAAAGGAAAAAAGATAATTTTATTGAAGGAGATTTTGAAGATATAGAGGATGATAATGACAGAAAAATTTAAAGTATTAGGTGAGTATATAAAAGATTTGTCTAGTGAAACACCAGATATTGAAACTTATCTATTTGTAAGAGAACAAATTTCTAAATACCAACTGGGAATTGACATCACTTCTAAAGCTTTAAAAAATAAAATGATTGAAGTTAATACTTCTTTTAAATTTGAAGACAAAGAACAAAATGCAAAAAAATCTCATTTTGAAATAATTTATTCAACAATAATTAAAATTAACGAAAATATTAAAGAAAAAAAAGAATTAGAAAAAATTATACTTTGTGATGTTCAAATAAAAATTTATCCTGCATTAGAGAAAGCACTTTTAAATGTTTTACACAACTCTGGTTATCCGAGTATAAAATTTGAAAAAAAAGTAGACTTTGAAGCTTTATATAAACAAAAATTTAATTAAAAATAGTTCTTTTTAAGGTGTTGTTTTAAATATACTTTGTGATTTTTTATTTCTTCTGAAGAAGGTGTTATAATTTTTTTAAAATACTCAACATTTGAATTGTCTATATATTTTTTTTCTTGGGTGGTGTTTTGAAAATTAAGTGTTGGTTCTTTTTGATCTATAAGGTTTATATAAACTTTTGTTAACAAATCGCAATCAATAAGAGCTGTGTGTTGAGTTCTCTTTGAATTATCAATCCTAAAACGTTTACAAAGAGCATCTAAACTCACAGGAGCACCAGGAAATTTATCCCTTGCAAGCAAAAGTGTGTCCACAATTTCATTTTGAATTTCTTTTTTTCCAAATAGTTTTAACTCATTGTTTAAATGAGCAAGATCAAATTCAGCATTGTGTATTATAAGTTTTTTGTCTTTTATAAATTGTAAGAATTCTTCTCCAATTTCATTAAATTTTCGTTGTTTAGATAAAAAATCGTCATTATATCCATGAACTGCTAATGCTTTTTCGGAAACTTTTCTTTCAGGATTTAGATAGCAATGAAATTTATTTTTTGTAGGAATTAAATTCTCCAATTCTATACATCCAATTTCAACAATTCTGTGTCCATCTTTAATCGACAAACCAGTTGTTTCGGTATCAAGAATTATTTCTTTCATCTTTAATAATTTTTAAAATTTTTTTAATTTCATCTTTAACAGATTTTTTGGTAAATTTATTTTTAATTATAAATCTTGAATTTTTTTTTTTATAATCAAGTGAGAGTTGAATTTTTTTGAATTTTTTTAATATTTTAGGGTTAAAGTTTTTTCTTCGCTTTAAGTTTGCTTGTATATCAGTTTTTTTAGACTCAACATAAACCAAAATATCATTTTTTTTATTTATTTTGTTTTCTAATAATAGGGGTATATCAAGTACAACAAATTTTTTATTTTTGTTTTTGAATAAAAAAGACACCAATTTATAACTTATTTCTTTATGAACTATTTTAATTATCTTCTTCAAATTTGAGTTATTTGCAAGAATTGCTTTGGATAGCTGAAATTTATCTATTGGAAATTCATAAATATATTCTGGAATTATTCTTTTTAATTTTAGGTAAACTTTTTTATTTTTTTTGTATAATTTTGAAACTTCATAATCAGCATTAAAAACCGGATATCCAAAATTCTTAGCTACGTAGCTTTTGCCCGATCCTATATCACCCAAAACTCCAATTCGTATCATTGATTAAAAATTTTCATTGTTTCGTTATTTACGGTTGGTTCAACACTGTGCCACAACTTAAATGCTGAAAATGCTTGATAAACAAACATTAATTTCCCATTTTCATATTTGTTGCCTAATTTTTTTCCAGTGTTTAAAAAATAAGTTTCACTTGGATTATAAATTACATCGTAAAATAATTTATTTTTTCCTATATTAGTAAAATCTAAATTTATTTTATCTTGTTGGTTCAATCCTAGAGACGTTGTATTTATTATTACATCAAAATTTGGAACTTTTCCCCAATTAATTAACGTTATATTATCAAAAATATTTTTTAACTTTTCTGCTTTTTCTTTTGTTCTGTTGCTAATAATAATTTCTGATGATCCCATTTTCATTGACGCGTAAATGATGGAAGGAGTGACGCCACCTGCTCCTAAAATGAAAATTTTTTTATTTGTAAAGTCAAAATTTATTTTTTTTATTGCATTTTCAAAACCTTCTATATCAGTGTTGTGTCCAATAACTTTTTTATCTTTCAAGTATATTGTGTTTACTGCTTGCGTTTTTTTTGCTTCATCACTTAATTTATCTAAATAAGGAATTACAGCATTTTTAAAAGGCACTGTAACATTAACACCATTTATATTTCCATTTTTGACATCTGAAATTAAACTTTCTAACTCATTATTGTTTAATTTTTTTTTTTCATATTTTGCATCAAGTCCATTTTGCTTAATCCAATGATTATGCAGCTCAGGGGACAGAGAATGGCTTATCGGATTTCCTATTACTAAATATTTTTTCATCTAGTTTCGCTTAAGTACTCTTTAATTCTTTTAATAGGTAGACCCATTATAGTGTTTTCATCTCCAATTATCTCTGAAAATAATTTTCTTCCCTCTCCCTCTATTTGATAGACATTATAAGCATAAAGTGCGCTGTCAGAAATTTTTGTTAAATACTTCTGTAATTCCTGTTCAGTAAAATATTTCATTTTAAGCTTGGCCTTATCTGTATAATTCCAAATCATTGATCCATTCTTAGATATACAAACTGAACTAATCAAATGATGTTCTTTACCATTCAGCTTTTTTAATATTAGCAGTGCCTCTTTTCTATCCTGCGGCTTTGAAATTAGTTCTCCTTCTAAATCAATTACGCTATCCGCACCTAACACGATTTGTTCATAATTTTTTGAGCTTACTTTATTGGCTTTCAGTTCAGCCAAATTTTTTGAAATAATTTCAGGCGAAGCTTTTTCATTTAATAAACTTTCCTTAACCGTATCTTCATCAACATTTGAAGGTTTAACATCACATGATATGTTGTTTTTTTCTAAAATATATTTTCTAACTTTGCTTTTGGAAGCTAAGATTATATTATTTACCATTATTAGAATATATTTCGTGTATTTTAATAATAGATGCGGCTGTCTCTTCTACTGATTTTCTAGTGACATCGATAACAGGCCATTTATACTTTTGGAAAGTTTTTTTAGCTTTCAGGACTTCATCTTTGATATCATCAAGATTAGTATAATTTGTGTTATCACTTTCTTTGAGGGAGTTCATTCTGTTTTTTCTTAAATCAGCCAATCTCTCTGGTTCGGTGCTTAAACCAATAACACACGTAAATTGTGGGTTCTTTTTTAATTTTTCGGGCAATGAGTTTTCATTAACTAAAGGAATATTTGATGTTTTGAATCCTTTATTTGCAAGATAGATAGAGGTTGGGGTTTTGCTGGTTCTACTAACGCCCACCAAAATTATATCTGATTTATCAATTTCATTAACTAAATTGCCGTCATCATGATTCATTGTGAATTGAATTGCCTCTATTCTATCATAATATTCTTCATTCAAAATATGTTGCCCGCTTGGTTCATGTGAAGCTTTTTGATTAAGAATTTTTGAAAAATTTAAAATAAGGTTTCCTAAAACACCAAAACAAGGAATTTTTTTATCATTACTGGTATTGGCCAAATATTTTGCAAGATTATTGTCAACAATAGTATAAAGTATGATTGAATTATTATTTATTTGAGCATCTTCTAAAATTTTTAAAATTTGATTTTCTGTCCTGGTAAACGAGTATGAGTGAATTTTATATTGGATATTTTTAAATTGTGCTTTTAGTGCTAAAAAAATTCTTTCTAAGGTCTCGCCAGTTGAATCCGAAATTAAATATATTTGATATGTATTGCTCATGAATAAGTTGTTAATAAATTTGTATTATTTTAATAAAATTACTCAATTTAATTTTTGACTATTTTCCCTTGTAAAATTAGGGTTTTATTAACAATAATAATAAATTTAACAAAACAATACACGAATGTTAATAAACGTCAAAAAAGGTTCATTTTTGAGAGTTTTATTTAATTTTAGATGTGGTTAAAACGTTAATAAAATGTTTAAAATTAACAATCATCATAATTCACAGGACATAACACTAATACAATAATTATATATATAATTTTAATATGACACCATTACACCAAGTAATTGTAAATAAAAAAACAAATATAAATCCTGTCTGGATAATGAGACAAGCCGGTAGATATTTGCCAGAATTTAGAGAAATAAGGAAAAATAATCCTAATTTTATTGAACTATGCTTAAATTATAAATTAGCCTCTAAAATAACGCTTCAACCAATTAAAAGATTTGATTTAGACGCTGCCATAATATTTTCTGATATTTTAATGCTTCCTCATGGGTTAAAACAAAAAGTCGAATTAAAAAAAAATTTTGGCCCAATACTCGGTGATTTAAATATTTCCTCAATGTCTAAGTTAGATGAAATAGATTTTACTGAACAAATTTATCCAGTTTACAAAGCTATAAGATCTGTAAGTTCAGAAATGAATAAAGTTAATAAAAATACTATTGGTTTCGTAGGGGCGCCTTGGACATTATTAGTTTATATGATTAATCAACAATCCCCCAAAAAAAATATTAAAAAAAATTTCTTTGAAGATGAATATTTAATTAATAGAGTCTTAATAATTATTGAAAAATTTTTAAAAATTCACATTAAAAATCAGATTGAAAATGGTGCCAATGTAATACAAATATTTGATAGTTGGGCCGGACTATTAGAAGAAAGAGATTATCCTAATTATATTTACACGCCTACTTTAAATTTAGTAAATTACATAAAATCGTTAAACGTTCCGGTAATTTGTTTTCCAAGAGAAATTAAAAACTATAAAGAGTTTTGTGAAATAGTTAAGCCAGATGCGGTGAGCATTGATTATAACGTTGATCCCTTAATGATAAGTAAAAAAAATAAAAATCCCTATTCAAGGTGGTTTAGATCCAAAAATTTTGTTAACTGATAAAGAAAATCTGAAAAAACAAGTTCTAAAATATTTAGATATTTTTAAAGACCATCCATATATTTTCAACCTTGGTCATGGTATTTTGCCAGAAACTAATCCAGAAATGGTAGAATATTTAATAAAAATAATAAAAAACTATTAAATGAAAATAGATAATATTCATCCACCTGTTAAATTTGGAAAAACTGGTGTTCTTATTATTAATCTAGGTACTCCGGACTCCACAAGCTGGTTTGATATCAGAAAATATTTAAAAGAGTTTTTGTCCGACAAGAGAGTTATAGAAGTTAATCCTTTAATTTGGCAAATAATTTTAAACCTGTTTATATTGACTTTTAGACCATCTAAGACAGCAAAAGCTTATAAAGAAATTTGGATGAAAAATGAAAATATGTCTCCTCTTTTATATTACACAAGCAAACAAAGTGAAAAAGTTTCTGAGGCTATATCCAAAGAAAATTTAATTATAGATTTTGCTATGAGATATGGAAATCCAAGTATTAAAAATAAAATTTATAAACTTCAGGAACAAGGTTGTGAAAATTTAGTTATCTTACCACTTTACCCTCAGTATGCAGCAGCGACAACAGCAACAGTTTGTGATGAGGTTTATAGAACTCTAATGAAAATGAGATGGCAACCATCTTTGAAAATTATTCCTCATTATGAATCTGATCCACTTTACATAGATGCATTAGTTAAATCTATCAATAAAAAGATCAGTGAAATAAATTGGAAACCAGATTTAATAATTGCCTCATATCACGGAATACCTAAAAAATACTTTGATAAGGGTGATCCATATCATTGTTATTGTCATAAAACGACTAGGCTAATTTCTGAAAAATTTAACTCTATAGAAATTAAAACTACATTCCAGTCCAGATTTGGACCTCAAGCATGGTTACAGCCTTACACAGATAAAACCTTAGAAAGCTTACCAGGAGAGGGAAAAAAAAATATTCTTACAATTTGTCCTGGATTTTCTTCTGATTGTGTAGAAACTTTAGAGGAAATTTTAATTCAAGGTAAAGAGAGCTTTTTAAGCTCCGGGGGTGAAAATTTTGACATGGTTCCATGTTTAAATGATAACGACGATCACATACTTTTATTGAAATCTTTAATTGAAAAAAATACTTAAAAGATGAATACTTACTTGTTATTTAAATCTTTACATTTGATAGCTGTTATATCGTGGATGGCTGGTCTTTTATATCTTCCAAGAATTTTTGTTTATCACGCAGAAAATGATTCTGAGGCAAATATTTCTGAAATTTTTAAAACGATGGAAAGGAAACTTTATTTTTACATAATGACCCCAGCAATGATATTATCATGGTTATTTGGACTTTTGCTTATTCATAGCATTGGTTTCCAACAGCTTGGTCAAACCTGGATGTTATTAAAGTTGCTATTTGTAATTATTCTCACTTTATATCACTTTTATTTGGGAAGTTTACTTAGCCAGTTTAAAATAGGCAGCAATAGTCACTCACATAAGTTTTACCGTTATATAAACGAAATACCCACAATATTGCTGATTTTCATCATATTTGTTGTTATTTTTAAACCAATCTAGGGTTGAAAAAAAATAAAGAGAATATATATTATTCTCATCTGATAAGTCCTTATCAATTATTTAATCATGAATATTCAAGAACTAAAATTAAAATCATCTGAACAGCTCATTACACAAGCAGAAGAACTTGGTATTGAAAATGCAAGTACTTTAAGAAAACAAGAAATTCTCTTTGCTATCTTGAAGAAAGTTGCTGAGAAAGAAGAAATTACTGGGGTTGGAGTTTTACAATTATTACAAGATGGATTTGGTTTTTTAAGAGCAATGGAATCAAATTATTTACCAGGCCCAGATGACATATATGTAAGCCCGAGTCAGATAAGAAGATTTGGATTAAGAACAGGTGACACAGTGGAAGGACCCGTTAGAGCACCTAAAGAAGGTGAAAGATATTTTGCGCTACTACAAGTTAGTAAAATAAATTTTGAAGAGCCAGAAAAAGCGAGACACAAAATCGCATTTGATAACTTAACACCACTTTATCCTGATAAACAGTTAGTGATGGAAGTTGAAACAACCAAGGTTGAAAAGAAACCAGATTTGACACCAAGACTAATTGATTTGGTTAGCCCGATTGGTAAAGGACAAAGGTCTATAATAATTTCACCCCCTAAAGCTGGTAAGACAATGATTTTACAGAGTATTGCTAACTCGATAGCGAAAAATTATCCGGAGTGTTATTTAATTGTATTGTTAATTGATGAGCGTCCAGAAGAAGTAACAGACATGCAAAGAACTGTTAAAGGTGAAGTGATTAGCTCTACTTTTGATGAACCTGCTCAAAGGCACGTTGCAGTCGCTGAAATGGTTATTGAAAAAGCAAAAAGATTAACAGAACATAAAAAAGATGTGGTTATACTTTTAGACTCAATAACAAGATTGGGAAGAGCTTACAACGCGGTCATACCAAGTTCAGGAAAAGTTTTAACAGGTGGTGTTGATGCTAATGCACTCCAAAGACCAAAAAGATTTTTTGGTGCAGCTAGAAATATTGAAGAAGGAGGCTCTTTAACAATTATTTCAACGGCTTTAATTGACACTGGAAGTAGAATGGATGAAGTAATTTTTGAGGAGTTTAAAGGAACTGGTAATAGCGAAACAGTTTTAGATAGAAAAATTGCTGATAAAAGAATTTATCCTGCAATAGATATAACAAAGTCAGGAACAAGAAGGGAAGAATTATTATTTGATAAAAATGACCTTCAAAAGATGAATGTTCTTAGAAGAATTATCGCTCCAATGGGTACAATGGATGCAATTGAATTTATAAATTCAAAATTAAAAGATACAAAAAGTAATGCAGAGTTTTTTAATTCTATGAATAAACCCGCTTAGTTAATGTAGCCTAGCTCTTTCATTTCGTCTCTAAAATTTTCCTCAATTTTTAATTTAATTTTATCGTCTAAAGTCTTCTGCCATTTATTTTCAGGTCCTAAATGAAAAAAATTTACTTTACTTTTTGTTTCTTTATTTAAAACATTTTCTTTAAATAAACCTTTTTTCTCAAGTTGTTTTAAATTTTCAAAAGATGTCGTTTTTATAATGTTTTGTTTTTTAGATTTGTTAGTTTCAAAAGATAAAAAACGTTCTAAAAATTTTATCAATCTTTCTAACTCTAACTCAGTATTATTTAATAAATCTTCATATTTAATTATAAGAAGATTTTGTTTATTTCTCGTCCAAGAACGATAGTGGTCATTCCATTTTCCCAAGAGATTATACAATCCATCCTTTCTTTCGTTCCAATTTTTTCCATTTCCAATAATTTGTGGTGATAATAAAAAATTTTGTGCTTCCTCAATTGAAAGTGTAAAATGATTTGAAATTGATTGTACTAAATTTCTTGGATCTCTTACGATATAAATAACTCCAGATGTATTCTCATTATTTGTAAAATTATCTTCCCCCACAGTATATTTGCCTTGGTGTGTTTTTAATAAATTTATGTTTTCAGCTAGATTTATTTTCTCTTGAGCTAAAATCCAGCTTCTCTTTATTTCATCAAAATCATTAAAATTCTTAACAAAATCTTTCAAAAATTTTTTTTCTGGAAATTGTTGAATATTTTTCAACAACTCAAAATTAAAAATCCCATCATTCGAAAATAATAACGATGAGACTATTGATCTAACCCATGTGTTTCCACTTTTGGGATATGAGGCCAACCATATAATCATATTTAAAAAAATATATAATTTAGATAAATAGATAGCTATAATAATTAAATATGACAATCTTTGCTCTTTCTTCTGGACCTGGGATTTCAGGTATTTCAGTTATAAGAATATCTGGTAATCAAACTCAAGACGTTATTAAATCTTTGACAGATGGAAAGTTACCAACTCCTAGAGTTGCAACTCTAAAAAAATTCAATAAAATCAACACTTCTGAGGTGATTGATGAAGGTATATTGTTGTGGTTTCCTGGCCCTGAGAGCTACACAGGTGAGGATATGGCAGAATTACAGGTACACGGCAGTAAAGCTGTAATTGACGCTTTACATGAAACAATCTCTAAAATTGAAAATTGTCGTTTAGCAGAACCTGGAGAGTTTACAAAGCTTGCTTTCCAAAATGGAAAAATAAATTTGCTCAAAGCAGAAAGTGTAGCCGATTTAATTTCGTCTGAAACTGAAATTCAACGGCAACAGGCAATAAAAATAATGAATGGTCGATCAGCGGATAAATTTATTTTTTTAAGAGAAAAACTTTTAAAAATTTTATCTAATGTTGAAGCTAAAATAGATTTTCCTGATGAAGATCTACCAAAAAATATTTCAAATGAAATTAAAAAAAGTTCAGATGAAGTTTTAAAAAATATTGAAAAAATTTTAGATGATCAAAAAGTTGGAGAGAGAATTAGAGAAGGATTTAAAATTGCAATTCTTGGACCAACTAATGCAGGCAAGTCAAGTTTATTAAATTATTTATCTAATAGAGATGTTGCAATCGTCTCTGAAATTGCTGGAACTACAAGGGATATAATAGAAACTCATCTTAATATTGATGGTTATCCAGTTATAGTTTCAGATACAGCAGGTATAAGAGAATCTAAAGATGAAATTGAGAAAAAAGGTATGAAGTTATCCCTTAATAGAGCAGAGGAAGCAGATCTTAAGTTGGTAGTCGTAGATGCTAAAAACCTTGATTTTACTGACTTTTTAAAGGGCCTGTTAGATGAAAATGCAATTTTAGTAATTAATAAATCAGATCTTTTAGAAAAAGATATTGGTCCCGATATAAAAAAAATTAATCACGTTTTAATTTCAATTAAAGACAATCTAAATATTGACAATTTAATTTTGAAAATAAAAAATAATTTAAAAAATAAATTTATAACAAGTGATGATATTCTAATTACCAGAGAACGGCACAGACATCACCTTAGACAATGTTTAGAGCATCTAAAAAACTTTAATCAAAAAAACGAAATTGAAGATTTTGATAAGGCAGCTGAGGATTTAAGATTAGCGACAAGGCATTTAGGCATGATTGTCGGAAAAGTTGATGTTGAGGAGATATTAGGCAGTATTTTCAACGATTTTTGTATAGGTAAATAATACTTCATTTATCTGAATTTCTTAGTATTTTTGATCAGAAATCATTGATAATCAACAATAATATGCCAATACAAAGAGGTATCTTGTAAATAAATTAATCAGTTATAAATTTAACTGATGAAAAATGATTTATCATTCGATGTAGTAGTAATTGGTGGAGGACACGCAGGTTGTGAAGCCGCAACAGCTTCTGCACGTTTAGGAGTTAACACTGCTTTATTCACCCATAAAATTGAAACGATTGGTGAGATGTCCTGTAATCCAGCTATTGGCGGATTAGGTAAAGGTCATTTAGTTAGAGAGATAGATGCTCTTGATGGTGTTATGGGTGAGATTGCTGATAAGTCAGGAATACAGTTTAGGTTGTTAAATAGAAGTAGAGGACCAGCTGTTCGTGGACCAAGAACACAGTCAGATAGATCATTATATCGAAAATATATGCAAGAAAAACTTGCAAACTATTGTAATTTAACGATTTTTTCTGATCCTGTTATTAAGTTTATTTTTAATAAAAATACCATAAGTGGTTTTGAAACCAAAAAGGGGAAAAAAGTTACATGTAGTAAGTTAATACTTACAACGGGCACTTTTTTAAATGGTTTAATACACATAGGAGATGAAAAAACACCGGCAGGAAGATATGATGAGAAACCTTCCACAGGTTTAAGCGAACAATTGCAAAAATATGAATTCAAAATTGGGAGATTAAAAACTGGAACCCCTCCTCGATTAGATTCAAGAACTATCAATTATTCAAATTTAGAAGAACAGTTTGCAGATGATAATCCTTATTTTTTTTCTTTTCTAACTAAAAAAAATATAAACGAACAAGTATCATGTAGGATGACATACACCAATCACAGGGTACATAAGATTATAGAAAAAAATTTGTCTAAAAGTGCTATGTACTCCGGTAGTATAAAAGGTGTTGGGCCTAGGTACTGCCCATCTATTGAGGATAAAATAGTAAAATTCTCGGATAAAGGACGACATCAGATATTTTTAGAGCCAGAAGGACTAAATGACCATACAATTTACCCAAATGGTATCTCCACATCATTACCAAGCGAAGTGCAGCAAGAAATATGCAATAATATCAATGGTTTAGAGAATGTAAAAATTATTAGGCCTGGTTACGCTATAGAATACGACTATGTAGACCCTAGAGAGCTCTTTCTTACCCTCGAGACAAAAAAAATTAATAATCTTTATCTAGCTGGCCAAATAAATGGAACCACTGGTTATGAAGAAGCCGCATCACAGGGTCTTATTGCTGGAATAAATGCTGCATTATCTGTCAAGGGACAAGAACCATTTATATTAGATAGATCTGATGCTTATATAGGAGTAATGATTGACGATTTAGTAACTAAAGGCGTTGCTGAACCCTATAGAATGTTTACTTCGCGGGCAGAATATAGATTAAGCTTGAGAGCAGATAATGCTGATCAAAGATTGACTGATAAAGGTATTGAAATTGGATTAATTGGAGACCAAAGAAAGGAGATATATTTAGATAAATTTAAAAAATTAAATAATATTTCCAATAAAATGCTTAAATCTCATATTTCTCCAAATAAAGCTGAAAGTTATGGTATAAAGATAGCTAAAGACGGAATTCTTAGGTCTTCGAGTGAAATTTTAACGCAAAAAGGTGTAGATATGCCGAAAATAAGAGAGATTTGGAGTGATATACCCTATTATGACAGAGAAATTGATGAGCAGATAGAGATAAATGCCCATTATAGAGGTTATTTAAAAAAGCAAAAAGCTGACATCCTGGCTTTTAAAAGAGATGAAAACCTAATAATTCCTGAAAAAATTGATTATGACAAGCTCTCAGGACTATCAAATGAGGTAAAGGCAAAATTTAACCAAATTAAGCCTAAAACTATGGGTCAGGCCTTAAGGATTGATGGAATTACTCCTGCGGCTGTATATATTTTGTTGTCACACGTAAAAAGAAAGTCTATTAAGCATATAGCTTAATGGATCAAAAAATTATAAATTCTTACTCAAAACTTTCAGGGCTAAATGTTTCACGTGAAACATTTTCAGACTTCGAGAGCTATATATCAATGATCATAGAAAAAAATGAAAAAATCAACTTAATTAGCGATAAATTTAGTGAAAAAAATGACATAATTGAACGTCATATTATCGATTCTGCGCAAATTATTGATATTGTTGACTTTAATAGTAATACAACTACAGATATAGGCTCAGGTAGTGGAATGCCGGGTATAATTATAGCAATTCTACTAAAAAGCCTTAAAAAAGATATAAAGGTCAAGCTTTATGAAAAAAGCTACCATAAAAGCCATTTTCTTAGAGATGTCTCTACAAAATTAAATCTAAAAACAGAAATAATACAAAAAAATATTTTTGAAGAAAAAAAATTAGAAACAGGAACAATAATGTCTAGAGCATTTAAACCGATGCCAGTAGTTTTAGATTTAGTGAATGAAAATTTTTCTAATTTTTCAAATATAATTTTTTTTATGGGCAAGAGTGGAAGAGAAATTTTTCAAAATACATTAAAGAATTGGGAGTTAGATTATTCTGAAAAAAAAAGTTTAACCAGCGAAGAATCTTTTTTAGTAAATGTGAAAAAAATTAAAAAAAAAATTAAAAAAAATTAAATGCAAATTATTTCAGTCATAAATCAAAAGGGTGGGGTTGGTAAAACAACTTCAGCAATTAACTTAGCGGCAGGTCTATCCCAACAGAACAAGAAAATTCTAGTTTTAGACTTAGACCCACAGGGAAATGCAACTACTGGTCTTGGATTATCAAATATGGATAATTCTTCAGAGACAATTTATGGGGTTCTTAATGGAACTAAAGAAATAATTGATGTAATCAAAAAAACACAGTTTGAAAATCTTGATATAATTACCTCTAACGTAGATTTATCTGGTCTTGAGGTGGAGACGGCTGATGACAGCAACAGAGCTTTCTTATTAAAAGTAAAATTAACCGCATATTTAAACAATTCTGGAGGCATATACGATTATATATTGATAGATTGTCCACCATCTCTAAGCTTACTGACTGTAATGGCACTGGTAAGCTCAAACTCACTTCTAGTCCCACTCCAAACAGAATTTTTTGCTTTAGAAGGTTTAACTCAGTTAATAAAAACAATTGAGAGAATAAAAGTAAGTCTTAACCCTGACTTGAGCATTAGAGGAATACTATTAACGATGTATGATAAACGAAATAAGCTGTCCTCTCAAGTTGAGAAGGAAGCTAGAGATTATTTTAATGAAAAAGTTTATTCAACAGTAATACCTAGGAATGTTAGATTGTCAGAGGCACCTTCACATGGGATGCCAGTTCTAATATATGACAAGACCTGTCCAGGTAGTAAAGCATATTTTAGTTTTACGGATGAATTTTTAAATCAAGAGACAACAATGGGGAGTGCTGCTTAATGGATTCTAATAAAATAAAAAGAGGCCTTGGTAGAGGTTTGTCATCTTTAATTGGTGAAACTAAAGTTGAGATTCAAAAAAATAAACTAGGTGTTAGTGATCTTGTACCCAATAAATATCAACCAAGAAAAATATTTGATGAGGAAAATTTAAATGAACTTGCGAATTCAATTAGAGAAAGAGGAGTCCTGCAACCAATTATCGTCAGAAAATCAAATGATGATGGATCAAAATTTGAAATAATTGCTGGAGAGAGAAGGTGGCTTGCGGCTCAAAAGGTAGGTCTTCATGAAGTACCAGTAGTTATAACTGAGGCAGATGACTTAAAATCGTTAGAATTTGCAATTGTTGAAAATGTACAAAGGCATGACTTAAACCCTTTGGAGGAAGCACAAGGATATAAAAAATTAATAGATAAATTCTCGTATGATCAAGAAAAAGTTTCAAAATTTATAGGTAAAAGTCGCAGCTATATTGCTAACGCTCTTAGACTTTTGTCGCTCCCTGATGAAGTAATTAAACTGATAGAAAACCAAAAATTATCAGCTGGCCATGCGAAAATTTTAGTGGGGTTAGAAAATTCTAGTTTTGTAGCTAGTAAAATAATTGAAAACAAGCTCTCAGTTAGACAAGCTGAAAATTTTGTAAAATTATTTAAAAATAAAAGACAAAAACCAAGTAATACAAAAGATGTAAATATAATGCATTTAGAAATGTCTATAGTAAATAAAGTTGGTTTAAATGTTGAAATAAAAAATAAAAAAAATAACAAAGGTAAAATTATCTTTGAGTACAAGGATCTAAATCAATTGAATAAGATTATAGATATAATCAAATCTAATTATTAACTTTAATTGAGCATTGACCTAAAATAAAATCAGTAACCAGGTTGATCGCATTATGCATATTTTTCTTTGCCTGAAGTTCTAATTCATTTAATTTAAATATTAAGTTCTTAATCTCATCTGGTGCCCATTTATAAATATGTTGTTTTGTAATTTCTTTATCTTTCCAAAAAATAGGGGGTTTTGCCGAGGATATGACAACATCTATATTTTTATTTGCTCTATATTCTTGAGTAAGTTTAAGAATTTTTTTTGATTTATTTAAGAAAGTTCGAGTTATTAATACACAGTCTTCACTACTAAAATTATTTTCGTTCAATATTGAAATTGTTTTTTTCTTGTTTTTTGCAAGACAATTATCAATAAGCTCAGAAATAGAATAATTTTCAACTAAATTAGTTAACTTTAAAATATTTTCAGTTGAAACCTTCTTTCCGTTTTTAGAAAAATAATGGATTTTATTAAGTTCATTCATCAAATTTTCTCTATCACCATTACATTTGTCTACTATTATATTAATATCAGAAGGAGAAATTGAAATTTTTTTATCTCTCAGAAAGCTAGATGATAACTTAGATAAAGTTTGATGAGTATCAGGATAGAAAGCAACACAAACGTATTTTTTACTTTTTTCAAAAAAAGACCTTAGCTTTGATTTTTTATCTAAATTTTCTGAATTAATTATTATAGTTATACCTTCAATCTCTTTCTCATTAATTTCGTTAACTAAGTTATAAATTTTTTCACTAGCTCTTTTAATAATAATTATTTTTTCTTCTTCAAATAGAGATTTGGATAATATACTTTCTATAAAATAGTTTTTGTCTGCTAGGATTTCTTTTTCTTCATAATTATAAATATTTTCTTTTTTTTTGATAAAATTATCTATTATTTCTTTTTTTAATCCTTCATTTTTCCCATATAGCAATATTTTTTTTACATCTTCTATTTTTATTCTACTAGTTTCAAAAAACTTTATAATCATTTAAAAGAATTCAGTTCCAATATAATTTTACCAGCAATCAAAGATGCAAATGATTGTTTGATTGTCCTCTCATAGTTTTTTTCATCTAATAAATTTTCATTTTTATCCATAATAAATCTTTCATTAAAAATAAAATTTTTATTACCATTATTACTATTAACTTTTATTTCTGATGTAACAGTTAATTCATAACTCGCTGCTGCCCCCGTAGCATCTTTTGAACTTATTTTTTTTTTATATTTAGTAACAATATCTATATTAATTTTATTCTCCAATGTTTCGTCTTTATTCCTATTTAATTGACCAGAGATTAAGTTATTAATTAGTCTGTCCCCTTCAACATTGATAAATTCAATGTTATAATTAGACAAGTCTTTTTTTACGTAAATTGGAGAAAACCCACAATTAGGTAAAAGTATTAAAATTAAAAAATATACAAAAATTTTTTTCATTAAATAATTATATTTATAAGTTTGTTTTTAATAAAAATTTTTTTTTTTATATTTTTATTCTCAATATATTTTTTTAAATTCGGGTTTATCATTACTTTTTTTATTAAATCTTCTTCGGAAATATCTCTATTTGTTTCAATCAAAGTTCTTTTTTTACCATTAATTTGAATGACAATGGGAATTATTTTATCGACTAATAAATTTTCATCGTATGAAGGCCAATCAAGACTGCTATTTTCTTCTAATATTTCTAGAGCTTCATATGCAAAATGAGGTATTATTGGTATCAGAGTAATTAAAACTTTTTTATAATTTTCAACTAAAGTTTCTTTGCTGTATTTAATCTTTATCTCTTTTGAAAAAAAAGAATACATTTCATGAATATTAGCAATGATTACATTATAGCTAAAATTTTCTAAGTTATCTGTTATTTTCTTTATAAATTTATTTGTGTAACGTGTTAATTGATCATTTTCATCTTCAACCTCTTTATCAATTTTGCTTGATATTTCCAAATGCAATCCCCAAATTTTTTGAATAAATTTGTGAGATGATGCTATACCCTCTTCAGACCATTGGATGTCTTTTTCTGGAGGACTATCTGATAATATAAATAATCTGACAGCATCAGCCCCATAGCTATTAATAATTTTTTCTGGGTCAATTGTGTTTTTTTTTGATTTTGACATTGACTCGGATGGGCCAACAATTACCTCCTCAGATAATTTATTTCTTAAGAATTTTTTACCATTAACAGTTTCTACCTCGTCAGGACTTAACCAGTTATTTTGTTTATCTTTATATGTTTCATGACAGACCATTCCTTGTGTAAATAAACCTTTAAAAGGCTCATTTATATTAAAGCTTTCATTTTCAAATGATAAAGCTTTAATAAAAAATCTTGAATATAGTAAATGTAATATCGCATGCTCAATACCACCAATGTATTGATCAACTGGCATCCAGTATTTAATTTCTTCTAAGTTAAACCCATAATCTTTTTTGTGTGGCGAGCAAAATCTCAAAAAATACCAAGATGAGTCGACAAAAGTATCCAACGTGTCAGTTTCCCTTCTGTATATTTTTCCATCTAACTTAACTTTTTTCCATTCATTTGCATTATCCAAAGGGTTTCCTGAGGCTGGCATTTTGTTTATCTGCGGAAGCTCTACAGGCAACATTGATCTGGGAACTTTCTTTGGAATACCGCTCTCATCATAAATGATTGGGATAGGACAACCCCAATATCTTTGTCTTGAAACTCCCCAATCTTTTAATCTAAAATTAATTTTCCTTTTTCCAAGATTATTTTTTTCTAAGTATGCTATTGCTTTGGAGATAGACTCATCTGGACATTTGAAATCATCAAAAAAAGATGAGTTAACTATATAGCCTGGACCTGTATAGGCTTCCTTTTCTACTTTAAACTGAGAGTTATTTTTGTCAGGTGTTACAACTGTTTTAACCTCTAGATTATATTTTAAAGCAAAATCCAAGTCTCTCTGATCATGTGCTGGACAACCAAATACAGCTCCAAGTCCATAGTCCATTAAAACAAAATTCGCAAAATAGACAGGAACTTTTCTTTCTTTATCTAAAGGGTTTAATGCAATTAAATTTGTCTTAAAACCAATTTTTTCTGCATTTGCAATTGACTCCTCAGTAGTTCCAGTAGTTGCACATTCTTTCTTAAATTTTATAAATTCTTCATCATTTTCATAATATTTTGCAACAGGATGATCTACAGATAAAGCTAGAAAAGACATGCCAAATAATGTGTCCGGTCTAGTAGTGTAACACTTAATATTAACAACATTTTTTGATCCTTCAATTTTGAAATCAATCTCACAACCATAAGATTTTCCAAGCCAATTTTTTTGCATTATTTTTACTTTGTTGGGCCATTCATCTAATTTTTTTAAATCTTCAAGCAGGTCATCTGAAAATTTTGAAATATTAAAAAACCATTGGTTAAGTTTTTTCCTTTCCACCACTGCTCCTGATCTCCAACCTTTGCCATCTATTACCTGTTCATTTGCAAGTACAGTTTCATCAATTGGATCCCAATTAACATATTGTTCTTTCCTATAAACAAGGCCTTTATCATACAACTCTAGAAAAAATTCTTGTTGGTGTTTGTAATAATCTGGCGAACAAGTAGATATTTCTCTGGACCAATCTATCGATAGCCCAAGCATTTTTAGTTGGGATTTCATTACCTGGATATTAGATTCAGTCCAGCTTTTAGGATCTAAATTATTTTGTCGAGCAGCATTCTCAGCAGGCATTCCAAAGGAATCCCAGCCCATTGGATGAAGAACATTGAAACCTTTTAGTGATTTGTATCTAGCTAACACATCACCTATAGTATAATTTCTCACATGACCCATGTGAATTTTGCCCGAAGGGTAGGGAAACATTTCAAGGCAATAAAATTTTTTTTTATTTTTATCTAATTTAGTAGAGAAAATCTTTAGATTTTCCCATATTTTTTGCCATTTTTTTTCAACAATTTTAAAATTATATCGCTCCACAACAAAATTTAATTCATGTCAGGATAGTTTACTTTGTAATTTTTATTTTTCTCTTTTGTCTTATCTTTTTTCTCTTTTTCATACAAAGTAGCAGTTTTTAATATTTGTCTTGTAAGTTCTGGCACTAAGGCTCCACTGGTTTCAAATGTTTGACAACTAGAACCATTTAAACATTTTTTGGTAAATACTTTTATATCTAAAGCATCGGATCGAATTTCATTTGTTAAAAATCTAATAGAAATTTTGATACTCTCATTATTGCTTTGATTATTGTTGTACCAATCAGTAACTATTAATCCTCCACTGTAATTTACAGAGGCAAGAGGCATAAAATCAATTGTGTCTAAAGATGCTCGCCATAATTCATTTGAGGTTGCAAATTCATATACGCCACCTCCACGATTTGACAGAAAACCTCCTTCGCCTGATAGTCTAAATCCCCTTCCTTCTTTTAAATTTTGCTCAACTCTTTTTGCTGGATCTGCTGGAGTCTTTCTAGCGTCCCCACCAGGTAATTTAAATTTACCATCTGGGCCCTTACAAGAAATAAGAAATATTGTAATAAGAATAAAAGCACATATTTTGGAAAATTTGGACATCATTTTTGTTATTTCTTAATAGACATGTTGAAATTCTTTTAAAGTATAAATTATACAACATAGTCGCTAAATTGCTAAAATATATGAAAAAAATAGAGTTTAATGTTGTATAAATATCACACTTATTAAATTTAACTAGAATATCTGGGATTCTTAAGAAAATCTAAGACTGCTTTTGATATACGAGCAATGTTTATTATTAATAATAACAATTAAAAATAAGGAGTAATTAATATGAACATTAAAAAAATAGGATTAACTGCATTAGCAGGTTCTCTTGTTGCAGTATCAGCAGCTAATGCTGGCTCAATGAGTGTATCTGGTGCTGCAAGTTTTGAAGTACAACACGTAAACGGTGGTGCTGATAATGCTGGTAAAGCATACTCAATGGGTAACAGTGTTACTTTTTCTGGTTCAGGTGAATTAGATAACGGTTTAAACGTTACTTATTCTGTTGAATTAGACAGAGATGCAGGTGCAGGAACAAATGACCCATTTGATGCTCACAGTGTAACTGTTGGTAACGATACTTTTGGAACTTTAACATTCCAAGGTCATGCTGGTGCTGCAGCTCAATCTGCTGTTGACGATATGGCTACAGGTGATATCTGGGATAACGGTATGGGACACGCAGCTGCTCCAACTGGATCATCTTCAGACAACATGTTAGCATACAAACTTCCTGAATTAATGGAAGGTGTATCAGTTAACATTTCATATGTACCTCATACTGCAACACAGTTTGAAGATACTATGGACGTTGCTATTGCATACACAGGTGTTGAAGGTTTAACAATCGGTTATGCATCTGGTGAAAACAAAACAACTAAAGGTTCAGAAGCGGACGTTTCAACTTATTACTTAACGTATGCTTATGGCCCACTTACTTTAGCATATGCTAACACTGAGTATGATTCAGAAGCTACTACAACTACTGCTGATGTTGATTTCACAGGTTACTCTGTTGCTTACACAGTGAGTGATGAGATTTCGATCGCTTATAAAGTAGCTGATCAGTCAACTCCAAATGCATCAAGTGATTCTGATCAAGAAGTAAGTGGTGTTACAGCTTCTTACACTGCAGGTGGTATGACTATCTCAGGTAAAATGATCAATGGTGATAACATGGCTTATTCTACAGATGCATCTGCTGATAAGTCTATGTGGGAACTTTCCGCATCATTTGCTTTCTAATTTAGTTTAGATCAAATTATAAAAGGGCCCCTTATAAGGGGCCTTTTTTTTATTCAAAATAAGAAATTCCAGCAAATTCAGAACTTTTAACTAACAAAAGTTTTTTTATATTTTTTTTTGATATGCCACCTAAGGCAACTACATTTTTTTTTGTTAATTTTTTAATTAATTTAAACTTATTAATACCTAGATAATTCATATTTTTCTTAAACAATGACGATAAGAATATTTTTTTCACTTTTTGAATTTCTTTAGTTTTTATTTCTTTTAAAGTATGTGCTGAGCCAACAATATTAAAATTTTTTTTTAAAGAGTAAGATAAGTGATGCAGGTTTGTGTTAAATGATGGTATATAAGCACCATCTAAATTTAGTTTAATAGCCAATTTTATATTATTTGATAAATAAAATTTAAGAGATCTCTTCTTACAATAATTTCTTATTTTTGAAACCAAGATCTCATCTACTTTCCTTGATTTATAATTTCTAAAAATAATGACTGTTTGCTTGTCTTGTTTGTCGATATTATTTGTATCAAATTTATTAATAAAGTAATATTTTCTGTTCGTAATAAAATGCATAATACAGTTCAAAATATAATTGATATTCAAAAAAACATACAATCAAATTTGAGTGGTTTAAATATTAATAATCGTACAAAAATTATCGCAGTATCAAAAACTTTTAGTTTAGAAAAAATTTTACCACTTATTCATCACGGACATGTTGATTTTGGAGAAAATAAAGTTCAAGAGGCAGTTGAAAAGTGGACCCAATTAAAGAATGAAAATACAAATTTGAAATTACATATGATTGGGAGGCTGCAAACAAATAAAGTTAAATATGCTGTAAAATTATTTGACTATATTCACTCTGTTGATAATGAAAAATTAGCAAGAAAAATCTCTGAGGAAGATAAAAAAATAAATAAAAAAACTAAAATTTTTATTCAAGTAAATATAGGTGAGGAAGATCAGAAATCTGGACTGAATAAAATAGAAGCTCATAAATTGGTAAAATATTGTAAAAAAATTAATTTAGAAGTTATCGGATTAATGTGTATTCCTCCAGTAAACCAAGACTCAACTTTTTATTTTAAGCAAATGAGTAAATTAAATAAAGATTTAGGTTTTACCGAATTAAGCATGGGAATGTCTTCAGATTATTTAAAAGCTTGCGAATACTCTGCAACTTATTTAAGAATTGGTTCAAGTATTTTTGGTCAGCGATCCTAAATTATTTTTATCCTAGTATTTTTTTTGATTAACTTTAACATTATTATGAAGTCTTTTTTTTTTAAGGCTACACATCCTGCTGTAGATTTATAGTTTTTTGTTAAGTGTATAAAAATACAACTACCATGGCCAATTTTTGGTTTTTTAAAATTATATTTTATTGGAATTAATAAATCATACTTATGATCTTTTCTAAAAAGTTTTTCATGTTTAATAAGATTATTAGCCCTGATCAATTTATTGTATTTTTTTGGAAAATTTACATCATCACACCATCCTTGATTTTTAGTTATTTTGATGCATTTAAGATGTGTTTTGGGACATTTCAATCTATCTTTCCTGTAATAAAGATGTCCAATTTTAAAAATTCCTTTAGGTGTTTTAAAATCTCCCTCTCTCTTATATCTAGTAATACCATTTTTACCAATACAACATTTTAAAAAAAATTCATCAATCTGAAGAGTATGTTTATTTTTTAAAAAAATTGTCATATTCTTATTATTGTGAGTAATCAAAATTTAATAATATATAGATTTAATTCTTTATACCACATTCTTAAAGAACTTGAACAAGATTTAAATTTTAAAGTATTCGAGGCTACAAATGAGAAAAATTTAAATAATTTAGTTTTAACTTTACAAAATCATTTAATAGTTACCTCAAAAAAAATTTCCAATAAAAACCAATTTATAATAGATAAGTTTCCAATAAAATTTTCAAAACTAATAGAAAATTTAAATATTAAATTTTTGAAAAATAAGTTTGTTCATCAATCAAAAATAGAAATTAAAAATTATTTAATAAATTTAAACTCTAGGGAAATATCTCTTAATAAGACCAGGCTCAAATTAACCGAAAAAGAAATAAATACTATTATTTATTTATCGAATAAAAAAAAACCTATTAGTATTCATGAATTGCAAACAAAGGTATGGGGTTATCAATCTGGTATGGAAACTCATACTGTAGAAACACACATTTATAGATTAAGAAAAAAAATTTTAAAAACCTTTAATGATGAAAATTTATTATTGAGTAAAAAAAATGGCTACCAAATTTCATAAAAAAAACCCTATAATTAAAGACCTATATTCAAGAAAGTATAAACCAAAAATAGTTAAACCTAAAAAAGGTAAGGGAAGCTTTAAAAGAATTAAAAAATCTTAAATTCTTGCCCCAATTTTTTGTATAATTTTTGAAGATAATTCTGTTCCTTTTACGAGGCTTTCTCTTGTGGTCAAATTATTTATAATCCCGTGTAAATAACCTGCTGCAAATAAATCTCCGGCACCAGTTAAATCAATTATATTAAGATTTTTTTCAGCATCACATTCTACAATTTCGCCTTTATTAAATGCTATTGCACCTTTTTCACCTCTGGTAATTACAAAATTTTTATTTAAATCTTTTACAAAAGTTATGGCTTCATTAAAAGATTTAGCTTCAAGCAAAGATAATATTTCTTGTTCATTAGCAAAAATAATATCTAGTTTATTTTTTACTAGTTCTAAAAATTGTGCTTTATGTCTTTCAACACAAAAAAGATCAGATAATGACATGGCAACTTTATTTGAGTTTAGAATAGCCTTATCAAAAGCCTTTTTTGGCTCACCCTCATCCCACAAATAACCCTCTAAAAAGGTTATGTCTGCTTTCTTAATTAAATCTGAGTTAACATCTTTATCATTTACTTTTCCTGCAATTCCAAGAAAAGTACACATAGTTCTTTCAGAGTCAGGAGTAATCAAAATTAAACAGGTTCCTGTAGGAATAGGTTCATTTTTTTTTGAGTATAAAAAATTTACCTTTTCTTTTTGTAAACCATCTTCATATTTTTGACCTAGAGTATCATCATTAACTTTTCCAATAAATCCAACATCATTACCTAGTTGTGATAAACCAACTATAGAATTTGCAACCGAACCGCCAGAAATAGTATCCTCAATAGAGAGACCTGAAAGTAAATTTTTAAACTCAGTCTCATCTATTAATTTCATCGTACTTTTAGTTAAAGAATTTTTAATTAAAAATTCATCATCTACTTTACAAAGTACATCAACAATTGCGTTTCCAATTCCTAAAATTTTCATTTTATGCTTTTTTTGTAATTATGGATTTTTTTCTATTAGGATAACAAGTAGTACATATTTTACAAGTTAATCCATAACATTCTCTTGCCTTACAATACTCTCTTCCATAAAATATTATTTGAAGATGAAGTTTTGACCATGTTTTTTTAGGAAAAATTCTTTTTAAATCATTTTCTGTTTGAACAACATTTTTTCCATTTGTAAGGCCCCATCTCTGTGCAAGTCTATGTATATGGGTATCAACAGCAAATGCTGGGTACCCAAAGCCTTGAGACATTACTACACTTGCTGTCTTATGGCCTACACCTGGTAATTTTTCTAATTCCTCAAAAGTTCTGGGAACTTTTCCGTTATGCTTTTCTAAAATTTGAATAGACATTAGATAGATGCTTTTTGCTTTAATCCTAAAAATCCCAATTCTTTTGATTAATTTTTCAATTTTTTTTCTTCCTAATTTTACAAAATGTTCAGGTTTATAATATTTTGGATAAATATCCTTTGTAACATTATTCACATTTACATCTGTACACTGTGCAGACAACAAAACAGATACCAATAAAGTAAAAGTATTTTTACTTTTTAAAGGAACAGGCGCATTAGGATAAATCTTATTTAAAATTTTTATTATTTTTTTTGCCTTTTCTTTTTCATTCATTATGAAAAATTAAGCAAATCTCTCATTGAATATAAACCTGGTTTTTTTTTCATAAGCCATTTAGCAGCTGTTAAGGCTCCATCAGAATATAGTGCTCTATCAAAAGCCTCATGGTTTAAAGTAATAATCTCTTTACCACTTGAGAATTTTACTTCATGTTCACCTATAATTTCTCCCTTTCTCAACGAGCTAAAATTAATTTTTTTTCCATAAGGAAAAGATTTTTTATTTAAAAACTTTTTACCAATTAAACTGTAAAGATTTTTACCTTTACCATCTGCAATTCCTTTACCTAGCATTAAGGCTGTTCCTGAAGGATAGTCTTTTTTATGTTTGTGATGTACTTCAAATATTTTACTTAAATAATCGTCATTTAGAGATTTTGATGCAATTTCAGTTAAATACATTAACAAATTCACACCTAAGCTCATATTACCAGCTTTTAAAATTGGAATTTTTTTTGAGTATTTTTTTATTTGGTTTTCTTGAGATCTGCTAAATCCAGTTGTTCCAATCACAACTTTTTTTTTTAGCTTTGATGCTATTTTTAATATCTCTAGTGTGCATTCTGGAATTGTGAAATCTATAATTAAATCTGTTTTTTTAAAAGCATCTTCTGTATTGAATTCTGGCTTAATCCCATGAATTTTTCTATTAATGCGTCTGTTTTCTGTAAGAGTTTTTAAATTAAAACTTTTATTTTTTTTTGAAGACCTAATCAGCTGTTGACCCATTCTTCCCATACAACCCGAAATGCCTAAATTAATTTTTTTCATTAAATGATTTTTCTCTAATATAGCCAACTTCAGTAGTTTTAAAATGCTTGAAGGGAACGTTTGTATTTTTAATTGCTTTACTTGTCTCTTCTGTAATATTTCCATACACTTCTATTTCAAATTTATCAGCAATTTCTTTATGCTTTTCAACATAATCTTGAACTGGAGGATTATTAAGGTGATGCACCATGGCCTCACTGTTTCGGTAGACTTCACTCCAAGTAAATTCTAAGGGATCACTTGGATCTTGATCAAAAGTATGAATAAGCATATCTGGTTCTGACAAATTAACTGCATCATCAGCTTCTTTTGCTATCTTTAGATATTCTTCAACTTTACCTTCTTTAACTCGTATTCTGGCTATTAAAATAAACGGATTAGACATTAATCTTAAAGATTATACATTTATAAAATTTTTACAATAATTTATGATTTGAAATAATATAATCTCCAATAGTTTCATTTTTAGAGTTAATAGATTTTAATAATTTTATTACTTCATCAACGTTTTTATTTTTAAGATTTAAATCATAAATATTCAATTTGTTTTTTTTGACAAAAAGAGCAAATTCTTTAAAAAAGTTATTCGAATTATCTAATAGCATTTTAGAAATTTCAATAAATATTAAAACTTTAAATTTTTTTAAAGTAGATTTTAAACCTTTTAATGCTAAAAAGTCAAAACCTTCAAGATCAATTTTGATAATAATGTTTTTTTTAAGTTTAATTTTTTTATTTTTAAAAATATCATCTAGTTTAAAAATTTTAATTTTTTCTTTTTTCTTGTCTTTTGTAAATCTGTAAGATCCATCATTTTTTAATTCGCTAATTTCTTCATTAAAGTGCATTTCAGTCTTTTTATCACCAATACCAATATTAAAATAATTTATATTTTTTATTTTATTTAGAATTATATTTTGTCTTAGGCTATTTATTGCTTTCTTAGATGCATCAAAAGCATAAATATTTTGATTTTTAAATTCTTTTGCAATTGGAATTGAATAAGCTCCAAAATTACAACCACAATCTACAAAAGATCCATTGTATTTTTTTATGAAAAAAATTATCTTTTTCACGTTCTCTTTATCCCACTCAACTAAATTTTTTAGCATCCATCGACTTAAGCTTTTATTATTAAAGGAGCTATAAAATTTATATTTTTTAAAATTTAATATAAACTTTGATTCTGAAAAAAATTTAAATATTGAAAAATATAAATAATAAATCTTTTTATTTTTTTTATTGATATATTTATTGATAACACTTTGAAAAATACTATCAAACATGGTAATTTAATTTTTCCAAAAATCTTTTGCTTTTTGAAAAAATTTTTTAATACTTGGATTAGATTTTTCGTTCTCAATCTCTCTAAATTGTTCTAGTAATTCTTTTTGTTTTTTATTTAAATAAACAGGTACTTCTGTCTTAACCTGGACATACAAGTCTCCATAATCACCCCTTCTCATAAAAGGCATTCCTTTGCCTTTTAACCTGAATTGTTTCCCATTTTGAGTTCCGTCAGGTATTTTTATTTTCGCTTTGCCACCATCTATTGTTGGAATTTCAATTGTTGTCCCAAGAGCAGCATCAGCAAGGGATATAGGAAACTCAAAAAATAAATTCTCATCTGACCTTTTGAATAAGTTGTGTGAGTTAACATTAATAAATAAGTATAAATCTCCAGTTGAACCACCTCTGCTTCCAGCTTCCCCTTTTCCAGCCAGTCTAATTCTTGTGCCATCATCAACTCCTCTTGGAATGGTTACAGCTATTTTTTTTGAGGCTTGTGTTTTTCCTTGACCATTACAGTCAGTACACGGGTTTGTGATTTCTTCTCCATTACCGTTACATTGAGGGCAGGTTTGTTGAACAGTAAAAAAACCTTGGTTAGATCTCACTCGTCCATTACCACCACAATATGAGCATGTTTCAGGCGAAGAGCCAGGTCTTGAACCATTGCCCTTACAAGTCCCACATTTTTCAGTTGTTGAAAACTTTATGTCTTGTTTTTTTCCATGGTATGCCTCTTCAAGAGAAATTGATAAGTCATATCTCAGATCTGATCCTCTGTTATTAGTCCTTCTACTTCTTGATCTTCCACCGCCACCAAAATCTCCAAAGAAATCCTCAAAAATATCTGAAAAATCTGCACCACTAAATCCTCCAAAACCACCCCCGGGTCTTCCACCTCCGTTTTCAAAAGCTGCATGGCCAAAGTTATCGTAGTTTTGTTTTTTCTCTTTATCTGAGAGAATTCCGTAAGCTTCACTAGCTTCTTTGAATTTATCTTCAGCTTTTGTGTCGCCAGGATTTTTATCTGGATGATACTTAACTGCTAATTTTCGGTAGGCTGATTTTAAATCTTCAGGACTTGCGTTTTTACTAACACCCAGGACATCATAATAGTCTCTTTTAGCCATTTAATTACCCCAGACATTTAATGTCAGTTTAAGCGCTTTTTTCTTTATTTTCGTCTTTTACTTCTTCGAAATCAGCATCAACAACATTTTCGTCTTTTTTACCTGCATCATCTCCTCCATCATCTTTTCCAGACTCTGGTTTTGCAGTTTGTTGCGATTTGTAAATTGCTTCTCCAAGTTTCATAGAAGCTTGAACCAAAGCTTCTGTTTTTTTCTTGATATCTTCAATATCTTCACCTTTTAAAGCTTCTTTTACAGCTGATGAAGCATCTTCAATTGCTTTCTTTTCTGCATCAGAAACTTTTGTTCCATGCTCTTTTAAGTTTTTTTCAGTGGAGTGGATTAAGGTATCTGCCTGATTTCTTACATCAACTGATTCTCTTTTTTTCTTATCAGCTTCTTTGTTAGACTCAGCGTCTTTAACCATTTTTTCAATCTCTTCATCACTTAGTCCACCAGAAGCTTGAATTTGAATCTTTTGCTCTTTACCTGTACCTTTATCTTTTGCTGAAACATTTACGATACCATTTGCATCAATATCAAAAGTTACTTCGATTTGAGGAACACCTCTTGGAGCAGGTGCGATACCTACAAGCTCAAAGTTACCTAAGGCTTTATTATCAGTAGCCATTTCTCTTTCACCTTGCAAAACTCTTATAGATACAGCTGGCTGATTATCTTCTGCAGTTGAAAAAACTTGGCTTTTTTTAGTTGGAATTGTTGTGTTTTTGTCAATTAGCTTTGTTGAAACTCCACCAAGAGTTTCAATACCGAGTGACAAAGGCGTAACATCTAATAAAAGAACGTCTTTAACATCACCTTGTAATACTCCAGCTTGAATTGCAGCACCCATAGCCACTACTTCATCTGGATTTACGCTTTTATTTGGGTCTTTACCAAAAAAGTTTTTAACTTCTTCTAGAACTTTAGGCATTCTAGTCATTCCACCGACCATTACTACTTCATCAATTTCACTAGCATTAATACCCGCATCTTTTAAAGCAGTTTTGCATGGTGGAATTGTTCTAGCGATTAAATCTTCCACTAGCGCCTCAAGTTTAGCTCTAGTCATTTTCAAGTTAATATGCTTAGGGCCTGTTTTATCTGCAGTTATAAATGGTAAATTAATATCTGTTTGTTCGGCAGATGATAGTTCAATTTTCGCTTTTTCTGCTGCTTCTTTTAATCTCTGCAAAGCAAGTTTATCAGATTTAAGATCAATACCATTATCTTTTTTAAATTCAGAAACTAAATAATTTACAACTGCATTATCAAAGTCTTCACCACCTAAAAATGTATCACCGTTAGTTGATTTAACTTCAAATACACCATCACCTAATTCTAGGATTGAAACATCAAATGTTCCTCCACCTAAATCATAAACAGCAATTTTTTTGTTTTGTTTTTTATCCAAACCATAGGCAAGAGATGCAGCGGTTGGTTCATTTATAATTCTTAAAACTTCTAATCCAGCAATTTTTCCAGCATCTTTGGTTGCTTGTCTTTGGGCATCATTAAAATATGCTGGCACAGTAATTACTGCTTTTGTAACTGCCTGACCAAGATATTTTTCTGCGGTCTCTTTCATTTTTTGTAATATAAATGCAGATATTTGAGAGGGTGAATATTTCTCTCCTTTAGCTTCAATCCAAGCATCACCTTTTTCAGAATTTACTATTTTAAAAGGTGCTGCTTCAACATCTTTTTTAACTGTTGGATCATCAAAATTTCTTCCAATCAATCTTTTAACTGCAAAGATTGTATTTTCTGGATTTGTTACAGCTTGTCTTTTTGCTGGTTGTCCGATTAATTTTTCATTTTCATCTGTAAAGGCTACAACTGAAGGAGTTGTTCTTGCACCTTCTGTATTTTCTAATACTTTAGCTTGCGTTCCTTCCATTATTGCAACGCACGAATTTGTTGTTCCTAAATCTATACCAATAATTTTACTCATAATTTTATATCCTATTCGTCATATAAGGTCTAAATTCTGATCTACAAGCTGATCTGAGAATTATTTATCCTCTATATTTTCTTTGTTTTCCTCTGTTTTTTCCTCTTTTTTAGAAACTTTCTTAGATACACCAACTAAAGAAGGTCTAAGAAGTCGATCTTTGATAGTAAATCCTTTTTGAATTTCCTGAATAATTGTTCCAGGTTCTTTTGAATCATCCTCTATTTCCATCATCGCTTGATGAAAATTAGGGTCTAATTTTTTATTCAAACTTTCAATTGGTTTAATATTATTTTTTTCAAAAATTGAAATAGTATCATTTTTAATAATATCTAAATGTTCCAAGGATTTTTTAAGGGCCTCTGTATCTTTTAATTTTTCATCAGTTTCCAAAACCTGTTTTGAGCGTTCCAAATTATCAATTAAATTTAATGCTTCCTTAGCAAAGCTATAGCCGCCATATTCAAATGCTTCATCTTTTTCTTTTTCAAATCTTCTTCTTTGATTTTCCATTTCAGCAAAAGTTCTTGCTACTTTGTCTTCGAGTTCAGCAATTTTTTCTTCTGGAGTAGGCTCTTTAATTTCTTCCTTAGCTTCTTGAGCTGTTTCTTCTTTTTTATTATCACTATCTAAATTTTCATCAGGTTTAGCTATTTCTTCTTCTGGCTCCTGATGATTTTTAGTAGCTGTATTTTGGTTTTCTTCTTTTTCCATAAAGCCTTATATGGTAAGGATTTTGATAATTTCTAGATGCCTACACAAAAAATAAACAAATTACTTATTGGAACAAACAACAGAGGTAAACTAAGTGAAATAAGGAGTTTACTGCCAAAAACCATAGAAATTCACTCTACATCTGAATTTAATCTTAAAAGTCCAATAGAAAATGGAAAAACATTTAAAGAAAATTCTCTAATAAAGTCAAAATATTTTTCAAAAAAAACAGGCCTTGTATGTCTAGCAGATGACTCTGGTTTAGAAATAGACCTTTTAGATAAAAATCCTGGTATTTACTCTGCAAGATGGGGCGGAAGGCATGGAGATTTTAATAAGGCTATTAAAAGAGTTTATAGGGAGCTAAGTAAAAAAGACAAAAATTGGAAAAATAAAAAAATTAGTGCAAGGTTTGTATGTGCTTTATCTATTTCATATTTAGATAAAAAAATTGCCTGTGTTCAAAGTAAAATTGAAGGTTCTATTTCAACTGAGTCCAAAGGAACAAATGGATTTGGCTATGATCCTATCTTTGTTCCTAAAGGTAAAAAAAAAACATTTGGAGAAATGCAGCCTGCAAAAAAATATAAAATAGATCATAGATATTTTGCTTTTAAAAAACTTAGAAAATTTTTGTGAGTTCTTTGTCTTCAACTTTATAAAAGTTTAATCTATGATTAATCTTATTATTTCTTACATCAAATATTCCTATTTTTCCTTTAAATGAGTTCTGCTTTTTAAATAATTTACTTAAATTGGTAAGATCTGACTTGAACGATAAATAATAGATTAGACCCACTAAATCATAACTTAATAAAGATAAATGTGAGGGATCTTCATTAAAAGCATTAAAATATTTGATTTTATAATCGTCAAAATTCTCTTTATTAATTGAGGGATAATATATTGGTTGAACATCTGTTTCTTTTAATAAACTTTCATCAAACCATTGATTAAGGGTTATAAAATATTTATTCTCTGGTTTAACATCGGTGTATAAAAGAGATGTAGTCACACTTTTTAAACTTTCATCAAAATCAGCAATAACAACTGCATCAAAGTTTAAATTTCCTATAGTGTATCTTTTTTCTAATCTTTTTATTTTCTTTTCTTTATTAGGCTCGTTTGAATTTTTAATTCTTGTAATTTCATCTTCAAGATTTTGTTTTCTTATTCTATATTTTGTGATTTCTTCTATTTGCTTGGTAAGTTTTGTTGGATCAGTGTTATAATCATACTCTTTATAGGTTTTTATTTTTGAATCTTTGACTCCTTTTTTTATTTCAAATTCATATTCTCGAATTGGTGTTAAAAAAATAGTTCTTTCAATATCATTTTTTTCTAAAAATTTTTTAATAGTATTGAATTGAGATGTAGAATTTATACCTGCTGAAATAACATTTTTTGGAAGATCTAAGGTTTTGTTTGTTAAAGATAAAAAGGTTAAATCTTTCATTTCATCGAGATAAGTTAAACTTTCATAAAAAACTGGACCTATAACTACCTTTATACCCATTTGTTTTAACTCAAATGCTGATTTTAGAGTTTGATTGGGTCTAGAACCCGTATCTTTTGGGTAAATTTCAATTAAATTATTATCAATATCTTTTACAGCTAAACTTACAGCCTTAATAATTGACTGACCAATCTCTTTGTTTGTTCCAGTCATTGGTACTAACAAACCAATTTTAATTTTTTCGTTTGCACTAACCGCTTGAAAAAATAATAAGAAAACTCCACATTTAAGGATAAAAAGAATTTTAAATAATTTAATCATTTTAATGTTATTATAATATTTTTTTAGCCAAATTATGATCATTAAACCACAATCTAAAATAAAAGATAATGAAAATGGTCTTTATATAGTTTCAACGCCAATAGGAAATTTGAAAGATATTACTATAAGAGCAGTAGAAATATTAAAACAATCAGATTTTATTTTATGTGAAGATACTCGTATTTCAAAAAATTTATTAAGTAAATACGAAATCAAATCGAAACTGATTTCAAATCATAAATTTAACGAAAAAAAAAATACTTTAAAAATAATTGAATATTTAAAATCTGGAAAATTAATATCTTTAATTTCTGATGCTGGGACCCCTGCTATTTCTGATCCAGGCTCAGTTTTAGTTAATGAGTGTGTAAAAAATAATATTAAGATTGTACCAATACCTGGTCCATCAGCGGTGGCAACTGCCATATCTATTAGTGGATTTTCTGATCAATTTTTCTTTTATGGTTTCTTACCAGATAAAAAAAAGCAAATAACAAATGAGCTTAAAAAAATATCTGAACTTAATTCGACTTTAGTTTTTTTTATATCTCCTAAAAAAATTAATAAAATTATACCTGAAATTAAAAAACACTTTACTGAGAGAAAAATTGTGATTTGCAGAGAAATTACTAAGTTATACGAAGAGTTTTTAAGAGCAAATGTAAATGAATTGGAACAATTTCAAAAAGAACCAAAAGGTGAATTAACAGTTGTTATTTCAGATAGAAAGACTGATCAAAATAACTCTAAAAATTTGAATGAATCTGATATTAATATAATTAATAAAATGATTAATAAACTTACAATAAAAGAAATTACTGACTTAATTTGTCAAAATAGTAAAGTTTCAAAAAAGCTAGTATATAATTATTGTTTAAAGTTAAAAAATGAAAATTAAGTTCTTATTACTAATATTTGTTGGATTTATTTTATCAGGGTGCGCAGGTGTAAGTTCTAAGGGAGTATTTGGAACGGGTGTTTCAGTTGCATTAGATCCTAGAACGTTAGGAACTCAAATAGATGACTCCATAATGCAAAAAACTTTAACTGCTAGAATTTTAGCTAAAGATACAAAGTACTTTCTGTCAGTAAAATCTAAAGTACTTGATGGAAGAATTTTTTTAACAGGAAAAGTTGATAGACCTGAGGAGAAATTACAAATAACAAAAATTGCCTGGGAGACAAAAGGTACCAGATCAGTTCGTAACGATATAAAAATAAAAGAAGAATTTAATTTTAAACAATCTGCTAAAGATATTTTAATTACTACACAGCTAAGAACTGCGTTAATAGTAAACAAAAATATTAAAGCTACAAATTATCAAATAGATACATACAAAAAAAAGATATATGTATATGGAATTGCCCAAACATCTGAGGAAAAAGATTTAGTGATTAGTGAGGCTAAAGAAATCTTAGATGTCGAAAATGTAATAGCAAGTATAATGCTTGTTGAGGATCTAAGAATTCAAAAAGATTAATTATTTTTTATAATCTATAACTTCAGAAGAGTAGGCAGCTATAGACGCTAAATTAATTATTTCAGACGTCGAAGATCTTAAGGGTGCAATCTCAATTGGTAGGCCAAGCCCAATAAGTAAAGGTCCAATGACTTTTGTGTCTCCAAATGTTTTCATTAGCTTGTATGATATGGCTGCACTGTGCTGACCAGGCATAATCAGAATATTTGCTTTACCAACAATTTTTGTAAAAGGATACAATTCCTCGTACTCAGAGTTTAAGGCAACATCGGGCTGCATGTCTCCATCAAATTCAAAATCTACTTTTTTTTCTTTTAAAATTTCAACTGCATCTCTTATATGTTTTGTTCGACTTGTTAAAGGCTGGCCGAAAGTTGAATGCGAAACAAATGCAACTTTTGGGTCAAATCCAAATAGTCTAACTACTCTTGCAGTCGACATTGCAATTTCTGCCATTTGTTCAGATGTTGGGTATTCGTGAACACTAGTATCACCTATAAATATAGTTTTTCCTTTATGAACCACCATATTTAGTCCAAACATTATCTCACCTTTTCGAACATCTACAACTTGCTTAATCTTTTCCAAAGAGGCACCAAAACGTCTTGTATTCCCGGTTACAGCTCCGTCAGCGTCTCCACACGCAACCATGCTTGTAGCCCATATAACCCTGTCATTCCTTACCAATCTGTCACAATCGCGTTCGAGCAAACCTTGTTC
>CACBYG010000010.1 GCA_902543535.1 uncultured Pelagibacteraceae bacterium
ATTACAGAAGCACATTTCGTCTACCCTCAATCTTTAAAAAATACTGCTAGAGTCCAAGCTTTTCGGAACTTCTTATTTAGCAAGATTGGTGACTGGAAATAATCCTTAGAGGATAAATATTTTTTCTACAATCTATTAAAATCATTGAAAACTGCGACACTATATGCGATTGATAATCATTCGCATTGAGAATAATTCTCATTCGCAAATAAACATAAATACAAAGGGAGACATGAGAAAAATATCAATTATAGCATTAGTATTCTCTGTATTTGCATCATCTATCGCGATTGCAAATGAAGTTAATATATTTAATGCAAGACACTATAAAGCAGACGCTGATCTTTATGGAAAGTTTACTAAAGCAACAGGAATTAAAGTAAATTTAATTAACGGTAAGTCAGGTGCTTTAGAAAAAAGAATCATTAGTGAAGGTGCAGACTCATCTGCCGATCTATACATCACTGCAGATGCTGGAAGATGTGGCGCCATGGATGCAAAAGGTCATCTTCAACGTGGCCTATCATCTGAAGCTATAAGAGCTGCTGTTCCAAAAAGCTTTAGAACAAATAAATGGGTTGGAATAGCAAAAAGAGCTAGAATAATTTATTATTCACCTGAAAGAGTTACTGGTGCTGAATTGTCTGGAATGTCTTATGAAGGTCTAGCTGATCCTAAATGGAAAGGTAGATTAGTAATAAGAAAATCTAGTAATATTTATAATAAATCTCTTGTGGCTTCATTAATTGAAAATAATGGAAAAAAAGCTACAGCTGAATGGGCAAAAGGAGTTGTTGCAAATATGGCTAGAGACTCTAAAGGAAACGATAGAGCTCAGATAATGGCAGTAGCAGCAGGAGAAGCTGATATTGCAGTAGCTAACACTTATTATTTAGCTTTAATGTTATCTGGTAAAAAAGGTGCAGAGCAACAAGAAGCAGCTAAAAAAGTAAAAGCTTTCTTTCCTAATCAAAATGGTAGAGGAACGCATATGAATGTTAGTTGTGCAGCTCTAGTAAAAGGAGCACCCAATAAAGATAATGCAATTAAACTTGTAGAGTTTTTATTAACTCCAGAGTCTCAAGAGCACTTCACTAACAACACATTTGAGTTTCCAATGATTGAAGGTGTTTCACCAAGTCCATTAGTAGTAAATAATCTAGGATTAGATTTTCAACAAGATATGAATACTAAACTAGCTTCTTATGGAAAAAATCAAGCAGCAGCATTAGAAGTAATGACTGCAGCAGGTTGGAAGTAATAAATAAGTGAAAAAGAATTTATTTAGTTTTGATACAAATAATTCTTCTGATGCGAGTGGTTCACTAGTGGGTCAGATAACATGTGAACCATGCTCGTTGGAAGTTGAAAAAATCAAAAATAAAATAAATAATAGAAAATTATCTAAAATTAAAAAAAGTGATATTGATCATATTACTAATGTTTTTGATTTAAAAAGATAGTTTTTAGAAAGTGAACATAACTCAATAGTTATTACCCTACTATTGATTATGTTCACTTAGATTAAAAAGGGTAAAAATGTATTTAAGAAAAGTTAATTTTTGGTTTCTAAGTTCTTTACTGATCTCAATTATTGTTGCTATTCCAATTATTACTGTTTTCTCAAGCTTTTTTGAGGATACTTCTAATTACTATCAAATTTTAAAAGATACTTTTTTATTTGAATATATATTTAATTCATTCACTCTATTAATCTGTGTTTTAGTCCTAACTTTTATATTTGGGACTAGTGCAGCTTATTTAGTCTCATTTTATAAATTTCCACTTAGTAATTTTTTTAAATGGGCTCTGATTTTATCTTTCGCTGTACCTCCTTATATTTATGCTTATTCATTGACAGCTTTTTTTGAGAATTATGGAACATTATATTCTGTTTTAAAAAATTTATTTGGACCAGGAAATTACAACCAGCATATTCCAAAATTTGATGGTTTGTTTGGAGCTGTTCTTTCACTTTCTTTTTCTTTATTTGCCTATGTATATATTCTTGCAAGAGCATCTTTTCTTTACCAATCTCAAAACTTAATTGATTTAGGAAGAAGTTTAGGATTTTCAAAAATAAAATCTTTTTATTCTTTAATTTTACCAGCGGCTAGGCCAGCTATAGTGGCTGGTTTATCTCTTGTAGCGATGGAAACTTTAGCAGAATTTGGGGCCGTTGACTTTTTTTCAATCAACACTTTAACCACTGGGATTTATAATTCTTGGATAGCATTTGATGATTTAGCTTTTTCAAATAGGATATCATTTTTTCTTTTAATATTTATATTTGCACTTTTTATTTTAGAAAATTTATCTAGAAAAAAAGCAAAATATCACTCCAATACAAAAGGTGGTTTTAAGCAAAAAGAAAAAATAAAACTTTCAGGTGTAAATGCTTTTAATGCATTTTTTATTTGTTTTATTTTATTCTTTTTAAGTTTTTTATTTCCTTTGAGTCAAATGTTATATTGGACAGTCAAATTTCCTGAAAACTTTTTTGATCTTCAAGTTGTCACTCTCACTTTAAATACAATTTATTTAGTATTTTTATCAAGCTCAGTTTTAATAATTTTTTCTCTTATTTCAAATTATGGGAACAGGGTATCAAAAAATAAAGTATTAAATATTTTATCTACTCTATCTATTTCTGGTTACGCAATTCCTGGAGTAATTTTAGCAGTAGCATTTATAACTTTTATAGCATGGTTTGATGAAAATATTGTTCAAGCTCTAGGCCTCTTGTCCATAAAAAAAGTGTTTATAGGTTCTATCCTTGGTTTAGTTCTTGTGTATTTTATAAGATTTTATTCTTTGGCATTTAATGGAATAAAATCTGGATATGAAAAAATTAATATCTCTGTCGATGAAAGTTCTTATCTTCTTGGTTATTCAAAACAAAAAACATTTATGAATATTCATGTTCCATATTTAAGAAATTCACTCTTGTTTGTTGTAATATTAATTTCTCTTGAAATAATTAGAGAGCTTCCAATTACATTAATTTTAAGGCCTTTTAACTTTGAAACATTTGCAACAACTGCTTATATTTCTGCATCTGAGGACTTACTTGAGGCTGCTGCTGCACCTTCATTATTTTTAATTTTAATTGCAACTGCATTTATTATGCTTACATCTAAATATATTCTGAGAGAAAAATGATTAAAAATTTTTTAGAAATTAAAAACGTAGATTTTACCATAGGTGGTAAAACTAAGGTTAAGAATGCCTCTTTTAACATTGAAAATGAAGGGGAGACTTTATGTATTCTTGGTCCATCAGGCATTGGAAAAACAACTATACTTAGAACAATAGCTGGATTAGAAAAAATTGATAAAGGATCAATCGAATTAAATGGTAAATTGTTATCCTCAAAAAAAGAAAATATTGAACCCGAGCATAGAAACATATCTTTAGCATTTCAGGATAACAGTCTTTTTCCACATTACACTGTTGAAAAAAATATATTATTAGGTGCAGAGAAAAATAAGGGAAAAAGAAGAAAGAAAATAAGCTTTAAAGAAATAATAGAATTCCTAGATATTTCAAAAATATTATATAAATATCCACATGAAATAAGCGCAGGTGAGGCTCAAAGAGCTTCTCTTGCAAGATCCCTGTTAACACAACCTGATCTTTTATTATTAGATGAACCTTTATCTAATGTTGACCAAAGTTTTAAGGAGGAAATTCAAGTAAGATTAAAAAAAATATTGAGTAGATTAAAAATTACTACGATAATAGTTACTCATGACTCTTATGAGGCTTTTTATTTAGGAAATAAATGTGCCATTATTTTAGATGGCCAGATAAAGCAGTTTGATGATCCTTATAATGTTTATCATTTTCCAAACTCAGTTGAAGTAGTGAATTTTTTAAATAGGGGAATATTAATTCCTGCAAAGGTCACAGGTGAAAATTCATTAGAAAATAAAGATTTAGGAACAATTAAAGGTAATTTTATTAAACACTACCCAAAAGGTTCAGATGTACAATTGTTATTACAACCGGAAGATCTCGAGCATGATGATCGAAGCAATCTTAAGTTAGAGGTTGTTGATAGAAAATTTAGAGGAACAAATTTTATATACACATTAAAGACTAATAGTGATTTGTTAATCCCTGTTTTCGTTCATTCACATCACGTTCATCAGCATGAAGTTGATGAAAAATTTGGTATTAAAAGACCAATTAATATTGATCATATAGTTTGTTTTTAATACAAACAAAATAAATGCTTTCAAAAAAACAGTTATTTTCAAGAGGTATGCTTGATATTGCTCCTCATATGCTTTCAGTAATTCCTTTTGGAATTATTTGTGGAGCAATTGGTGTAGACCTTGGTTTTAATCCATACTTAGTTTACGCTATGTCCATTATTATATTTGGAGGAGCCTCACAAATAGTATTTTTACAATTACTATCAGGTGGAGCTTCATCTTTAGTAGCTGTTACTTCAGTAGGTGTAATCAATTCAAGACATTTGTTATATGGAGCTGTTTTATCTGAGTATTTAGAAAAATTATCTTTTATTAAGAAGCTATTAATTTCTTATGTTGTGGTTGATCAGGGATTTGCTGAGTCTAATAAATTTTTTAAAAAAAATAAAACCGAACAATATTTACATTATCACTTACTAGGCACAGGAATTACAATGTGGGTTTGCTGGCAAATAGCAACTCTTGCAGGGATAATATTAGGTTCATTTGTTCCCGAAGAGCTTGGATTAAAATTTGCAATTCCCTTAACTTTTATAGCAATTGTTGTTCAAGATTTAAAAAAATTGGATCACGTTATTGTAATGCTTGTTTGTGGTATTAGTTCTTTATTATTTTTTGAAGCACCATTTAAATCTTATATTCTTATTTCGCCTGTTATTGCTTTATTCGTTGCAGCATTATTATTGAGGTTAAAAAAATGACCTGGCTATCAATTACAATTGCTGGAATATTAACTTATTTTACCAGAATGACTATGATTGCTCTAGTTAGACGTGATCTCCTAGGTGAAAAAATCAAAGCTGTATTAGCTTATGTTCCATCTGCAGTATTTCCTGCAATTATATTTCCTGCAATATTTATTAATGATTATGGTGCTTATATAGAAATGAATGATCCTAAAATATTTGGAGCTTTAGTTGCAATTATTGTTGGTTATTTTTCAAGAAATGTTATTGCAACTATATTCTCTGGTCTTTTATCTTATTGGATAATTATATTTGTCTTTTTATCTTAACCATTCTCAGTCTGTTAAACCCAGTTAACGCATAGCTGTTTTGACCAAATAGAGTTATTCAAAATCTTCATTAACTATATAAATAATTTAATTAATTTAAATATTCATATTTATTTTTAATTAATTATCTCTCTTGTTATTTATAATTTATGCCTCTTTTTAAAAGGGGCATAATTAATTATCTCCAAGTTTAAGATTTCGAGATATATTATGATCAATCATCTTTGGTTTTGATAAGTTTAAATTGGACATAATTTCAATATATTGATCCACATTTTCTACTTGAAGTCTTGGATTGTGCTCTTTTTCTTTGCCGATAGTACTAGATTTTTTTCCATTATAATCATGACCAGGGTAAAGAATTGTTTCCTCAGGTAATTTTAATAATTTGTGAAAAAGAGAATGATAAGCATCCTTAGAGCTACCATTTTGAAAATCGGTTCTCCCAGTCCCATTAATTAAAAGAGTATCGCCAGAGAATAAATAGTTATCCATTAAAAAACTGTAACTATCTGAAGTATGACCTGGGGTAAACATAGCTCTGATTTTTAATTGGTCTATTTTAATTATTTCATCATTTTTAAGTTTAATGTCTACAGTTTCAGCAGGGGAATTTTCTCCCATAATTGTTGTACAATTTGTATTAATTTTTAATTTTGAGGCACCTGTAATGTGATCAGCATGAATATGTGTATCTATTACTTTCACTAGTTTTAAATCGAGCTCTTTTAAATGACTTATATATTCATTAACATTTTCTAAAACTGGATCAATAATGATTGCTTCGCGACCTTTTGCCGATGCTATTAGATAAGTATATGTTGAAGATTTTGTGTCAAACAGTTGTTTAAAAATCATTTTTTATTATTATCAAATAATTATGATTAGCTCCACATTTCATTGGACATGTAAACACACGTGGAAAAGAAGTGCAAAAAATACTGGTTGGTGTTTGTTAGGTTGTGCTATTGGTGATTTTGGAACTATATTATTTTTTCAATTAACTAAAATACCTTTTCCACTGTTAGGCATAATGATTTTAGCTATTATAAATGGATTAATTACAAGCATAATATTAGAGACTATAATTTTAATACGACAAGGTTTCTCATTTAATGGAGCAGTAAAGACAGCATCAGGCATGAGTTTAATTTCTATGCTAAGTATGGAAATTATGATGAATTCAACAGATTATATTCTAACTGGTGGTGCAATTCTAACCTGGTGGGTTGTACCTATTATGCTGATAGTAGGTTTTTTAACTCCATGGCCGTATAATTACTGGAGATTAAAAAAGTTTGGAATTAACTGTCACTAAATATTTTAGAGAATTTTTTTTAATAAATTTTCACCAAAAAATAGCTTATGAATTATGACAGCAGAAATGTGAAGGGAAATTAAAGCTATAATTGTATAATTTGAGAATATATGAATGTTATAAAATTGATCAGCTAATTCAAAGTTATCTTGAATTTCAATCTCTTTGAAAAATATCACCAATGTTTCACCATTAAATAATTTTTTTAAAATACCCGAAATGGTTATCGATAAAATTGCCACATATAAAAGAATATGATTAAGTTTGGCTATAAACCTTTGACCTTTAAAAATACTTGGGTCTAATTTTGGAGTAGGGTTAAAAATTTTATTTAGTAATCTTACAATAACTAAGTAAAATATGGTTAAACCTATTATAATGTGAATATTTTCTATACTTAATCTTTCTTCCCCAAAATCAAGATCAACTAAATAAAAACCAAGAGGAATTTGAATTAGGAGCAATATTGCACTCACCCAATGTAACAGCTTTGAAATTATACCATACTCTGTTAAGGTATTTTTAACATGCATGCTTTAGTAAAACATATAACTAGATGCTTTGGTATAGTTTTGTTGTCTCTTTTTTTCACAGTAGTTGGAACCAAAAGTATTGCTGATCAGTCTGTAGAAGAAATCATTAAAGGAAGAAAAGCCCTTTTTAGCAAAAATTACAGTACAGCAAAGCGTGTCCAAGCTTTATCTTCAAAGGGAGATTTTGACAGAGCAAAAGAATTGATGATTGAAATGAGTGAAAATTATAAAACATTGCTAGGATTATTTCCTGAAAACACCAAAGAGGGATTTAAGACAGAGTCTTTACCAATTATTTGGGAAGAGAAAGACGCTTTTAATGCTTTGATGCAAAAATCATCAGATAATATGATAAAACTGACTTCAGTGATCGAAGATAGTGATGATATTCGAGCTACTCTTCAAGAATTTATGTGGAGTAGTTGTAAGGCATGTCATAGCAAATATCGAATGCCTCATTAATTTTTTAAGCAGTGATTCCACATAAAGTAATAGATCATCTTGATGAATATATCAGTCAGGAAATCTATGTACAAATAGCTGTAATTAAAGGCAAAGAAAAAGTTTCAACAGAACTAGCTATAAGTAGATATTTTAATAGTAATCATTTTAAAGATTTAGCAGAGGGGAGACCCTATGATCATTTTATTGAAGGATTAAGAGATAAATGTCTTGGAAAGTTAAAGAACTCACCGATGAGAAATACACAAACTGATGATCCAACAATAATTGAACTACAAAATAAATTAAACAAATTAAGCGATGAGGAATTGGATAATACTTATTGGGAAATAGAAACTGGTGAATTTTTTACAGGAGAACAAATTAAAGAATTAGAGGAAATGCGTAATAATTTAATTTCTAAATTAATAAATAAAGAAAATTCAAAACAAGATTCTGTATTAAAGATAATTATGGGTTTTTGTGAAACATATGAAAAATTATGTCAAAAAAAGTATCCAGAAGCACCACTTCCACTAGAAATTTTAAAATCTGTTAATTAAGTTTTAAGGGTTCGCTCTTTAAGAAATTACCTAAAGAGCTCCCTTATATTGCCTCTTTGGCATTTAAATCCAAAAGGATTTTATTTTTTGTTTGTTTTTGAAATATAAAGCTATTCAGCTAAGTGTCAGGTGGTGATAGTTTTAACATAATAACCTCCTCAAAAAAAAGTTAATTATAATTAAACAAATTTCAATTAATTTATTTTGGTTTTAATAAAATATATTTCTTGAATACAACCTAATGCTTTAGTAGATTCCCGGTATCTCAAATCAGTCTTTAAATTATTTTTTATTTATCAATTCACTAATAAAATTTTCTCCATATCCTTGATCTACCGCTTTTTGGAAATAATTTTTATTTACCTCAGCAACTTTCTCAGCTTCAGGAAAATCTTTTAAGAGATCTTGTATATAAGTTAAATCTTTTACCGAATTACTAGCTGTAAATTTGAATCCTGTAAAATCACCTTTTAATAAATTGTCAAATACTCGGTTTAATGCTGCAGAATTTCCAGATCCAAGCTTTGCTACATCAAATACTTTTTTTAAATCTAAACCTAATTCTTTAGCACCTATAGCTAAATGATTTACTAAAGCGCCATTACCTAAAGTTAAAAAATTATTTAAAAGTTTTGATTTAGCTCCCATTCCTACTTCGCCGAAATAAAAGTATTCTTTACAAAAATATTTTAAATAAGGTTCAGCCTTTTTAAAATTTTCCTTAGAGGCACCAACAATTCCACCTAAAACACCTTCTTCTGCCTGCACAGGACCACCCATAACAGGACATTCCACATAGCTAACATTATTTTTTTTATAAATAGTATCAGTTTCAATAGAACCTGATTTGTTGTGAGTGGTAATATCAATAATTATTGTTTTATCACTTAATATTTTAGATATTTTTTCTGAAATTGATTTTGCAATTGGAGTGTTGGTAACACACATAAATAGAGCATCTAAATTTTTATCAGCAAAATCCTCAAAAGAATTAACTTCTTCAGCTCCTTCTTTAACTATCTTTTCAATGGGTTTTCTATTTTTGTTAGCTATTACAAAAAGTTTATTTTTATTTTTTAAAATATTTTTTGCTATTCCATAGCCCATATATCCAACACCGATAAATCCAACATTTTTCATAATCTACTTTATTTAAGTTTTTTTCCCCTCCGTTCTAATAAACATTATACCAAAAATTATAATTCCTATAACACCTATAATTTTATTATAATCAAATGGTACACCAAAAATTATGAAGTTTATAATTGTTGACCAGACTAATTGAGAATATTGAAAGTTAGTCACAAACGATAAATTTGAAAGCTGAATTGCATAAACAATTAAAGAATGACTAACAAACCCAGCAAAACCAAGAAGAGTTAAATAAAGCCAGTAAATATTTTTTTCCAAAGGAACCCAATTAAAGAAAATAAAAATACTAAATATTATTGCTCCTAATATTGAGGTATAAAAAATTGCAGCAAATGGATCATTATCGCCTGATACAACTTTTGTAAAAAACTGATAGAGAGCCCAGCATATAGGAGGAATAATAGGAAATATTAAATCTAGACTTAGTATTTTCATACTAGGCCCCACAGAATAAATAATTGAGCCAAAACTCAGTAGCATTAATGCTATTCCTTTAGGAGTTAAAATATCTTTTAAAAAATACGCTGATAGCAAAGAGACTATTAGTGGTGCGGTAAAGAAGACAACATAAATATCAACCAAATCAAATTTTTGTAAAGAATAAAACATAAATGATGTAGCAGTGACCATTAAAGTTGATCTAATTATTTGCACTTTAAAATTTTTTTTTAAATTAATTTTTGGCTTAAATATTAAAAAAAATATTATTAGAGAAACCATGTGAAAAAAAAATCTTCCCCATATTGCTTGTGTTACTGGCATTACAGTTCCAAGATATTTTGCAGTAGAGTCCATGCAAACAAACATAAAAAACCCCCCAGCAGCTAATAAGATTACATTAATTAATGAAGTTTGTTTTGGCACTGTGAGATTTTTAATTACATTACAACGCCTACTTGCCAAGGATTAAACTCCTCGTCACCGTAGCCATTGATCTCACTTTTTGATTTATTTCCTGATGCTGTATTTACTACTAATTCGAATATTTTTTGACCTACTTCTTCAACTTTTTCTTTACCTTCAGCGATTGTTCCACAATTTATATCCATATCCTCTGACATTTTTTCATACATAGCAGAATTAGTTGAAAGCTTTAGGCTTGGAACAGGTTTACATCCAAAACAAGACCCCCGACCTGTAGTAAAACAAATTACATTTGCTCCAGATGCAACTTGTCCTGTTACAGATACCGGATCATAACCAGGTGAGTCCATAAAATTAAATCCTTTATTTTTTAATGGTTCAGCATATTGCAAAACATCTTGAAGTATAGAATTTCCACCTTTAGCAACTGCTCCTAATGATTTTTCTAATATTGTTGTAAGGCCACCTCTCTTATTCCCTGGTGCTGGATTGTTATCCATGGAGCTATTATTGATTGAGGTATAATGCTTCCACCATTCTAGTCTTTTAATTAGTTTGTCTGCAGTTTCTTGTGAATTAGCTCTATTAATTAATAAATGTTCTGCACCATAAATTTCCGGAGTTTCAGATAAAATTGAACTTCCTCCTTTTTTTACCAAAAGATCTGCAGCAATTCCTAATGCTGGATTAGCAGTTATACCTGAATACCCATCGGAACCTCCACACTGTAAAGCAAGTGTTAAATGGCCAACAGATTGAGAAGAGCGCTCAACATTATTTGCTTCTGTTAATAGATTTTTGATTTGTGATAGAACTTTATCTACAATTTTTTTTGTTCCACCTTCATCCTGAATAGTAAGAAAATGAATTCTGTTATGTTTTTTTAAAGACTCGTCAAACAAACTAACTTGTGCACATTCACAACCTAAACCTATAACAAATACATGTGAAAAATTTGGATGATTTTTAAATCCATCAATAGTTCTTTGGAACATTTGCATTCCTTCACTTTCAGTATTCATTCCACATCCTGTAGAGTGAGTAATTGGTACTATCCCATCAATATTTGGATAATCTTTTAAAATATTAGAGTATTTAATTTTTTCGACAATCATCTTTGTTACAGTGGCAGAGCAATTAACAGTGCTTACTATTCCAATATAATTTCTGGTTGCTACTTGGCCATTATCTCTTAAAATCCCATTGAAGAATGTATCAGCTTTTTCGTCTACAATATGCTTTTTATCTGTAACTTTAAAATCTCTTTTGAATTCTCTAAATTCTAAATTATGCGAATGCACATGTTGACCTGGTTTAATATCGTCTAATGCAAAACCGATAATTTGATCATATTTTATTATAGGATCACCTTTTTTAATAGTTTTTAAACAAACTTTATGACCAAAGGGTATTGGATCAACAGTACTAATCTCGTGACCTTCAATTTTAGTTTTTTCAGGAATGATAAATTGACTTACGCCAACATTGTCATTCTGATTTAAAACTATTAGATTATTCATTAAATTATTATATAACTATTATTTTAAACAGACCATTATAAATATTATGCCAAAAAAAAGGAAAAAGAGTTTCAGAAGTCATCATTGGTTTAATAATCCAAAAAATCCAGACATGACTGCTCTTTATCTAGAGCGTTATTTAAATTATGGACTTACTAGAAAAGAATTACAATCTGGAAATCCTATAATTGGCATAGCTCAATCCGGCAGTGATCTTTCTCCCTGTAATCGACATTTTTTATCTTTAAGCAAAAGAATTAAGGATGGAGTAAGAAGAGCAGGCGGTATTCCTATGGAATTTCCAACACATCCAATTCAAGAAACAGGCAAAAGACCAACAGCTATGCTAGACAGAAATCTATCATATTTATCTTTAGTAGAAGTTTTGTATGGTTATCCAATTGATGGAGTAATATTAACAACTGGATGTGATAAAACTACTCCTGCTGCGTTAATGGCTGCAGCAACTGTAAATATTCCTGCAATAGTTTTATCTGGTGGCCCAATGTTAGATGGAGTTTATAAAGGAAAATTAGCTGGCTCAGGAATGGTAGTCTGGGAAGCTAGAAAATTATTGGCCAAAGGAGAAATAAAGTATGAAGAGTTTATGGATATGGTTTCATCATCCTCACCAAGTGCTGGGCATTGTAATACAATGGGAACAGCATCCTCTATGAATTCAGTAGCTGAGGCATTAGGAATGTCTTTACCTGGTGGAGCAGTTACACCTGCACCTTATAGAGAAAGAGAACAAATCTCTTACGAAACTGGAAAACGAATTGTAGGAATGGTTCATGAAAATTTAACTCCTTCAAAAATTATGACACGTAAAGCATTTGAAAATGCTGTCGTAGTTGCAAGCGCTATAGGTGGATCTAGTAACTGCACAACACATTTAAGTGCGATTGCAAAACATATGGGTATTAAATTTGATCTTTCTGATTGGCAAAAATTGGGACACAATATTCCTTTATTAGTCAATTGCCAGCCAGCAGGAGAATATTTAATGGAAAGCTTTCATAGAGCTGGAGCAATTCCTGCAGTGATGAAAGAATTAATTAAAAATAAAAAACTTCACACAAATATAAAAACTGTTACAGGAAAGACAGTTAAAGAGAATTTAAGAAAAAAAATTGATGTAGATAATAATGTGATTAAATCATTCAAAAATTCATTAGCAGAAAAAGCTGGCTTTTTAGTAATGAAAAGCAATTTTTTTTCCTCAGCAATTATGAAAACCTCAGTAATAAGTAAAGAATTTAAAGAAAGATACTTATCTAATCCTAAACACCCAAATGTATTTAATGGAAAAGCTGTAGTTTTTGAAGGACCAGAGGACTACCATAAAAGATTAAATAGTAAGAAATTAAAAATTGATGAAAATTCAATATTAATTGTAAGAGGCTGCGGGCCAGTAGGTTATCCTGGGTCTGCTGAGGTTGTTAATATGCAACCACCTGACAGATTGTTAAAAAAAGGTATAAGTCATTTACCAACACTAGGAGACGGTAGACAGAGCGGTACTTCAGAAAGCCCATCAATACTTCATGTTTCTCCAGAGTCAGCAGTAGGTGGAGATCTTGGAATTGTAAAAACTGGTGATAAAATGACAATAGACTTAAATAAAAGAAGGGTCGATTTATTAATTTCTAAATCAGAATTTAAAAAAAGGAGAAAAAATAAAAAGTTATTTAAGGCAAATAACCAAACTCCTTGGCAAGAGATTTTCAGAAACACAGTGGGACAGCTTGAAGATGGAGCATGTATTAATTCTCGAGGTAAATACTTAGACGTATCGCATACTAAAGGTCTACCAAGAGACTCTCACTAATATATGCCAAAAATATTAGTTTCTAGAAAAATTTCTGATTTAGCAGAGGAAAAACTTAAAAAAGAATTTGATGTAACGCTTAATCTTAAAGATCAGCCTATTCCAGAAAGTGAATTAATAAAAATTATAAACGAATATGATGGAATGATTTCAACAGGTTTTGATAAAATTGGCGATAACTTTTTTAATAATTTAAATGGAAAATTAAAAATTATAGCTCAAGTTGGTGTTGGCTATGATAATATTTCTATTAAATCTGCAGAACAAAAAAAAATTAAAGTAACAAACACTCCAAATGTTCTTAATGAGGCAGTTGCAGAAACGACTATTCTTTTGATATTAGCAGCATCTAGAAGAGTTGGAGAAGCTTACAATTTAGTCAGAACAGATAATTGGAAAAATCAAAAACCAGACCTTACCAAATTCATGATAGGTAACTCTGTGACAGGTAAAACTCTAGGAATTATTGGGATGGGAAGAATAGGTCGTATCGCTGCAAAAAGTGCTAAAGCATTTGGAATGAAAATTATTTATTATAACAGAAACAAACTGTCAGAGGACTTAGAGGATGGGGCTAAATATTATTCAGATTTAAATTCTATGTTGCCTGAGTGTGACTTTGTAAGCATACATACACCAGCTACACCAGAGACAAAACATATTCTAAACGCTTCAACCATTAGTTTGTTAAACAAGCATGCTGTTGTTATTAACACTTCAAGAGGATCAACTATTGATGATGATGCTTTAATAGATGCATTAGAAAATAAAAAAATTTATGCAGCTGGTCTTGATGTTTTTAATAATGAGCCAAATTTAGATAAAAGATATACAAAATTAGATAATTGTTTTGTCTTACCTCATATTGGAAGTGCGACTCATGAAACGAGGTTAGCAATGAGCATGATGGCTGTAGAAAACATTTATTGTTTCTTTAACAATAAACCCTTAATTTCTGAAGTAATTTAACTCAACTAAAAGTTGTAAGTTTATAATTTATATATAATTTCTATATATAATCTTAGCCACCAATTGTTGAAAACTAATTTCATTTGTGTTTTAATTTATTAAATAAACATAAACGAGAGGAAGATAATGTTTAAATTAATATCAAAAACTATAGCTGCTGTAGCTATTGTTTCAGTTGCTTTATTTGGCTCTGCAAATGCAAAGACTTTAAAGATTGAAACACACTTTACAGCTAGTTCACCAAATGGTGAAGTTGCTGCTCAATTTGCTAAAAATGTAGAAATGTTTTCTGGTGGAAGCTTAAAAGTAGAAATGTTCTACTCATCTTCTGTAACAGGAAAATCTGCTGAAGTATTTAACTCTGCTCAAACAGGAATTATCGACTGTGATATGACTGGTGCTGGTTACCAAACTGGTAAAAATGCAGCGTTTCAATTCGCAGGTGATGTAATGGGTGGATATGATAACCCGTATCAACAATATGACTTCTTAAAGTTCCCTGGAGCTCAAGAAGCTGTGGATGCACTTTATAATAAATATGGAATGACTTTAATTGGTTGGTGGATACCAGGACATGAGTCTTTAATTTCTAGTAAGCCAATTCCAGATGTTGCATCTATCAAAGACTTTAAATTTAGATCACCTCCAGGAATGGAAAGTATGATCTTTACAGCATTAGGTGCTAAACCAATCGTAATGGACTTTGGTGAAGTTCCAACTGCTTTACAAACTGGTCTAATCGATGGTGCTGACTATTCATCTTTAGCAACTAACTATGCAGGTGGACACTATGAGCAAAATAAATATGCTACATATCCTGGTTTTCACTCAATGCCAGCTGACCACTTAGCTTGTAATACTAAAGTATGGAACAAGTTAAAACCGCATGAAAAAGGTGCAATGAAAGCTGCTATTGAAATTTGTGGAAGAACTATCACAAGTTTGGTTGAGAGAAAAAATGCCGAAGCTGTAAAAGCTTTGAAAGAAATGGGTGTTACTCTTCATGACTGGTCTAAAGAGGATAGAGCTAAGTTTAGACAAGCTGCACTTGGTGCTTGGGAAGAGTGGAGAAAAAAATCTCCTGAAGCAAATGCTCTTATAGATATACACACAGCTTATATGAAAGCTAACGGTATCCTATAATTAGTTGCACATTAAAATCTTGAAGGGCCTGAAAAGGCCCTTCTTTTTAATTTAAAATTTTGGCTTATGCTTGACAAACAATTAGAAGAACAAAATCAAAAAGTTGCAAGCAAAGATGATTTTCCAATAAATTGGATTGATAGAATTTCCTTATTTTTAAGTCATACAATTAAGTATTTGATACCCATAATCGTACTTGTCATGATGTACGAAATTTTTATGAGGTACGTAGTTTTTAAACCAACCTTGTGGGCTAATGAACTATGTTTATGGTTAGCTGGTGTTTGTTATTTAGTTGGCGGTATATATGCAACAAGGTTAAGAAGCCATATTAGAATAGTATTATTATATGATTGGGTGAGTAGACCAACCCAGAGAATTTTTGACTTAATTAGCACACTAGTTATTGTACTTTTTGCAGCTGCTGTAATCTATGGAGGTATGGAAGATGCAGTTAGATCATTTGTAAATTGGGAGAGATTTGCAACATATTGGGATCCACCTATTCCTGCTACCATGAAGCCTTTAACACTTATATGTGTATTTCTTATTGCCGTTCAATCTGTAAATAATTTAATTATTGATTGGAGAAATCCTAAAGAAAAACAATACGACCCGTCTAAAGAGTTGAAATAAAATGGAAATAGGATCACTCTCATTAATACTTATAGTTGGTTTATTAATTCTTATATCTATTGGTGTTCCAATGGGTTTTGCCTCAGGTTTCATGGGTGCGGTATTAGTATTTCTCTATATTGGTGAGCATGCACTAGGTATTTTACTTTCAAGATATTATTCTCTAGTCGTTACTTATTCGTTTTTATCAGTACCTTTATTTATATTTATGGCCTCCTTACTTGAACGCTCAAACATAGCAAGAGATTTATATGATGCTTTAAATGCGTGGTTAAGAAAAACAAGAGGTGGGGTAGGTGTTGTTACTGCAATCATGGCAACAATCATGGCTGCAATGAGTGGAATTATTGGAGGAGAAATAGTTTTATTAGGATTGATTGCACTACCTCAAATGTTGAGATTAAAATATGATCAAGATATGTCCATTGGAATTATTTGTGCTTCGGGTTCATTAGGAACAATGATCCCACCCTCTATTGTTTTAATCATTTATGGTTTAACCACAGAAACATCTATAACAATGTTGTTCCAAGAAGCAATTGTTCCAGGTTTAATGATTTCAGGTTTAATCATTACTTACATTTTAATTAGAACAAGATTACAACCACATCTTGCACCATTAAGTGATGAAGCGCCTTTAACTTTAAAAGAAAAAATGTCATATCTTCCAGGTCTGTTACCACCAATAGGAATAGTGATAATTGTTTTAGGTTCAATTTATTCAGGTATAACTGGTATCACAGAAGCAGCTGGAATGGGTGTTGTTGCTACATTAATCATAATTTTTGCTAGAAAAGAATTAACATGGTTTTTATTTAAAGATGCATTAACTAGAACATTTAAAGCATCAGGAACTATTTTAACTATTACCTTTGGAGCAACAGTTTTAGCAGGCGCCTATTCTCTTGCTGGAGGTCCAAAATATGTTGCAGAAACTATCTTAGCTTATGATTTAAAACCAATGTATCTAATTTTTATGATGCAAATAATGTTTTTGATAATGGGAGCATTTATGGATTGGGTTGGGATTGTGTTATTAGCGATGCCAGTATTTTTACCGATTGTTATTGCACTTGGATTTGATCCAATTTGGTTTGGAATTTTATTTTGTGTGAATATGCAAGTTTCATTCTTAAGTCCTCCATTTGGACCCGCAGCTTTCTACTTAAAGTCTGTAGCACCACCACATATATCTTTAACAGATATATTTAGAGGTTTTGCTCCATTTATAGTAATTCAATTGATTGTACTTGCATGTGTAATGTTTTTCCCTGAGGCAATGACACAAAATTTCCACGAATTTAAACCAAAATAATGATGAAAATTGGTTTTATTGGGACAGGTCTTATGGGCCTACCAATGGCTAAAAATATATTAAAAGCAGGATATAATTTAAAAGCTTTTAACAGATCTCAAAATAAAGCTGCTCCTTTAAAAGATCAGGGTGCAGAGATATCAAGTTCAATTAAAGAGGCTGTAAGTGACAGTGATGTAGTCATTACGATGCTAACAGACGATACCGCCGTTGATGAGATTATGGGTAGCTCTGACTTTTTAGGAAGTTTAAAATCAGAAGCTACAGTAATTGATATGAGCTCAGTAAAACCATCAACAGCAATTAATCATGGAAATAATGTAAAATCAAAAAATATAAATTATCTTGATGCACCCGTATCGGGTGGAACCATTGGTGCAGAGGAGGCATCATTAGCAATTATGGTAGGGGGTGATCAAGATGTTTTCAATAAAGCGAGTGAAATTTTAAAGACAATGGGAAATCCAACATTGGTGGGTCCAGTAGGTAGTGGCCAAGTATCAAAACTTGCAAACCAAATAATTGTAGGCCTAACAATTGGTGCAGTAGCGGAAGCCGTAACGTTATGTGAGAAAGCAGGAGCAGATCCTGTCAAAATGATTAGTGCTTTATCTGGTGGTTGGGCGGATAGTAAAATTTTACAAACTCATGGAAAAAGAATGATTGATAAGGATTTTAGTCCAAAAGGAAAAACTTCTACTCATTTAAAAGATATGAATAATATTTTAGATTGTGCAAATAATTTTAATACTCATTTACCTATTTCAAATTTAGTTAAAGAAATGTATAAAACTTTAGTTGAAAATGGTCATGGAAATAAAGACCATAGTTCACTTTATATGGAAATTGAAAGGATGAATAAGAAATGAGTAAAAGATTAGAAGGTAAGAAAATTGTAGTTACTGCTGCAGGACAAGGGATTGGTAAAGCAACAGCCATTGCATTTCATAATGAAGGAGCACATGTTACTGCAACAGATTTAAATGATAAAACCTTAGCTGATTTAAATAAAGAATTTCCTAGTATTGAGGTGAAAACTTTGGACTCAACTGATAATAATGCAATTTTAAATTTTACTAAATCTTTAGATAAAGTAGATGTTTTATTTAATGCAGTTGGATTTGTTCATCATGGAACTATTCTTGATTGTGAGGAAAAAGATTGGGATTTCTCGAGTAATGTAAATGTAAAATCTATGTATTTTATGTGTAAAGCAATATTACCACTAATGGTAAAACAAAATGGTGGAAGCATTATCAATGTTTCATCTTGTGCTTCTAGTTTAAAAGGTTTCCCAAATAGATTTGTATATGGAACAACAAAAGGAGCCGTGATTGGATTAACTAAATCAATTGCAGCCGATTTTGTTAAACAAAACATAAGATGTAATTCGATTGCGCCAGGAACAGTTTTCTCACCTTCTTGGCAAGATAGGGTAAACCAAAGTCCTGACCCTGTTCAGGCTAAAAAAGATTTTATAGCAAGACAACCAATGGGAAGACTAGGCACTGCTGAAGAAATAGCAGCTGTGGCGGTTTATTTAGCTAGTGATGATGCAACATTTACAACTGGTACAACAATTTCTGTTGATGGTGGGATTTCAATATAATTAAATAACAAAAAGGAGAATTATGAAATTATTAAGAGTTGGACAAAAAGGAAAAGAAAAACCTGCAGCTTTAGACAAAGAGGGTAAAATTAGAGATATCAGTTCACATGTCGAAGATTTAAATCCTCATTATTTAAATTTTGAAACTATTTCAAAATTACAAAGTGCAGATCTCTCAACACTTCCTGAAATATCAAGCGGTGAGAGGATTGGCTCATGTATAACAAAGCCAGGTAAATTTGTTGCGATTGGATTAAATTTTTCTGACCATGCTGCAGAAACTGGTGCAGAAGCTCCATCTGAACCAATAGTGTTTATGAAAGCTACAAGCTGTATTAATGGTCCTAACGATGATATTGAAATTGTCTCAGGATCCAAAAAACTTGATTGGGAAGTTGAATTAGGAATTATTATTGGAAAGGAAACTAAACATATATCTGAAGATCAATCTCAAGATCACATTTTAGGATATTGTCTAGTAAACGATATCAGTGAACGAGAATGGCAAATAGAAAAAATGGGTCAGTGGGTTAAAGGAAAGTCTCATGATACTTACGGGCCAATTGGACCTTATATGGTAACTAAAGATGAAATTTCAGATATTAATAATTTAAAAATGAGTTTAGATGTTAATGGAAATAAAATGCAAAGAGGAAATACAAATACAATGATATTTAATGTTAATTTTATTGTCTCCTACTTAAGTAAGTATATGTCTTTACAACCTGGTGACATCATTACTACAGGAACTCCTCCTGGAGTTGGAATGGGTATGAAACCTCAGCAATTTTTAAAAGCTGGTGACACAATGAAATTATCAGTTGAAAACCTAGGTGAACAGAACTCTAAAGTAATTGCTTTATAAATTATTGTGAAGATAACTTCTATTAAAAGTCATGTACTTAGATATGAGTTAGATAAAGAACTAGGTTATTCTCAACAATATTATAAACACCGAACTGCCCATCTTGTAGAGGTTGAGACTGATGAAGGTATAACTGGATGGGGAGAATGTTTTGGACCAGGTAATATTGCTCTTGCAAATAAATATATTGTTGAAAAAGTTATTCAGCCTCTAATAATTGGAGAAGATCCTTTAAATAAAGAGCACATTTGGCAGAAAGTATATAATCTTTTAAGAGATAGTGGACAAAAAGGAATGCCTATACAAGCTTTATCAGGTGTTGATATTGCTTTGTGGGATATTCTTGGAAAAAAAACTAAAGCACCTCTTTATCAACTTCTAGGGGGAAAATGTAACGAACATATTCCAGTTTATGGATATGGGATGATGTTACAAAAAAAATCTACTACTGAACTAATAAGTCTATTTAAAGAGGAGGCGAAAGAAATTAAGTCTAAAAATTTTAAAGCTATGAAAATGAAAATAGGTTTAGGTACAAAGGATGATCTTAAATTAGTCCAAGCTGTTAGAGAAAGCATAGGAAAAGACTTTAAGTTGATGGTAGATGCCAATCATGCATACAATCTAAAAGACGCCATATATGTGGGAAAAGGCTTAGATGAATTGGATATATTTTGGTTTGAGGAGCCAGTTGCACCAGAAGATTATGAAGGGTATCAACAATTAAGAAGCAAAATTTCTACAAGTATTGCAGGTGGTGAGGCTGAATTTACGAAATATGGTTGGAATAAATTAATCTCAAACAATTGTATAGATATTGCTCAGCCAGAAGTTTGTGGTTTGGGAGGAATTACTGAGTATTTGAAAGTTTCAGCATTAGCTCAAGCAAATTTTATTCCAGTTATAAATCATGTTTGGGGGTCAGCTATAAGCATAGCTGTTAATTTACACTTGCTAACAGCCCAACCAGATATGCCAGGTGGATTATTTCCTTCAAAATCTATGTTAGAATTTGATACTACTGAAAAAAATATTTTTATTACAGATCTTCCAGATAAGGATTTTTCGATTTTAAAGCAGGTGAAAGAAAACAATGGATTTGCATCTGTTAGTGATAATATTGGTATAGGTATTAATCCTAATAAAGACTTTATAAATGAATTTGAAGTTAATGAATAAAATCAAAACTTCAGAGCCAAAAGTTATTTGGAATAGTAAATGCAAATTAGGTGAAGGAACATTGTGGGTTAAAGAGCATAATTCAATCTATTTTGTTGATATAAAAAAAAAGAAAATCTGTATTTTAAATATTAAAAATAATAAAAAAAAACAGATTCAAGTAAATAAAGAGATTGGTTTTTTATCTTATATTAAAAAAAATATATTTATATTGGGATTACAAGGAGAAATTAGAATTCAAAATCTCAAATCTAAAAAAATTATTAAATCAATATTAATCGAACCAAATATTAAGTTAAATAGAACCAATGATGGTAAAACTGATCCAGATGGAAATCTATGGTTTGGCACTATGGATAACTTAGAAAGAAAAATTGAAAAAGGATCACTCTATAAATTAGATAAAAATTTATTACTAACTAAAGTTGATAAAAATTATAGAATAACAAATGGACCAGCTTTCATTGATCAGTTTAATTTTTACCATACCGATAGTTCTAAAAAAAAAATTTATAAAATTAAAATTAATAAAAATAATAAAATTATACACAAAAAAATTTTTAAAACCTTTTCTGGTAAAGAAGGAGTTCCAGATGGAATGACTTTAGATAATAAAAAAAATCTATGGGTAGCTCATTATCATGGAGCATGTATTTCAGTATTTAATAATAAGGCAAAGTTAATCCATAGAATTCAATTTCCTGCAAAAAATATTACAAATTGTACATTTGGTGGTCCAAAAAATAATGAACTTTTTGTAACTTCAGCGACAAAGGGTATGAACACTGCAGAATTGCGAAAATATAGATACTCTGGAGCTTTATTTAGTGTAAAAACTAACTCTAAAGGAATTTTACAAAAAAAATTTGTTTTATTTAATGAAAAAAAGAGATCTTTATTATGAGAGAATACCGACAAAGTTACTTAGAGAAGATATCAGTTATCTTGGAAATATTCTTGGCGAAGTAATTAAGGAGCAAGAAGGTATAAAGTTTTTCAATTTAGTCGAAAAGGTAAGGAAACTCTCAAAAGCCAATAAAATAAATCTTAAAAATAAAAATTCTTTTAAAAAACTGGTTAAAACAGTAAGAAAAAGCAATTCACGAGATACACTTAGACTTACTAGAGCATTTACTCATTTCATCAATTTTATAAATCTAGCTGAGTCAATTGATACTGCGAGAAATTTAGATGAATATGAAACCAAAAGGAAAAATCTAAAATACAATATTTTCATAGAAGAAATATTTGAAAAACTTTTTAAAAATAAAAAAATATCCAATAACAAAATTTACAATCTTGCTAAAAATTTGGATATAGGGATAGTTTTAACCGCACATCCAACAGAGGTAAAAAGAAGAACGTTAATACAAAAATATCACAAGATAATTGAAATTTTAGAGCAAAGAGATCTATATAAATCTAATTCATCTAAATTAACACAATTAAACAAACAACTATTTGATGAGTTTACAATTATTTGGAATACAGACGATCTTAAAAGATCAAAACCTACCCCATTTGATGAAGCAAGATGGGGTTTAGCTATCATAGAAGATAGTTTGTGGGATACTGTTCCAAAAGTTTATAGAAGATTAAACTCTATTTTTTTGAAAAATATGAATAGAGGATTGCCAAAGAATTTTAATCCAATCCAATTCGGTTCGTGGATGGGTGGAGATAGAGACGGAAATCCTAATGTGACTTCAGAAGTTACTAAAAAAGTAATTTTATTATCAAGATGGGAAGCAGCAAAACTATATGAGAAGTCTCTGACAAAAATTATTAGATCTTATTCTATGAAAAAATGTTCAAAAAAAATAAGCTCTAAAGTTGGAAAAACTTTTGAGCCGTATCGAGTTTTTTTAAGACCCTTAAGAGACAAACTGAGATTAACCCATAGGTCTATAGAACAATATTTTATAAATAAAACTGCTATAGATAAAAAAATTCTATTAACTTCAACTGAAGAAATTTTGAAGCCTTTGAGAGTTGTAAGAGAGTCATTAGAGCAAAATCAAAATGAAAATGTTGCAAGTGGAGATTTATTAGACCTTATGAGAAGAGCAAAATGTTTTGGTATAAATCTTGCAAGAATAGATATTAGGCAAGAGTCTTCTCGACACACACAATTAATTGCTGAATTTGTTAAAAAGAAATATAATAAAAATTATTTTAAATTCACTGAAGATGAAAAAATTAATTTTTTAAAATCTAAATTAACATCAAATAAAAACATTATTAATAAATTTAAGTTTTCTAATAAAGAAAACAATGAAGTTTGGTCAACCTTAAAAATACTTGCCGATGAACCCTCTGAGTGTTTAGGTGCTTATGTAATTTCAATGACAACATCAGTATCAGATATTTTGTCAGTTTCATTTTTACAAAAAGAAGCAAAAATAAAAGATAAATTGAGAGTTGTTCCATTATTTGAAACATTGGATGATTTGATTAATGCAAAACCTGTGATGGAGAATTTATTTTCGAAAAAATGGTATAGAAAATTAATAAATAATAAACAAGAGGTAATGATTGGATATTCTGACTCAAGCAAAGATGCTGGAAAAATTTGTGCTAGCTGGCATCAATATAAAGCTCAAGAACAAATTGTTAAATTAGGGAAAAAATTCAACGTAGACGTAACTTTTTTTCATGGAAGAGGAGGTTCACCTGGAAGAGGCGGAGGTCCAATTCAAGCTACTTTAAGATCTCAACCACCCAATTCAGTAAATGGAAAAATAAGGATTACTGATCAGGGAGAAGTTATTCAGCAAAAATATGGTTACGAACCTATTGCCGAATATAATTTATGCAGTTACATAGGTGCTGTAACTGAGGCAACACTTAATCCACCACCTTCACCTAAGCAAAACTGGAGAGAATTAATTGAAAAAATGTCTGATATTTCTAAAAGTTCGTATAGAAAAAATATTAATCAAAGCTCAGAATTTATTAAATATTTTAAAACTGTTACCCCAAGTGCAGCTCTAGGAAAACTATCTATTGGATCGAGACCATCAAAAAGGAAAAATATTGATAATATAAAGAGTTTAAGAGCTATACCTTGGGTTTTTGCGTGGACACAAATAAGGTTGATGTTGCCAGCTTGGCTCGGTAGTGCAGAGGCTTTAAGATACGGGTATATAAAAAAATTTAGAAAAACATTATTTGATATGGAAAAAAATTGGCCTTTTTTCAATTCAATGTTAGATATTCTTGATATGGTAATTACTAAAGCTGATCCAGAAATTTCAAAAATTTACGAGGAATATTTAGGAGATAATGCATTAAAAAGAGTTGGAAAAAAACTAAGATTTCAATTTGATGCAATTAAAAACTTAAATAAAAAAATTACAACAAAAGAAACTATTATAACACGTAAGCAACTTAGAACTTTAATAACTGTCAGAGCTATATACTCTGAGGTACTAAATATTATTCAACCAATTGTTATATTTAAACTTAAAAAAAATAAAAAAATGTCTGAAAAAAAATATTTAAATGATGCTCTTTTAACATCAATAGCTGGAATATCAGCTGCTATGAAAAATACGGGATAGATGTTTGAATATTTAATTGCTTTTGGTGCAGGTCTTATAAGTTTTTTATCACCATGTGTCTTACCACTCATCCCTGGTTATGTTTCCTACATTTCAGGTCAATCACTTCAAGAAATAATAGAGTCTAAAAAAACTAACTTTTTTCCTTTAGTTTTATTTTGTTTAGGATTTTCAACTGTATTTGTACTTTTGGGAGCATCAGCCTCTTTTCTTGGTCAGGCACTCTTGCAAAACTCAGAAATTTTAAGAATTTTTGCAGGTATAATAATTGTTATATTTTCATTTCAATTACTTGGGATCATAAATATTTCATATCTTAATTTTGAAAAAAGATTCGATGCAAAAGAATCTAGAAATATTTTATTTCCATATATAATTGGACTTGCATTTGGTTTTGGATGGACTCCATGTATTGGTCCAATTTTAGGTTCTATTTTGGCATTAGCCTCTATTGAGGAAACATTATCTAGAGCGATAATATTATTGATATCCTACTCATTAGGCCTTGCTATACCTTTTGTATTATCAGGATATTTAATTCAGAGATTTTTATTATTTTCTAAAAATTTTAGAAAAAATATAAATTTGATCTCAAAAATAGGTGGAATAACTCTCTTAGTCACAGGAATTTTAATTTTAACCAATCAGTTACAAGCAATTGGCTTCTATATAATTAAAGTTTTTCCTTTTATGCAAAATTTCGGCTAAAAAGGAAGAATGAAAATCTATCAAATAGACTCAAGTGCCAGAAAAAAAGGTTCAACTTCAAGAGCATTAGCTAAAAAATTGTTGGATAAAATAAAAAAACCTGGTGACGAAGTGCTTTACAGAGATTTAGATGAGGAGATGCTTTTTGTAAGTGGATTAACAGAGTCAGGGATGAAAATTGATGAGAAAGATCAAACAGAACATCACAAAAAAATGTTTGAGTTGTCAGACCAATTAGTAAAAGAGCTTAAAGAAAGCGATGTAATTATTATTTCAGCTCCAATTTATAATTATGGCCCACCAGCAACCTTAAAGGCTTGGACGGATTTAGCTGCTAGAATTGGAGAAACATTTAAATTTAAACCGAATGGAAGAAGGGAAGGACTATTAAAAAACAAACATGCTTATTTGGTCATTACTTCTGGTGGTACCAAACTTAATAGTTCTGAAGATTTTTTAACACCATGGTTAAAATTTATTTTAAATTTCTTTGGGATAGAAAAAGTAGATGTAATTAGTGCCGATCAAATGGCTTTGGATTATGATAAATCTATTAAAGATGCAGAAGCTCAAATTGAAAATTTGTTTAAAGATTAAAATAAATAAAATTAAAAATTAACTTTAATAGATATTAATTTAATAGTATGAACTCTTTGTGAATAATTTTGACACAAAAAAATATCCAATATTTGCTAAGTTCTTAAACCAATTAGCTAAAGATCTTACTAGTTTTTATTATTCTAAATTAAATAGGACTTTTAAAGTTTCCAACAAGCTTAAGGGAAAGGGATACGACCCTGTAACAACATCCGACAAAGCATTTGAAAAATTTATAAGATCTAAAATTAAAAAAAAATTTCCAAATCACCAAGTTATAGGTGAGGAGTTTGGACACAAAAAATCAAAAAGTGAATTTACATGGGTAATTGATCCAATTGATGGAACAAGGTCTTTTGTAATAGGAAATCCAACTTGGAGTAATCTTATTTCATTAAATTACAAAGGCTATCCAATTTTAGGATTAGCAAATTTTCCAATTTTAAAAAAATATTATTTAAATTATACTGATAAAGCTGCATATGTAGTAGAAAATGGAAAAAAAAGAAAAATTAAGGTCAATAAAAAAGTAGCTTTTAAAAATGTAAAAGTATCCGCTGCATTTCATGGATCGTTGTCTCTCAATAAACAAAAAAAAATTCCTCAAATTTTAAAATTAATGCAGTTTCCATGCAGTGATGCCTTAAGTTATTCACACTTAGCTGAAGGAAGACTTGATATTGTAATTCAATGTTCAAATAAAATTTGGGACATTCATCCTTTGATACCTATCATAAAAGCTGCAGGTGGTTACCTTAATACATGGGATAACAAAGATGCAATAAAAGGTGGAAATATTTTAGTTTCATCAAATAAAGCTATTCATAATAAATTTTTGAAATTATTAAAACCTGTTTCCTAAAAATTTTTTGTAATAATGAATCTAAAGTATATTTTTAAAATTTTAGATAAAGAAGAGTGGAATAATGCCAAAAAAGATGGAAAATTTTCTGGCTCATCAAAAGATATTAACGATGGATACATTCATTTTTCTGAGGAAGAACAAGTTCAGGAAACATTAAAAAAATATTATGACAAGAAAGAAAATTTAATCTTGTTAAAAGTACACACATTAAATTTAGAGCATTTAGTATGGGAAAATGCTTCTAATGGAGATATGTACCCCCATTTGTATTCAACTTTAGATATCGTAAATGTTGAAGATGAATTTGAGCTGATCTTGAACAAAGATGGAACTCATCAGTTACCAGATATTTTTGGAAAATAATTATTATTTTTTAATCTATTTGTCCTAAATAATTGACCATTATTACACCAACAATAATTAGAATTATTCCAATAATTCCATAGATGTTTGGGATTTGATTAAATTTTAAAACAGCAAAAAGAACTACGCCTGTTACGGTTAATCCACTATAAGTCGAATAAGCAAATCCCACTGGAAGAGCCGACATTGCTTTTGCAATCGAAAACATAGTAATACACATAAATAATATACATAGAACAGATGGGGTTAATTTTGAGAAACCATCTGAAATCTTGGCAAAACTATTTGACGCTATTCCAAATATAATTCCATTTGCTAAAAATAAATATCCTAATAATGGCTTCATAATTACTCTATAGTAATTTTATCAATTAGAGATCTTATCATTGGTGCTATTATAATAGCAGCTAACAGAGCAACTGGAAAAGCAAACATCCAAGAATAAAACCATCTACTAAAAAAACCATCTGTCAGACTTGTGTTAACTGCAACTACAACACCACTCATAATCAAACTCATACCAAAAGACATTAAGAAAATAAAAACAAATTGAGCATACTTTTTTTTAATCATGTTTAATTATTTCCTAGCAAGTTTACCATGAGTACCCCAATAATTATAAGTGCTAATCCAATTAATGAATATAAATTAGGTACTTGATTAAATCTAATAATACCAACAACAACAGTTGCTATAATAGTCAGTCCTGCAAATGACGCATAAGTTATACCCATTGGTATATTTTTCATAACCAAAGAAAGCGCATACATACAGAGGACTATAGTAATTGCTGTAATGATGCTTGGAAAAAGAAGAGTAAAACCCTCAGCACTTTTTGCAAAACTATTGGAAGTAACACCTAGGAAAACAGCAATTCCAAGGAATAAGTAGGAAGTAGCGAGACTCATCTAATAACTTTAAATGAAATCTCGCTAAATTTATATAATTATTTAGGTATTGGAGTAGCGCCTGTTTCCAAGCTTGCTATTTTTCCATCTTTATATTTGTAAACAGCCATTACAGCTTCAACATTACCATCATTAAATGTTACAAAAGCATGATGAACACCTACTTCGTCATTTTCGTAAACTATTCTTACTTTATCTTGATTAATGTCACCACTCATAGCCCATTTCATTACATCACTTTTAGTTAAAACATTACCTGACTTATGCATTGTAAATTTAAAATCATCATGCAAAAGTTCATTCATTGCTGCTTCATCTTTGTTTTTCAAAGCAGCGCTATATTTTTCTAATATCGACATTTTTATGCTCCTTGTATTATTATCCCGTTAGTATTTGCATTAACTAATCGGATTTTTTTTATTGGTTGATATTCTTCCGAATTGTACCATTCCAATGCTTTTTCATATGAAGGAAACTTTATTACAACAGTTCTACTATATTGCCAAGTTCCTTCTATAATTTGGTTTGTACCACCTCTAATTATGTAATCACCACCAAATTTTTCTGCAATAGGTTTAACTTTTTCAACATATTCCTTATAATCCTCAGTATTAGTTACTTCTATGTTGAAAATAGCATAACCAGCTTGCATTTTTTTAAAATTAGAGACTTATCTCTGACATTTCCCAAAGCTGAGCACTCTCTATGCATTCTTCATAAATTACTTTTGCAGTAGGATGCTTTCCAGATACAAACTCTTTCATTCCAGGTTCATTGTGAACTGTAACCTTAAACAACATACCTGTTTTATCTGGTTTCATTGCACCTATCGTTTTTTCTGGATAGGCAACACTTTTTCTCACACCCATACCCTCATCAGATTGCATCCATCCCATGAAAGTTTCCATTTTACCTTCTTTGAAATTTACTAATGCTAACATTTCTTTTTCCATTTTTTCTCCTTTACTATTTTATTCTAAAGTTCCTCTTAATTTTTCAATATCTTCTTTAGAACCTGGTATTAGTTTATATATAAATGAATTACATTCATCATTTCTCACATTATTAAATGGTTTCCCAATTAATTTGTCTAATTCTTCAATAGTCCCTTTATTAATTTCTTCTTCTTTTACCTTTTCACTTACTAAGTAAGCTCTAACTATTTTGAAAGAAGCATTGGCATATTCAAGTTTTATTGCTTCAATTTTATCAGCATCAATAAATGTAATTGATGTATAGTGGCCTAAGCATTTTATAGCCTCTT
>CACBYG010000011.1 GCA_902543535.1 uncultured Pelagibacteraceae bacterium
ACATTCATTGGATGAAATCCATCAACATCTTTTGACGGTAAAATAGTTTCAATAACTTTTTGTTTATCAATATGTTTTGGCAGCGGTAGTTGAACTAGAATTCCTGAAACTGTTTCGTCTTTATTTAATTCTTCAATTTTTTCTAATACTGTTTTTTCCTCTACTGAATCTGGATATTTAATAACTTCAGATTTTAAACCTACCTCATTTGCAGATTTTTCTTTATTACGTACATAAATTTGGCTTGGAGTTAAATCCCCTATAAGAATTACTGTTAAACCAGGTACTTTGTTATATTTTGCTTTTAAACTTGTAACTTCATGCTTAAGCTCTTCTCTTAATTCTGCAGCAGCTTTCTTTCCATCTATAATAATCATTTCATCTTTCTAAAAAATCATTGGCGCAATGTAGAGCTTCATACACATTTCAATAAACCAAATCAATAGAAGAAGAATTACAGGGGATATGTCTAAAGATCCTAAATTAGGTATAAAACGTCTGATTTTATTTAAAATTGGATCTGTAAGTCTATAAGTTAATTCTAATAGAGAATAAACAAATCTGTTTTGGGTATTTAAAACGTTAAAGGCAATTAACCAACTAACAATTACATTGGCAATTACAACATACGAATAAAGTTTTAAAATTTGTAAAACTAAATAAAAAATTGCTATCATTTTTTTTCAACATAAATCGACTGACTTGGGAAAGCAAAAGAAGCACCATTTTTTTCAACTATCTGTTTTATTTCGATTGCTAATCTCTCTTTCACTTCTAAAGAATTACTCCAACTATTAGAATTTGTGAAACATCTCACAAGTAAATCAATAGAACTGTCTGAAAATTTTTCTATTCTTACAGCAACTCCTGTTGCTTGGTTAAAGTCTTCACTTTTATTAATATATTCCTCTATTTCATCTCTCACTTTTTTTAATTGATCAATTGTAGAATCATATTGTAGAGTTATAATCCACCTCACTCTCCAATTTGAAGTTTCACTAACATTTATCACTGCATTTTCTGCAAACTGAAAGTTTGGAATAATTGCTAGAGACTTATCAAACTTTCTAATTGTTGTGGATCTAAAACCAATTTTTTCAACTATCCCTTCTATAATTCCTTCAACAGCAATCCAGTCTCCAATTTTAAATCTTTTTTCAACTAATACTAAAATTCCTGAAATTAGATTTTTAAACAAGTCTTGTGCACCTAAAGCTACTGCAACACCAAACAAACCAAGCCCTGCAATAATTGGACCAATTTTAATTCCCCATAACTCAAGAACAGCAGCTAACCCAAGTATAAAAATTAATACTTTTAATGATTTAATTATCCATCCAATAAGTTCTCTTGTTAGAAGTTTATCTAGTCCACTTAATATATAAGATACTGGTTCTATTATTTGATGTATGACCCAAAATATTAAAATTGTTATTAAGGTTCTGTTAATAGTATCTACAACATCCCTACCCTCGGCAGAAAAAGTCATATAATAACTTGCAATAAAGAAACCTAAAACAATTGGCAAAAATCTTGCAGGGCCTTCTAAAGATCGAACGAAAGTATCGTCTAACTTATTTGTAGTTCGCTTTGATATAATTTCTAATTTTTTAATAACTAATTTACTGATCAAGCCTCTAAAAACTAGAAAAACTAAAAATATAGCAATACCAATTAAAATTTGAAAAATATCAACTCCAAGAATCCCCTTATTCCAAACTGATAAAAATATTTCAGAAAAATTATTTATTATATCCATGGCTAAATTTTATATAACAAAAACTCCTCTTCTCCAGGATTAAAAAGAAATATCTTTTTCCATTTAATTTCGTTCAGTATTGATGAGGTTTTTTCACCTATACACATTAAATTCGTATCCATCCATAGACTTTCTAATTGATGAATTTTGATAAAGTTTAAAAAGCTTGATCCACTATTTTGGGAGTAAACATAAACCATGTCAGGCATATTTTGTTTTAATTTTTTAACAAAGTCCTCATTAAAATTCATATTATGATCAACTCTATAATTCACAATCCTCTTAATACTATAGCCTTCATTTATTAACTGTTGGTCAAGATCTACTGAAATAGTTTCTCCACTTACATAAACTAACTGACCACTGGATGCATCATAGTTTTGCAAAATTAATTCTTTTAAGTTTGAAACATTTCCTTCTGCTGCAATTGTATTTTGGAAACCAAAACTTCTTGCTTTTTTCTCAGTTACCTCTCCAACACAAAAGCATTTGATTGTCTTATTAATTTTATCATGGTTTAGAAATTTTACAGCATTAGCACTAGTGAAAATAATTCCGTTAAAATCCTCAAAATTAATTTTATCATGTATTACCTCCTCAACACTTAATAAAGGAAGATGAGAAACTTGATGACCTAATGATTTAAATTTAACAATCATTTCAGAACAATCTTCTAATGGTCTTGTTAATAAAATATGCATATTATCTTTTATAAGAATTGTTAGATTTTGTTTTTAAAATTTGACCAACTTCTTTTCCAATTTGACTGAAATCTTCTACTTTGCCAGTTTTTTTTTCATAAAACCTTTTAGTGCCATCTAAAGAGAATAGTTCTGCTTCAACAATAATTTTGTCATCTTTTATTGTGGAGTAGGCTCCAACTGCGGTTTCGCAATCACCCTCCAAAACTTTTAAAATATTTCTCTCAACATGTGCTCTCATAAATGTTTCATTGTGATTTATTTTTTTTAAAATTGAGATTACTTCCTCATCACCTTCTCTGCATTGAAGAGCGATTATACCTTGTCCAGCACTTGGAATCAGTTGTTCTGTGGAAAAAATTTGTGAGATTTCGTCATCAAAATTTAAAAATTTAATTCCTGCATAAGACAAAATTATTGCATCGTATATTCCATCTTTTAATTTTTTAATCCGTGTATCAACATTTCCTCTAATAAGTTTACATTCAATATCTGATCTAATTTTTTTAATTTGATATTCTCTTCTAAAAGATGAGGTTCCAATTATAGAATTTTTTTTTAATTCACTTAATTTTTTTTTATTCATTGTAATAAGAATTTCTCTTGGATCATTTCTTTCTAAAAATGAGTCTGTTTTAAGACCTTTTGTTTCAAGGGCTGGCATGTCTTTCAATGCGTGAACCGCAACATCAATATTTTTATCTTGAAGCTCTTTTTCAATATTACTTGAAAATAATCCTTTGCCTCCAACTTCTGACAATCTTACATCCTGAAACTCATCCCCTTTAGTAGTAATTTTTTTTATAACTACATCTACGTCACTAAAATCAGTAGTTTTGATAATTTTATCTTTAGCTTTTTCAGCATAAAGCATAGCCAACTTGCTTCCTCTAGATCCAATGATAATTTTTCTACTCATAAATATATTTATTTCTTACTTGTATTGAGATTGTACAATTATTAAAAACTATTTGAATGAGCAAAAAACCCTTAATTCTCGGAATAGAAACAAGCTGTGATGAGACAGCTGCATCGATAATAACTGAAAATGAACTGGGAAACCCTGTAATTTTATCAAATATTGTTTCAAGCCAAGTTGAAGTTCATAAAGAATTTGGTGGAGTGGTTCCAGAATTAGCAGCACGATCCCATATTGAAAAAATTGATTGGATTGTTCAAAAAGCTATTGATGATAGTGGAAAAAAAATTGATGAAATTGATGCTGTAGCTTCAACTGCAGGACCCGGCTTAATTGTTTGTCTATCAGTTGGTTTAAGTTTTGGAAAAGCTTTTGCTGCTTCTATAGATAAACCTTTTATTGCAGTTAATCATCTAGAAGGTCACGCCTTAAGTCCTAAATTAAATTCAAATTTAAATTATCCCTACCTACTTTTGTTAATATCAGGTGGACACTCACAATTTTTAAATGTTCAAGGTTTAGGTAAATATAAAAGATTGGGAACGACAATTGATGATGCTTTAGGAGAAGCGTTTGATAAAACTGCAAAACTTTTAGGAATAGAATTTCCAGGCGGTCCACAAATTGAAATTTTGGCAAAAAAAGGTAATCCTAATAAATATGATTTACCAAAACCTATTTTTAATAAAGGTGGTTGTAACTTGTCATTTGCTGGACTTAAAACTGCAGTACTGAGAGTAGCAAAAAATATTAAAACTGATCAAGAAAAATTTGATCTTGCTGCATCATTTCAAAGAACAATCGAAGAAATTTTATATAAGAAAACTAAAATTGCTTTTAAAGATTTTGAAAAACAGAGTAAACCAACTAAAAAAAATTTTGTAGTTGCTGGAGGAGTGGCAGCCAACCAAAATATTAGAAATATGCTAATCAGTTTATGTGAGAAAGAAAATTATCAAAGTATTTTTCCACCAATAGAACTTTGCGGAGATAATGCTGCAATGATAGCTGTGGTTGGTTTAGAAAAATTTAAATTAAAACAGTTTAGTGAATTAGATCATCCAGCAAAGCCTAGATGGCCGTTGGATGAAGATGCAGTTTTTTTAAAAGGAGCTGGAGTCCAATTATAATGCAGTATTGGTTAATGAAATCTGAACCAGATGTATGGTCTATTGATCAACAAATAAAGTCAGGTGCTAAAGGGGCAGCATGGGATGGCGTAAGAAATTATCAAGCTGCAAAAAATTTAAAGTCTATGAAAAAGGGTGATCTTTGTTTTTTTTATCACTCAAATATTGGTAAAGAAATTGTAGGTATCGTTGAGGTTATCAAAGAATATTACATAGACAAAACTGATAAAAGTGGACGCTTTGTAGCTGTCACCGTAAAGTTTAAAAAGAAATTAGCAAAATCAGTTACCTTAGAAGACATAAAAAAACACAATGAATTAGGCGATTTAGCGTTGATTAAACAGAGTAGATTATCTGTGATGCCAATCGATTATAAAAGCTGGAAAATCATAAATAACATGAGTAGAATTTAAAAAAAAAATTTTCATATGCCTAAAAAAAAGAAAAAAAAATCCAAAGTAAAAAAAAAATCTTCTAAAAAAGTTAAGAAAAAAAACAAAACAAAAAAGGTTTCAAAAAAAAAGAAAAGTAAAAAGAAAAGTAAAAAGAAGACTAAAAAAGAGAATGGTTCTTCTCCACCTGAAGTAGTCATAAAAACTAAACCAGAGTGGGTAAAAGCAAGTTTGGCAAATAAAAGTAAATACCAACAAAAATACTCCCAATCTATAAAAAGTAATGATGATTTTTGGAGGAAAGAGGGAAAAAGAATTACTTGGATAAAACCCTATAAAAAAATCAAAGATGTTAAGTACAGTACTAAAGAAGTAAAAATTAAATGGTATGAAGATGGAACTTTAAATGCTTCAGCTAACTGTATTGATAGACATTTAAAAGATAAAAAAGATAAAACTGCAATTATTTGGGTTGGTGATGATCCAAAAGATAGTCAAAAAATAACCTACAAACAATTACACCAAAAAGTTTCGAAGGCTGCAAATGGTTTAAAAAAACTCGGAATTAAAAAAGGAGATCGAGTTACAATTTATTTGACCATGATCCCAGAACTTGCAATTTTAATGTTAGCATGTGTGAGAATTGGAGCAGTGCATTCAATAATATTTGGTGGTTTTTCGGCAGAATCGATTTCTGGTAGAGTTAATGATTGTGAATCTGAATATATCATCACTGCTGACGAAGGTGTTAGAGGTGGAAAAACAATTCCATTAAAATATACAACTGATGAAGCTCTAACAAGTTGTCCAAATGTTAAAAAATGTATTGTTGTTAAACGAACAGGAAATTACATCAACTGGAATGAAGAAAGAGATGTTTGGTATCATGATTTAATTAAAGATGTTTCAGGTCATTGTGAACCTGAAGAAATGAATGCTGAAGATCCTTTATTTATTTTATATACCTCAGGATCAACGGGTAAACCAAAAGGAGTTCTTCATACTACGGGTGGGTATATGGTTTATGCATCAATGACTCATCAATATATTTTTAACTATAAACCAAAAGATATTTATTGGTGTACTGCTGATATCGGGTGGGTAACTGGACACAGTTATATTATTTATGGACCTCTTGCTAATGGTGCAACCACAATAATGTTTGAGGGAATTCCTAATTATCCTGACACTTCAAGATGGTGGCAGATCGTTGATAAATATAAAGTTAATATTTTCTACACTGCTCCCACAGCAATAAGAGCTTTGATGCGTGAAGGTGACAAGCCGGTTAAAAAAACCTCTAGAAAATCCTTAAAATTACTTGGTACTGTTGGTGAGCCAATCAATCCTGAAGCTTGGATGTGGTATTACAAAACAGTTGGGAACTCTAAAAGCCCAATTGTAGATACTTGGTGGCAAACTGAAACTGGGGGAATACTGATAGCTCCTCAAACAGGAGCCATCCCATTGAAACCTGGTTCAGCAACAAAACCTTTCTATGGAATAAAGCCTGTCATCGTTGATAAAAACGGAAAAGAGATAAAAGGCGCTGGAGAAGGAAGACTTTGTATTGCTCAATCATGGCCAGGTCAAATGAGAACTGTTTATGGAGACCATCAAAGATTTATCGACACATATTTTTCTCAATTTAATGGAAAATATTTTACTGGTGATGGATGTAGAAGAGATAAAGACGGATATTACTGGATCACTGGACGAGTTGATGATGTAATTATTGTATCTGGACATAATTTGGGTACCGCTGAGATCGAAAGTGCATTTGTTGCTCATCCAAAAGTTGCTGAAGCAGCAGTAGTTGGTTACCCACATGATATTAAGGGAAATGGTTTATATTGTTATGTCACTTTAAATGCAGGAGAAACTGAAACTGGAGATCTTGAGAGAGATTTAAAACTTTGGGTCAGAAAACAGATTGGGCCACTTGCAACTCCAGACTTAATACATTTTACTCCAGGACTTCCAAAAACTAGATCGGGTAAAATAATGAGAAGAATATTAAGAAAGATCGCTGCAAACGAACATGGACAATTGGGAGACACCACTACTTTAGCTGATCCGAGTGTTGTTGATAGTTTAGTTGATAATAGAAAAAATATTTAAAACTGAATTAAGTTTTGAAATTCTTGTTTGATAACATCCCACTTTAATATCATAGAGTTTAAAACAATTTTACGATCTAAGGTTTTTAATTCCTCAGCGATTGGTGCCCATTTATACAAAGAAAGTGCACTTAGATTAAATGGAAGATCTGTATAATAAGTATCCCAATTAATATTTTGAAATCTGTTGTCAAAATCTATTCTAGCCTGTTCTACAATCTCTAATGGCATTTTATTTGAAATTTCATCGTCTAATATTTTATTAAAAATCTCTTTTGCTCTATTAGTATCTTGAAAATTGAAATTAACTTTCAAATAAGAGAAAGCAAAAAGAGATAGGTCTTGAAGTGCCACAGAATAAATATTCCATTTAGCAAGATTTACAGATCCCATAAACTGATCGTTTTCAAAATGTAGGACATATCTTGTTCCCATTCGAGTTTTTAAATAATTATATAAAGTTACTTGCGTAACCCATGCAGATTTAGTTTGAATAAAGACTTCGAGTTCATCTAAATTTTTAATTTTTTTTTTTGGGATGAACGCTTTAAACATTGCGAACAAATATGTCTTAAAATCCGTTGTTGTTAGATCTTTCCAAGTTAACTTGTATTTTGACATAATTTGCCCCGTATGTGGCATTTATACCTTAAAAAAGTCAGTAAATAAGTACCTATTATGGTTAAATTTAGGTCTTTTCAAAAGCCTCATAATGGTTATGGTTTTGCCAGTTATAACTAAATAGAGAGGTAAATATGTCAAATCAAGAAAAACATTGGGAGAAATCCAGAGGTTTGCTGATGATTACGTTAGCAATCTGGTTTGTATTCTCAATTGGCATCTTCCTTTTTGGAGCTGAAATGAACGAGGTCACAGGACCATTCGGTTATCCGTGGACATATTGGTTTACATGTCAGGGATCTCTTGGAGCATTCGTAATCCTTATTTTCTGGTTTGCGAACAGACAAGAAAAGATCGACGAAGAGTTCGGCTTTAGCGAAAGAGAGGATGAATAATGAAAAGTACTAATTTCATTGATAACTTGCCTAGAGTTTATGGGATCTATACCGGAGGGTTTATAGGTTTCATAATTATTATGGCAATTGCAGAACAGATGGGTATGTCTGCGAAGGCGATCGGTATCGCTTTTGTAGCATTTACTGTATTCATCTATGCATTAATCGGTTGGCTATCAAGAACAGCTCAAGCGGATGCATATTACGTAGCCGGAAGACAGGTACCAACAGTATTCAACGGAATGGCCACGGCAGCAGACTGGATGTCTGGTGCTTCATTCGTTGCAATGGCTGGAGGTATTTACTTTAAAGGTTACGGTTATATGGCTCTACTTGTAGGTTGGACTGGTGGTTACGTGTTAGTTGCATCTTTATTAGCACCATACCTAAGAAAATTTGGCTGTTACACAGTTCCAGATTTTATAGGTACAAGATACGGTGGTAATTTAGCTAGGTTCAGTGCGGTAGTGGTTTTAACCGTTGCTTCATTTACTTATGTAACAGCGCAAATTAACGCTACAGGTACTATTGCATCTGTTGCACTTGATATCCCATTCCAATACGCAGTTTATATTGGACTAATAAGTATCTTATTATGTTCAATGTTAGGTGGTATGAGAGGGGTAACTTGGACACAGGTTGCACAATACATTGTACTAATTATAGCTTACTTACTTCCAGTATTCTGGATCAGTAACAAAATGGGTGCGGGTTTCTTCCCTCACTTTATGTTAGCTGATGAAGTAGCTAGAATTGGTGAGTTAGAATCACAGTTTGGTTTTGTAAAAAACTCTGCTGCTGATCTAGCAACGGTACCTAAAGGCTTAGCAGGAATAACTAAAGCTCACTCTGCAGTTAACGCAACACCTTGGGCATTTATTTCATTAGCATTGGCGATGATGATGGGAACAGCATCATTACCTCACGTGATGATGAGATACTTTACTACTCCAAGTGTAAAAGCAGCTAGAAAATCAGTAGGTTGGTCACTATTCTTTATCTTCCTACTTTATTCTTCTGCTCCAATGTTAGCTACACTATCTAAGTTGTCATTGATCGATCCGACATTATCAACTGGTATTATCGGTAAATCAGTATCAGAAGTTCAAGCGATAGATTGGTATCAAAACTGGAACTCAGCAAATCTGATGTTTATCAGCGACTTTAACGGAAATGGAACTGTTGAATTAAACGAGTTCTTCATGGGTGGTAAAGCCGTTGTATTAGCAACACCAGAGATCGCTGGATTACCATACGTAATCTCAGGTCTAGTTGCCGCCGGAGGTATGGCAGCTGCCATGTCAACAGCCGATGGTTTGATCTTAGCAATTGCAAACGCTATATCACATGATGTTTACTATAAGATCATTGATCCAAAAGCGGAAACTGCAAAACGACTAGTTGTTGCAAGGGTACTACTTGTAGTAATTGGTTTTGCTGGAGCAACTATTGCTGCAATGGAGATCCAGGGTATCTTAGGTTCGGTTATCTGGGCATTTGACTTTGCGATGTCAGGATTGTTCTTCCCACTTGTACTTGGTGTATGGTGGAAGAGAGCTAACAGACAAGGTGCTATTGCTGGTATGTTAGGAGGTCTAGCTGCTGGTACTTGGTACTTAGTTTGGGTACGAACTGGTGGAAGCGGATTCCTAGGAATTACTCAATTAACATTTGGTATCTTTGGATCAGCTGTTAGTTTGGTTGCAATGGTGGTTGTGAGTTTAATGACTCAAGAGCCAGACAAAGCAACTCAAAAAATGGTTGATGAAGTACGTGTACCAAGTGGTAAAACAATTCTTGGAAAACAGTAAATAAACTTTATAAGGGGCGATTAATTTCGCCCCTTTTCTTTCTTTTCATTTTCAAATATAAATCTTAAATGTCAGCAAACTTTCATCCTTTTATATATTTTATTGATTATTTTTTTGGGATAATCATGTGGACATTAATTGGTAGAGTTGCGATGAACATCTTTCAAAGAGAAGACTCTCAATTCTTTTTTATGAGAGTATTTGTTAAATATACAAATCCTTTAATCAGACTATTTAAACCAATTACCCCATCATTTATTATAGGTCCTTTAGTGCCCTTATATGTAGCTTGGTTTTTTTATATGATTAGATTTTATTTAATGCCTTGGATCTTGGGCTATTCTGTTATGGGTATGCTGTCATTTCCTCTCGAAAGTGAAATATCGAGACAAATTTATCAATTTTTTAATTCAATTAAATTTTAAAAATTGATACTAGTAAACCTAGTTATCAATGAAAAATATACAAATTTCACCGTCAATTTTATCTGCTGATTTTAGTCAATTAGGTACTGAAATTAAAAGATTAGAGGAAGGTGGAGCAGACATGATCCATGTGGATGTCATGGATGGTCACTTTGTTCCAAATTTAACTATCGGTCCCCCGGTTATTAAAGCCCTCAGAAAGCACTGCTCTTTAAAATTTGATGTACACTTGATGATTTCACCAGTGCATAAATTCATAAAAGCATATGCAGACGCGGGAGCAGATATCATTACAATTCACCCAGAAGCCACTCAAAACTTGGAAGAATCGATTAAAACGATTAAAGATTTAAAAAAAAAAGTTGGAGTTTCACTTAATCCAGAGTCGAAAATTGAATTAATTACTGAATATTTAGATAAAATAGATTTGGTTTTAATCATGAGTGTTAATCCAGGTTTTGGAGGTCAAAAATTTATGCCAGAAGTCCTAGATAAAATTAAACAACTTAAAAAAATTCAAGAAGAAAAAAATTTAACTTTTGATATTGAAATAGATGGTGGAATAAATTTTGAAAATTCTAAAATTGCTATTGAGGCTGGAGCGAATATTCTTGTTTCAGGCACAACTGTATTCAAAAGTAATGATGGAGATATTAAAAAGAATATTAATTTATTAAAACTAAAATAAGTTAATGATTAATGCAAATTCCCTAGGTTTTTTTGGACAATTTTATTTTGGTTTAAAGAATAATTTTAAAAAGATTTATCAAAATTCTAACTTTTATGAAAAAAAAATTTCAAGAACTTTTGATAATAATTTTCAATATAAACCAAGCCCACACCTTCTCTCATCAATTATAAAATATCAAAATAAAAAATACCGAATTGAAGACTTTGCTGTTGAGTCTATTTGGCAAAATAAAATGAATGCTAAAGATTATGAAAAATTAAATAATTTTTTTTGGTTTTTCAGTCTTGATTTAAAATCCTCAAAAGAAACTACACAGTCAGTCATTAAAAATTGGGTAAAAGAGAATAGTAAATACAATAAGGATAGTTGGGAATTTGATTTAACTTCTAAAAGAATAATCGCATGGCTATCCAATCATCAACTCACCTATCAAGATAGCAATAAAGAATATCGTTTAATGTTCGATCACATGATTCAAAAACAAACTAATCATTTGTTAAGTGAAATTGGATCCTCAAATGCATTTGAAAATAAATTAATTGGTTGTTCCGCAATAATTTTAACTGGTTTGGCTTATAAAAATGAAAAAAACTATCTTGAAAGTGGATTGAGCATTTTAAAAAATATAATTAAATCCTCAATTGACAACCAGGGCTTTACGAAGTCGAGAAATATTAAACAATTAATTTTTTATCTAAAATATTTTATTATTATAAGAGAGTGGTTTAAAGAATCTCAAAATGTTATTCCAGAATATATAGATGAAATAATATTTTATTTAGGATCAAGCTATGCATTTATCTGGAAAAATATTGAAACCGACATTTTCTTTAATGGAAATTATCATTCAAAAAATAAAGATTTTGATCAATACTTAAAAAGATTTGGTTATACTTTTAAAAATGAAGTGAACGAACTAGGTGGATACGCCATTTTAAAAAACAAAAAAATTATTTTAGCCATGGATGTGGGCTCGAGCCCAAGTAAAAACTTTTCTATAGATTATCAATACGGTGCTCTATCTTTTGAAATATTTTCAAATCAAAAAAGATTAATAACCAATGCAGGATATTTCTCGAACAAAAATAATAAACTAAATAAACTATCTAAAAGTACTGCTCTTCATAGTACCTTGATCATCGAAGATTTTTCTTCATGCTCTTCCAAAAAAACGAATAGCAATATTTTGGTTGAAAAAGGACTTAAAGTTTCAAAAAAGAATATTGTAAATGAAAAAAATTATTGGAAAATTTCTGGCTCACATGATGGATATTTAAAAAAATTTGGAACAATTCATGATAGAGAAATTGAATTTTATCCAGAACAAAATAAGTTTATAGGATCTGATAAAATATTAAGAAAAAATCCAAATAAAGAGATTAAATTTGATATTAGGTTTCATATTGACCCAAATTCCAAAGTTATGAAAACCCAAGACAACAAATCGATACTTATTGAATTAGAGGGAGAAGGCTGGAGATTTAGTTGTGATAAATTCGATATAAATATTGATAATAGCCTATATTTCGGTAATAAAAATTCATACAAAGATAATCAAAATATTTTTATTTCTGGAATGAACAAGGAAAATGAGCAAGTTATAAAATGGGAAATAATTAAATTATAATGAAAATAAAAACAGCTCTCATTTCTGTATCAGATAAAAAAAAACTAAAACCTCTTTTAAATGTACTAAAAAAAAATAAGGTAAAAATTATAAGTTCTGGTGGCACCTTTAAAGAGATTAAAAAATTGAAATTTAATTGTATTGAGATTTCAGACTTTACTAATTCACCTGAAATTTTAGAAGGAAGAGTAAAAACACTTCACCCCAAAATACATGCGGGCATCTTAAACAAGAGAGACAGTAAATTACATTTGAAAGATTTAATGGTCAATAATTTTGAAAATATAGATTTAGTTATCGTTAATTTTTATCCATTCGAAAAAACATTAAAAGGTACAAACAATCATAGCAAAATAATCGAAAACATTGATGTTGGGGGTCCCACAATGGTCAGATCCGCTGCAAAAAATTACAAGGATGTAGCTGTAATTACTTCAACAGAACAATATTCTGAGTTAATAGATCAACTAAATAAATATAAAGGATCTACATCTTTAAACTTTAGAGAAACACTTTCAAGAATTGCTTTTACTGAAACAGCTTATTACGACTCTATAATTTCAGATTATTTTAACAAAAAAACTCATACGAACTTTCCAAAAAAAAGAGTTTTGCACGGAAACTTAATTGAAAGTCTCAGGTATGGTGAAAATCCTCATCAAAAAAGTGGAATTTATTCAAGAAAATCAGAAATGGATATCAAGCAAATCCATGGAAAACAACTAAGTTATAATAATTATAATGATGTTTTTGCAGCATTAACAATTTCTAAATCACTTCCAAAAAATGTTGGAACAGTAATTGTTAAACATGCAAATCCGTGTGGAGTTTCAATTAAAAAGAACCACCTTGAAAGCTATAAATCTGCTTTTGCATGTGACCCTGTCAGTGCCTTTGGAGGTATAGTTTCTTGCAATTTTAAAATAACAAAACTTTTAGCTCTTGAATTAAGTCGGTTATTTCTTGAAGTAATTGTAGCTAATAACTTTGACACTAACGCTTTAAAAATATTGAAGAAAAAGAAAAATTTAAGATTAATAGACGCTTCAAATTACAGGGTTAATAATGGTTTAAAACATGTATCGGTTAATGACGAAATATTAATACAATCAGAAGATCTAAAAAAATTCACTGCAAAAGATATGAAAATTGTATCAAAACGAAAACCAACCTCAAAAGAAATGAAAAATCTAATTTTTGCATTTAATGTGTGCCGGTATGTTAAATCTAATGCGATTGTTCTTGCTGCAAATGAGACAACTGCTGGCATTGGCTCTGGACAGCCAAGCCGACTAGATAGCTGCAGAATAGCAATAGATAAAATGAAAAAATTTACAAATATAAATGAGAATTTAGTCGCTGCTTCAGATGCGTTTTTTCCATTTGTTGATGGTATAGAAAAGTTAGTACAATCAGGAATTCAAGCAGTTATTCAACCATCAGGATCGATAAGAGATAAAGATATAATTAAATTTGCTAATGAAACTGATACAGTTTTAGTTTTTTCAAAAACTAGACACTTTAAGCATTAGTTATTTCGTCTATTTTTGCAGCTAAAATAAAATCATTTTCAGAAAGACCTTTGATGGCATGAGTGGTAACTTTAATTTCAGCATAACCCCAACCAAAAGAGATATCAGGATGATGTCCTTCATTCTCAGATATTTTTCCAACTTCATTTACGAAATCTTGGCTTTTTAAAAAATTTTCAAACTTGAATTTTTTTGATAAAAAAAATATTTCATCTTCACCTTTTGTAATATCCCATCCATCCACTTTTTTTTGGTATTTATGGATTTCAGAAATATCAAAAGGCAAAACTCCACCTTCGCAGGGCATACATTTTTTATTTAATAAATCACTCATAATTTAATTTTGGAGCGGGCAAAGGGGGTCGAACCCTCGACCTTCTCGTTGGCAACGAGACGCTCTACCACTGAGCTATGCCCGCTTGTTAAAAAACATTATAGATAGCGATTTATAGAAATGCAAGCAATAAGAAAATTATTAAAATTTATCTTGAAGTGTGTCGTGAGTGTGTCGAGAATTTAAATCAAAGGTAATTTAGCTCTTTAAGATTTTGTTTAAATTTAAGATTTAATTTTTTTTGATAATTTTTATCAAATATGTTTTTCCAATTATTTTTAGGTCCTAAATGAAAAAAAGGAATTTTTTTGGACCCATTTTTAAATGAAACCGACTCAATAAAGCCTTCTTTTCTCTCCATCTTTTTCATTTTTTCAAAAGTTGTAGATTGAATAGAAATTTTAGCTTTTTTTTCATTAAAGCCCTTTTGTGACTTTGTAATAAGCTCAATGAATTCAATTACTATTTTAAATGTCATTAGCGTATCTTCTATCAAATCTTCATATTTAACCATTATTACTGGAAATTTTTTATGATTTAACCATGAATGATAATTTTTTTTCCATGAACTAATAAACTGAAAGTCGCTGAAATCATTTTTAACACTGGTGTCATAAATAAATTTATTTTTATTTAACATAAAATTTAAAGACTCTTCTTTTGTTATATTATAGTGATTTTGTAGTGAGGTTATTACGTTCCTTGGATCTCTTATGATATAAATACAGCCAGTTGTATTTTTTTCATCTGTAAATTTATAATTATTAATTGCACCCAAAATATTATGAGTTTTAAAAAATTTAAATTTTTTATTTTCGTTAATTTTTTCCTGTGACGGAATCCAAAATTTACATGTATCTGTTACATTTTGAGGATTATAGTTAAAGTTTTTAAAATATTTTTTCTGAGGAAATTGTTGGATTAATTGAAGGTAATGTTGATTAAAAACTCCATCTTCTGAAAAAAAATAAGATGCTATCAGTGCTCTAAGCCATGTATTTCCACTTTTGGGATAAGAAGCTAACCAAATTATCATATTTATTTAAAATATTTAAACAGTTCAGATATGTAAAATGATGTTAGATCAATACAGACATGTGTATAAATACCTATTTTAGGTTAACCCAATTTAGGTTATAAATAATTAAGTTAAGTCATTTTTTCTTAAATGCTTCCTTCTTTCTTTTTTGTGTCGAAGTGTGTCGTGAGTGTGTCGAGAATTTAAATTAAAGGTAATTTATTTGATTAAGATTTTGTTAAAATTTATTAATTATAATCAAACCATCTTTCAAGTTTCATTAATATTTTAATCACTTAAACTAAGTGTTTGTTTTAAATTTAGAATAATGTCTTTATAGTGATATTATTAGTAGTTACTAAATGAATAACAATATCGAATTATACAAACAACTTTATAACAATAATAAGTTTGAAGAAGTTATAGAAAAAATAGAAACTTTGGAAGAGGTTAAATCATCACAAATTTTATATATACTTGGCATTTGCAAACTAAAAAAAAAAAATGTTACACAAGAAGACAGAATATCTGCGAGAGAAGACTTTAGGAAAGTTTTTTTAGATGAAAAAAATTCAAATAGAGGGATCGAAGCCTTAACAAATTTTATAAATTTGAATACTGACTTTTATGAAACGGAAGACTCTTTGAAGTATTATTCTCTCGTTGACAAAAGATATTCAACAAATTTAGGTTTACTTAAAGCAATTTCCAGAGTTTATCAGTTTAGTAATAATATAGAGGCAAGAATAAAAATATTAGAAAAAGTATTGGAAGTTGATATTTCTTCAATAGATGAGTGGTGTTCTTATATTTATATTAATAATTTCGTAAACAATTGGAACCAAGAAAAATTCTATAAAAAATCAAGAGAATTTTCAGAAAATATCAAATCAATGGACCAAGGTAATTTAAAATTAAATTTTGTTAATAAAAATAGAAGAATAAGAATTGGTTTTTTTACATCTGATTTCTCACGTTATCACTCAATATCTTATTTTCTTAGAAATGTTTTAAAAAATTTAGACAAAAATAAATTTGAAACTGTGATTATTTCTAATGCTTTAAAAGACCAAGATCTAGGTGATTTTAATATGATTATTGATAAATGGTATAATATTAGAGATTTAAATGATTTAAGTGCTTTAAAATTTATAAGAGAAAAGAATTTAGATATTATTTTTGATTTAATGGGTTTTACCAGTGAGCACCGAATATCCTTGTTTAAGAATAAAATAGCACCAATTCAAATTTCCTGGCTAGGATATTGCAACACAAGCGGTTTAAGTGAAATGGATTATATTTTTGCTGATAGAAATTTAATTTTTGAAAAAGAAGAAAAGTTTTACACAGAAAAAGTTATTAAATTTGAAAAAATTTGGAATGCCCACGAGGGATTTGAAATAGAAAGGAAGAAGATAAAAACGCCAGCGATAAGGAATAAATTTATAACTTTTGGATCTTTTAATAATTTTAATAAAATTTCAAACCAAACACTTCGAGTTTGGTCAGTTATTTTGAAAAAGGTAGAAAACTCAAAATTGATATTAAAATCCTCAATAAATTTTAATTTAGAAGACTTTAGAAAAAAACTGAAACTTAATGGTATATTAAAAAATGTAGAAATTGTTAACAAAAATTTAGACTTTGATAACCATTTAAATCAGTATGATAATATTGATTTCGCACTAGACACTTTTCCTTATAATGGAGTAACCACAACTTTTGAAGCAATTTGGAAAGGAGTACCTGTTCTTTCTATTCTTGGATTTAACTTTAATTCAAGATGTGGATCAAGTATTTTAAAAAACTTAGGTATAGATGATCTTATTGCAAATAATGAGGATGATTATATTTCAAAAGCAATATATTTTTCAAATAATCTGCAAGCACTTATAAGGCTGAGAGATAAGGTTTATGATTTAGCTTTGAAAAGTCCATTATTTGACACAAAGAGTTTCACAATAGATTTCGAAAATAAAATAAATTTTATTTTAAAAAATGAATTAGAAAAAAAAATTGTTAAATAATACTTTTTGTATGATATAATTTTATTGTTATGAAAAAAGAAGACCTACCAAAAGAAATACCAGTATTCCCACTAAGCAACTTTATAATCTTTCCTAAAGCGACAGTACCATTAAATATATTTGAACCGCGTTACATTGATATGATTAATGACAGTATGAAATCAAATAAAATGATCGGCATGATACAGCCAAAAACTTCAGCCATTGGAAATAATAATCCCGAATTACACGAGGTTGGTTGTTTAGGGAAGATAACGAGTTTTAAAGAGACTGAGGATGGACGTTATTTGATCGAATTAAAGGGCTTAATAAGATTTGAAAATATTAAAGAATTAACAACTGAAAAAAAATATAGGATTTTAAGTGTTAATTGTGAGAACTTTTTTCAAGATTTAAAAAGTGAAAAAGAAGATCTTAAATTTTCTGACCTCGAATTAATATTTAAAGATTTAAAATCTTTATTTGAAAAAAGAGGTTTTATAATTAATTGGAAAGCATTAGAAAAACAAAGCCTTGATGAAACAATAAATGCCCTAGCCATGGCATCTCCTTTTTCTCTCGAAGAAAAACAAGTATTATTAGAAGCTAAAAATTTAGATATAAGAAAAAATAAAATTGCTGAAATTTTAAGTACATATACTTATGATGTATACGACAATTCAACTATCCAATAAATTAAACCAAAAATCCTCTGTCAGCAATTTTAGTAAAAAATTTATTAATGTTAGGATTGTTATTTAATAATTGAACAGATTTACTCAAAAAACTACTACTCATTTTTCTCTCGAAATTAAAAAATTCATGCACTAAATCAATTCCATTAGAAAATATAAAGTTTTTGTGTTTCAATTTTTTTTCAAATTCATAGTTTACAGAACTATCTAAATCCAAACCTAAGCTCTGTTTACTTACAATAATTTCTAAAAGAGTTTTAATATCACGAATAGTCATATTAAAACCTTGGCCAGCAAGAGGGTGTATTCTATGTAATAAATCACCAAAAGCTAATATATGTTTATGATAGTATGATCTTAAATTCAAAGATTTTAGCTCAAAAGTGTTGATTTTATCAATTTTAAGAATTTTATATTTTTGATTATACTTTTCAATCAAGTTATTAATATTTTCATTTCTTTTATTAATTAAAGAATAAACAACTGATGTTTCTTTTTCGGAAATAGG
>CACBYG010000012.1 GCA_902543535.1 uncultured Pelagibacteraceae bacterium
AAACCAAGTTTTTTGGATGTATAATTTCTGTCTATATTAAATGATGTCCCAGATAAAGCAGCAACACCAAGAGGATTTTCATCTAAACTTTCTATATTATTAGAAAATCTTTTTTTATCTCTATTAAAAATTTCAACATAAGCCATTAAATAATGTGCAAATGAAATTGCCTGGGCGTTTTTTAAATGAGTAAAACCAGGCATAATAGTCTGAATATTTTTTTCAGCTAATTTTACAGAACTCTTAATCACTTTATCAAGATTGTTATTTATTTCTTTGGTTGCAGATTTTAACCACAATTTAAAATCAGTTATTACCTGATCATTTCTTGATCTAGCTGTATGGACATACCCAGCCTCTTCACCAATAATTTGAAAAAGTCTTTTTTCAATATTCATATGGATATCTTCGTATTTTTTATTGAACTCAAATTTTTTACTAGAAATTTCTCTTTCAATTTTATTCAGACCATAAACAATTTTATTTTTAATTTTAAACGAGATAATTTTTTGTTTAAAAAGCATTTCAACGTGGACAATTGATCCTTTGATATCTTCTTTGTAAAGTCTTTTATCAATATCTAAAGAATTACCAACTTTTTGAAATAAGTTTGATGAATTTTTTTTAATACGTGTGTTCCATATTGCCTGGTTGTTTTTATTTTTTGCCATGATATTTAATTATACCTATTTAATATGAAATTTTTAATATTATTTACCTTTTTAATCACAAATGCTCTTGGAAACGAATTACCAGATTTAAAAAATCTTGTAGTCCATAAAATCCCAAAGATATACGATAATATTATTTTTTTAGATGATGCAGACAAAGAAATTAATATTCAAAATTTAGATAGTAAGCTGATAATATTAAATTTTTGGGCAACTTGGTGTGAACCATGTAAAGAGGAAATGCCTTCTTTAAACAGGTTACAAGCAAATCAAAAGCTGAAGAACTTAAAAATATATCCGATTAATATTGGTAAAGAAAATCTAAAAAAAGTTAAAAGTTTTTTTACTGAATTAGATATAAATAATTTAGAGCCCTATTTTGATAATCCATCAACTCTAGCAAAAACTTTTTCTTTAAGAGGGCTTCCAACTACCATACTTTTAAATTCTAAAGGAGAAGAGTTTGCTAGGATCATTGGTTCAATAAATTTTGATGATGAAAATTTTATCAACTGGCTAAAAAATTTAAGTTAATCTTTAAAAAAATAAGCAAAAGCGACCAAAGCAATTATAGCAATAAATTGCAAAATGACTCTCATTTGCATTAACTTATTTGAATATTTTTTGCTTGTCTCTCCACCTTTGAAAAGAGTTCCTATACCTAATATCAGGACGACACCTACTGCAATTAATAGAGCAATAGATAGAACTTTAACTATAATTCCTGACAACATTTTTGTATTGTAGATTGTTTTTAAAAATAAAACACTTAATTAATTGACTATGACATTTTGCCTTAACGCCGTGATTATTAAACCTGAAAATGGAATTGAAATAAAAAAAGCAATTATTTTATTACATGGATATGGTGGTGATGGAAAGGATATTAGTATGCTCTCATTAAATTGGAAAAGACATATGCCAAATACAGTTTTTATATGTCCAAATGGACACGAGACATGTGCTATGAACCCTTCAGGATATCAATGGTTTGATCTTAGCAAAGAAGAACCATCTTATATATTGGAGCAATCAATTAAAGCTGAGAATGTAATTAAAAAATTTATAGAGGAAGTTAAATTAGAATTTGATTTATCAAATAAAGACATATGTTTATCTGGTTTTAGTCAAGGTTGTATGATGTCTTTAAATGTTGGCTTAACATCAGATGAAAAATTTTCTTGTATCGTTGGTTTTTCTGGAAAAATTATTGATAAGGACAACTTAAAAAATAGAATCAAAAATAAAACTGAAACTTTACTTATCCACGGTGATACTGATCAAATTGTCCCATCAATCAACTTACTAGAAGCTAAAGACTTTTTAATAAGAAATAATGTCAAAGTTGATACACTTTTAATTAAAAATTGTGATCATCACATTCCTATACAAGCTTCTAGTACAGCATTGAATTATATATTAAAGAAACTTTAATATCTCTTAATATTGATTAAGTAGATCAACTAAGTTAAAATTAGTTTATGAATAACTTTATTGAACAAAACGTTTCATTAGAAAAATGTCCAGCATTAGTCTTAAATGCTGATTACAGACCGTTAAGTTATTATCCTTTATCATTATGGTCGTGGCAAGACACAGTAAAATCAGTTTTTTTAGATAGAGTGATCATAGTTAGCAATTATGATAGAATTATCCGAAGCCCTTCTTTTAATATGCAATTACCAAGCGTTATTGCACTCAAAGATTATATTGTTCCACAATCAAAGCCTAGCTTTACAAGATTTAATGTATTCTTAAGAGATAAATTTTCTTGTCAGTATTGCGGTAGCGATGAGGAACTTACTTTTGATCACTTACTTCCAAGATCAAAAGGTGGCGAGACTAACTGGGATAATGTAGTTACTGCGTGTTCTGCCTGTAATGTAAAAAAGGGCGGAAAATTATTAAAAAATTCAGGAATGAAATTACACCAGTATCCTTATAGACCTTCAACAGAAGATTTACACAAAAATGGAAAACATTTTCCTCCAAACTTTCTTCATAAAAGTTGGATGGACTATCTATATTGGGACGTAGAACTAGAAGCTTAAATTTTTTCTGATATATTTATAGCAATTTTAGATCCAGTTTTTATTAATTTATCCAAAATAAAGTAAGGTCCTTTTTTGGTTGCACCTTTTTCATAAGCTATATCTTTATGATTTAGCTCATCTTCTCTGAATTTGATAATTTTTTTCTTTAACGTTTTTTCACTATTATCAAGTTGATTAATCTGATTTAAATAATGTTCATCAATAACTTCTTCAACAGAAGCAGTACATAGCATTGCAGCTTTTTTACCCAATAAAGTAGATCCAAAACCTAAACTTACACCTAACAAATCCCAAAGAGGTAAAAATTTCGTAGGAGCTATATTTCTCTTTTTAATTTCCTTTTCAAAAAAATCACGATGTTCTTTTTCATGAATTTTCATTTCTTCAATAGTTTCTTTTAATTTATCATTTTTTACAAATGTATTTAAAGCAAGTAATTGACCTTCATAAATTTTTACAGCACCTCTTTCACCAGCGTGATCCACTCTTATAAATTCCTCAATTTTTTTTTTATCTGTTCTTTTCATATCCAAAGTAAATTTTTGTTAAACCAATAGTTAGTAATAAAGATATTATAATATTGTAGTTTGTAAGTGATAATCCAAAAATTTTGAATGTTACATCTTTGCAACTTATACTTTTTTTTTGTAATTGCTTTATTATTTCATTTTTATCAACAATATTTGCTCCCTTTTCAAGATCGCAAAGTAAAGACTCTTGTATAAAACCTTGTTCAATTCCTAAGTGATATAAAGACAATATTGTTGCTATTAAAAAAATTATAGCCAATGAGAGAATTAGATATTTTTCTAGTTTATTGTATTTATAATTTATTAATACAATTAAGATTGCTAAAAAATATGGGATCCTTTCATATACACAAAGATTACAAGGTTGGTGACCAAGAACGTATTCTATGAAATATGCAGATATTAATGCAATAAAGCTTATTAAAAATATACCTGTAAATAAATTTTTTTTGCTGAGGTTAAACATTAAATTTATAAAATAAAAATATTATCAAAAATATAATAACAAGTAATATCCCCACAATGGTAAACCATTTTGATCCATGTCTGTTCATAAAATCAGTAAATACATGTCCAAATTTATACGACAAGTAAGAAATAATAAAAAACCTAAGACCTCTAGAGATAAGACTTACAAGGATAAATATGAACAAATTAAAACCAATTAATCCACTAGCAATTGTGAAAGCTTTATAAGGCAAAGGAGTAAAACCTGCTAAAAAAAGTATACTTAGCCATGCTAGAAACCCCTCTCCAATAGATAGATTATATTTTAATTTTTCAACTTTATTTTCATATCCATAAAATTCGATCACACTGAAAGATAGATCATAAAAAAATGATCCCAGGAAGTATCCAAAAACACCTCCCAAAACTGAAAAAATGGATGCTATCAAAAATATTTTTATGTAATTTTTTTTCTTTGCAATGACCATAGGCACAATCATTACATCTGGTGGTATAGGAAAAAAAGAACTTTCAATAAACGAAACTAAACCTAAATAAAAGTTTGAGCTCTTATGTGATGCTAAATCTAAACATTTCCTGTAAAGAGTTTGAAACATTTTTTGGTTTTAATATAATTTTAGTTCTTATACTATTTAAATATAATTTAATTCAAATTAGTGGGCGAATGGCGGAACTGGTAGACGCGCACGACTCAAAATCGTGTTTCGCAAGAAGTGAGAGTTCGATTCTCTCTTCGCCCACCAAAAGATATGGAAATAAACAAACAAAATAATCTTTTAGAACTTTTTTATCAACAGTATTTAAAAGAAAAGCCTGATCAAATTTTTTTGAAATCATTAAAAAATTTAGAAAATAAATTTACATGGAAAGAAACCTATTTAAATATTTTAAAACTATCTGAAGAGTTAAATTCATTTATAGAGAATAAAGATCGTTGTTTGTTAATTTCAGAAAATAGACCTGAATGGATGATCTCTGATTTAGCAATAATGTTATCAAAAGGTATTACTGTTCCAGCTTATACGACCTATGTAGAAAGAGATTACGAATATTTAATTAATGATTGTAATCCATCAGTTGTAATTGTTTCAGACTCTTTACAATATAATAAAATTAAAAATATAGTTAAATCCAAACCTTTCATAAAAAAAATATTATCTTTTGAAGAGATTAAAGATGCAAATGAGGTTATTTACGTCAAAAATATTTTTGAGAAAAAAAAATATCAGGAAAAAAATTTTCTAAATTTAAATATTTCTAGAAAAGATCTTGCCTGTATAATTTATACCTCAGGCACACAAGGAAACCCCAAAGGTGTGATGTTAAGTCATGGAGGAATATTGAGTAATTGTGAAGGAGCTTTATTTTTACTAAAAGAGTTTATTTCAAAAAAAGCTAGATTTTTAACTTGGTTACCATTGTCACACTCGTATGAGCATACTGTTCAATTTGTTCAAATAGCATTAGGCGCCAGAGTGTTTTATGCTGAAAGTATTGACAAGCTAATAAAAAATATGGGTGAATGTAATCCTGATATAATGACTGCTGTCCCAAGATTTTATCAAAATTTATATCAAAAGATAAATGCATCTTTTAACAAAACAAAAGGCCTTAAAAAATATCTTATCAACAAAATGCTTTTTCTTGGGGAAAAGGTTTTATTTAAAAATAAATTATCTAAATTAGAAAAAGTACAAAACATTATTTGTGAAAAATTAGTTAGAAAAAAAATAAAAGCACAATTTGGTGGTTCCCTAAAGTTATTTATTTCTGGAGGTGGTGCTTTAGATAAAGATGTAGGGGTATTTTTGAATGCAATAGGATTACCGACATTACAGGGATACGGTTTAACAGAAACCTCTCCAGTGGTTAGTTGTAATCCAAAAGATGATATAAGGATAGATACTGTTGGACCTGCTTTTATTGCAAATGAGGTTAAAATAGCAGATGATGGCGAGATCTTGGTTAAGGGTGAAAACGTAATGTTAGGCTATTGGAATAATGAGGAAGAAACTAAAAAAGTTTTAAATGATGGATGGTTATCTACTGGCGATATTGGTCATTTTGAAAATAATTATTTAAAAATTACAGATAGAAAAAAAGATATTCTAATTACTCCTGGAGGAGACAATATTTCACCAATAAAAATTGAAAATGATTTATTAAAAATTGATTTTGTTGAGCAAACTTTAGTGTATGGAGATAATAAGCCTTATTTGGTTGCGTTATTAGTTTTAAATGAAGAAAAGGCGAACATACTTGACGAGATAATTTTAAAAGAACTAGAAATAGTAAATAAAAACTTATCAAAAATAGAAAAAATAAAAAAATTTATTGTTATTAAAGATCAATTTACAATTGAAAATGGACTGGTAACTCCTACATTAAAATTAAAAAGATATAAAATTATACAGAAATATAAAAATGAATTAGAAAATCTTTATTAATTTATTTTTATAAGATGGTTTATTAACCGCATAAACATTAACTTAATTAATAGATTAAAATTTAAAAAAAAATAAAAAATAAAAAATAATTTTTCAAATTTTAAGTTTCAATTAAAGGTTTGACATAACTTATAGAAAAAAATAAAAATATAGTAATAGCGAATCATTTTGATTCGTTTAACTAAAAAAGGGAGCTAAAGATGCCTAAGAAAAGAAAAAAAGCGGCAAAGAAAACTAAGAAAAAAGCTAAGAAAAAAGCTAAGAAAAAAGCAAAAAAAAGAAGAAGAAAATAGCAACTTAGTATTCTTTACAAAAAACGCTTCTCATTACAGTTTGTGTGTGAGAGGCGTTTTTTTTTATTCCTCAATAGGTTCGTCAGTATCAGAGATTGGTTCGTCTACTGCAAGCTCAGTAGCAGCTGCTTTAGCAGGTGGTGCAGCTTGTACTTGGGTTCCCATATTTCTCTTTAATGCTTTATCTAACTTTTTTTGAGTATCTTCTAATGATAAATTCAAAATAATCTGAAATTCAGATAAAATTCTCTCATAAGCTTTTTCAAAGAGCTGTCTTTCACTATAAGATTGATCTACCATTAGATCATCACCTTTGTTCAAATCTCTAACTACTTCTGCTAATTCATAAATTTTTCCAGATGAAATTTTTGCTTCATATTCTTGTGCACGTCTACTCCACATTGATCTTTTTATTTTTGGTTTGCTTTTAAGAATCGAAATACACTTATTAACCTGATTAATAGTTGCTAAGGGTCTCAAATGAGATTGCTTGTTCACTGGCACCATTCCATTTGCTTTATCTTTTTCAAATTTTATAACGTAAGTTTCAACATCAATTCCACCTATATTTATTTTTTTAAATTCTGTAATTTGTCCAACACCATGTTTGGGATAAACAACATAATCTTTAATTTTATATTCTCTTTTTTCAGTTTCTTGTTTCTTAACTTTCTTTATCTCTGGTTTTACTTCGTTAGTTTTAGAGATTCTTAGATTGTCTACCTTTGGCTCTGTTGGAGTTGAAACTGTTTTTTTTATTGATTTTTTTTTTTTAGATTTTGTGGAAACTTTTTTTATGACTTTTCTTATTTTTTTTGTTTTTTTAACTTTTACTTTAGAAACTTTTTTTTTAGTAACTTTTTTTTTAGTAACTTTTTTTTTCACTTTTTTTTCGGTTTTTCTATTAAAGATTTTCTTTAAAATATTTTTCGTACTTATTTTGCTCATCCTTAAATTTTTCATGATCCGGTGGAGGATCTTTCTTTTCACTTATATTAGGCCAGATCTCAGAATATTTAGTATTAATCTCTAACCATTTTTCACTTCCAGGTTCTGTATCAGCTTTAATGGCATCAACGGGACATTCTGGCTCGCAAACGCCACAATCTATACACTCATCCGGTTTAATTACAAGCATATTTTTCCCTTCATAAAAGCAATCTACCGGACATACATCAACACAGTCAGTTAATTTACATTTAATGCAATTGTCGTTAACAAGATATGTCATTTCGAACTTTCATTTTTAATTTTATTTTTAATATCTCCCATAACTTTGCTGTCTATATAAAGAAGCCCAGCAAGTCTTCTCATTAAATTAGTTTCGTATAAATCAGCATCTTTATTTGAGTATATTATAGCCCAGAGTGCCTTTATTATTTTGATTTTTTCATTCTCAGATAAATTTTTTACTTCTCTTGTAAATTCAAGGATTTGATTTGAATTTTCTTCAATAATTTTTGCTTCCTTAATTATGGAAGAAAGATTTTCTTTTTTAACTCCCAATTCTAAAAGCGTTTTTTTAATTATTTCTTCTTCATTGTCAGTATAATTTTCATCAATCTTAGCAGTATGGATTAACAAAGCACCGACTTTAATTAGAAAGCTATCTTCAATTTTTTTATCGTCTTTTTTAAAAAACATAATGACTAGCTTAGGTTTAAATTTTTTAAAACTTCAAATGGATTTTCTTTCGAAACTTTTTTAATTGAAGCTTTTTTGAATTTTTTAATTGGATTGTATTTAAAATATATTTCTTTTTCTTTTTCAAATACTTTATAATTCATCTTCGTTAAGAGTCTTTTAAAGTTTTCTTTACTGCATCCTAATAAATTTAACATTTCAGGAACTACTTTTATGTCACTTTTTTCTTTTGAATTTGAATTAATGATTAACATAAATAGTCTTTCTAGAATATCTATCCTAACAAAGAATGCGTCAAATTTCTCAAATCCACATAAAAGCATGAAGTTTTGATTTTTTAAGTCTTTATTGTCTACAAAATTAAGACCAAATGTGGGGGGTTTTAAATTATAATATTTTTGATGAAAATTTTTCCATAATAAAGTCCTTAAAGAAACAGCCTCAGGCTTAATTAATTGATGCAGAAATACGTGATACCGTCCAAATTTTACACCTAATTCTCTAAGAATTTTTCTCTCATTTTGACCTAAATTTTTTAAATATTCAGATACCTGATCTCTCTTTAAGACACCATTATTTTCATAAAGTTGATAGGCCAAAGCTTTTATCGAAGAGTTATTTTCTTTAATATTTTTTAGGTCAATAAGACTTTTTAATACCTCATTGATTTTTGTTTGAATCCACCCGTAAATATATTCATTTAATTTTTGTTTAGGACCTTGGTCAATTATGTCATCTATTAATAAATTAAAATTAGGATTTAGATAATCGGTACCCGTAGAAAGTTTTGCAATGGGAAATTTATTCCAATAAATTTTGAAATCTTCATGGAGTTTTATTAAACCTGTATCAATAATTGCCTGAATTCTTCTCTCAAGTTCTGGGCCTATAGTCTGTCTTGCTGCTTTTTTTAAGGATTTGATATCTGTCTCTAGAGCACCTTTTTTAAGGTCTAATTCTAATTTTAACCCATTGATTTTTCCAATAAATTGTCCATCGATCATTACGTCATTGTTTTCCAAGATTTCTGTTTTAAATTCCATGTCTTGTTTTAATCCTCTTGCAAGAACGCTTGCTCTTTTATCAATAAAAGTTTTAGTAAGTTCTTCATGGAGTCTATCTGAAAGTCTATCTTCTAAGTGTTTAGTTTTCTCAATCCAATAATCTTGATTTTCTACCCAATTATTTTTATTTGAAACATATGACCAAGTCCTAACATTTGCAATTCTATTTGATAAAGAGTCAACATTTCCATCTAATTTGTCAAGTTTCAAGAGCTGTAATCTCATATAATCGTTAGAAATCACTCTTTTATCACTATTTAAAAACTTAAATACACTTCCAATAACCTCATAATGATTGCCATAAGTTTTTTTTACAAAATCAGGAATTTGACAGCATTCCCATAGCAGACTTAAGGTTTTCTCATTAAATTTTAAATTAATAAAATTGGTATCTTTTAAAAAATATTTAAGGGCTTTTTCATCTTCACATTCATGTATTTTTCTTAACCATTCCATGTGAGGTTTTTCATCTAAACTTTTAATTAAACTAGAAGAGTTATTAAAATTTAGATTAGAATTCCTCCAAAATAAAGTTCTTATTTCCTCAAATTTATGATTCTCTAGGAGATCCACATCTTCAGCAGTTATTTCTTTACATTCTCCAGTTATACCAAAACTTCCATCATTTAAATATCTTCCAGCTCTCCCGGCTATTTGACCTATTTCAGAAAGATTAAGTCTCCTTAATTTTTTTCCATCAAATTTTTTAAGATTGGAAAAATAAACATGTTCTAAATCCATATTAATACCCATTCCAATAGCATCAGTTGCTACTAAAAAATCCACATCTCCAGACTGATATAATTCTACTTGAGCATTTCTTGTTTTAGGACTAAGTGAACCCATTACTATAGCTGCCCCACCCTTTTGTCTTCTTATTAGCTCAGCTATTGCATAAACTTCTTCTGCAGAAAATGCTATGATTGCAGTTTTTCTATTTATTCTAGAAATTTTTTTATGACCTGAATATGTAAGTTTCGACAGTCTATCTCTATTTATAAACTCTATATCGCCATCCAACTTAGTAATAATATTCTTTATAGTATTAGATCCCATTAACATTGTAAGTTTTTCACCCCTCATATTTAAAAGTCTATCAGTAAAAATATGACCTCTTTCATGATCTGCGCACATTTGTATTTCATCTACTGCAACAAATTCTAAATATTTATCAATTGGCATAGACTCAACTGTGCATAAGAAATATTTTGCATTTGATGGAATAATTTTTTCTTCGCCAGTGATTAAGGCAACTTTGTCAGTGCTAATCTTTTTTATTACTTTGTCATATACCTCTCTTGCTAATAATCTAAGAGGAAAACCAATCATTCCAGTTTCAAACGAGAGCATAGTTTCTATTGCAAGGTGGGTCTTTCCTGTATTTGTAGGTCCGAGAACAGCAGTAATTTTATTTTTTTTCATTTCTATGTTTGGTATTATTTTTTTTTTACCTACCAGATATTGTTGTAGCTATAGAACAAAAATAGACTAAAACATGACCGAATCGGAAGGTAAAAAGTTCTCATTTTAATTTTTTAAAATTTTCCAAATACCTGAAGCGGATGTTATAATTTTTTTATCACATCTGAGTTCACAAAACAGAAAAACAAGCGTTTTAGTTCTTTTTAAAATTCTAGTGTGCCCAACTATTTCGTCCCCTTCTTTTGAAGTACCAATAAATTTTATGTCTAGAGAGATTGTTACACAGGGAACGTTACCAGCAGCTCGATGAGCAGCAGTTCCAGCACCAGAGTCAATTAGAGCCGACAAATATCCACCGTGAGTTATGCTTATAGCATTTAAGTGATTTTTATTTATTACAGATTTAAATTCATATTCTGTTTCAGATATTGTTCTAAACAAAACACCACCGTTATGTTTCATAAACCCAGGTTTGATACTTATTTGTTCAAATTCTTTAGTCATTTTTATAAAATGTAAGTTAAAATTAACAAAATTATCACAATAATAATAAAAAAATATACAACTGATTTTTGTAAAGAAGCTTTTATAAGCCAATCAAACATTTTAATTCCTTTTGGTGGACCGCCCAGAACTCGAATCTGGAATCTCCCGGTTCGTAGCCGAGCGCCTTATCCAATTTGGCCAGCGGTCCTTATTAGTTATATATTTCATATATCAAAGTTTTTGATGTAATTTAACTTATAAAATAATATGTTGACAATTTAATGAGCAAAATTCCTAAAGACGTTGTTATTACCTCTGCATTAAGAACACCAATAGGTAAATACAAAGGATCTCTTAAGAACATCAGTGCAGATAAGCTTGGTGCATTGGTTATTAAAGAGGCAATTTTCAAATCAAGCCTTAAAGGAGAAGATGTAGATGAGGTTATTATGGGACATGTTCTCACAGCAGGTCTTGGTCAAAATCCAGCAAGACAAGCTTCAATTCATGCAGGCGTTCCTGTTTCAAAACCAGCTCATATAGTAAATCAAGTATGTGGTTCTGGTTTAAGATCCATCGTATCTGCCTATCAATCAATAAAGTTAGAGCAAAATGAGATTGTTGTTGCAGGTGGTCAAGAGAGCATGTCTAGAGCAACACATGCGATATTTTTAAAAGATGATAAAAAATTTATTGAGGACAATTTGATAGATACCATGATTAAGGACGGACTGACAGACTCTTTTAACGATTATCATATGGGTATTACAGCGGAAAATATTGCAGAAAAATATAATATTTCGCGACAAGAGCAGGATATTTTTTCAATAAGTTCGCAAAAAAAAGCAAAAAAAGCTTATGAGGAAAAAAAGTTTAAGGATGAATTAATAAAGTTACAAATCCAAACTAACAATGAAAAATTTATTTTTGAACATGATGAATATTTGAGAAATAACTTAAATCTGGATGATTTAGAAAAACTTAAAACAGTATTTAAAGAAAATGGAACTGTTACACCTGGAAATTCATCTGGATTAAACGATGGTGCTGCTGCTACAGTTTTAATGACTAGAGAAAGAGCTGAGTTAAAATCCTTAGAAATACTTGCAAACATTGTGTCTTGGGCATCATCAGGAGTGGAACCTTCTCTTATGGGACTTGGACCGATACCCTCAATTAAAGAGGCTCTTCTTAGAGCTCAGTGGAAAATAGAGGATGTAGATTTATTTGAAATCAATGAAGCTTTCGCAGCACAATCTATTGCAGTTATAAGAGAGCTTAAAATTCCAGAAGAAAAGGTTAACGTAAATGGTGGAGCAATAGCTTTAGGTCATCCTATAGGTGCCTCAGGAACAAGAATACTTGTCACATTAATTCATGAACTTAAAAGACAAGGAAAAAAGAAAGGATGTGCGGCACTCTGCATTGGTGGAGGTATGGGTATAGCTATGTGTGTTGAGAGAAATTAACACAGTACATTATGTTTTTTGCGAATTTTTTTGCACAATACCTTAACAACATTAACAAAAAACACATTAATGTGATAAAAATAGAATTTAATAAAGTTTTTTTGAGTATATAAAACAAATAAAAATAATGAGCGAAAAAGTACTTGTCCCTGATATTGGTGAATTTGAAAATGTTGAAGTAATTGAAATACTAGTAAAATCAGGAGATCAAATAAAAAAAAATGATCCTTTAATAACTATTGAAAGTGATAAATCTAGCGTTGAAATTCCTTCAACAGTGGATGGAAAAATCGAAAGCATTGGGCTTAAAGTTGGTGATAAAGTCTCAAAAGGGGATTTAATTTTAAATTATTTATCTTCAACGATAACTACAAATACTGATACAATTCCAAAGGATACAGAAAATATAATTAAACAAGCAGAAGAAGTAATTGCTGTCCAGAAAGATAAAGAGAATGAAGAAGAAATAAAAAATATTATTCCTGAAAAAAAGCAATCAATTATTCAAGTCAGCAATGGTGGAGATATAGATCCTCTGGAAACAAAAGATTGGTTAGAATCTTTATCAGCTGTAATTTCTAAAGATGGAAATCATAGAGCTCATTTTTTAATTAAAGAATTAATAAATAAAGCTTACCGTGAAGGCGCAAATATTCCTTATACACAAAATACACCATACATTAATACAATACCTCCTGAAGCTGAGGTAAAATCTAATGGAGATCAAAATATTGAGAGAAGAATAAGGTCATTAATTAGATGGAATTCAGCTGCTATGGTAGTTAGGGCTAATAAAAAATTTCCTGAATTAGGTGGACATATAGGTACATTTGCGTCAGCAGCAACTCTGTATGATGTAGGAATGAACCATTTTTGGAGAGCAAAAAATAATAAATTTGGTGGAGATTTGATTTACTTTCAAGGTCATAGCGCTCCAGGAATGTATGCAAGAGCATATTTAGAGGGAAGATTAAATGAAAAACAACTAGATAGTTTTAGACAAGAGGTTAAGCCTGGAGGATTATCCTCTTATCCACACCCATGGTTAATGCCAAAGTTTTGGCAATTTCCAACAGTCTCTATGGGTCTTGGTCCTATGCTTGCAATTTATCAAGCTAGATTCATGAAATATTTAATCAATAGAGGATTGATAAAAGATGAAGGAAGAAAAGTGTGGGCTTTCTTAGGCGATGGAGAAATGGATGAACCAGAGTCAATGGGAGCAATTGGTTTAGCTGCTAGAGAGAATTTGGATAATTTAATTTTTGTTATTAATTGTAATCTTCAAAGACTGGATGGACCTGTTAGAGGTAATGGAAAAATAATTCAAGAACTTGAGGGGAGTTTTAGAGGGTCTGGTTGGAACGTAATTAAAGTAATTTGGGGCTCTTATTGGGACTCTTTACTGGCTAACGATAAAGAAGGCCATTTAGTAAATCTTATGAATGAGACAGTTGATGGAGAATACCAAGCAGCAAAAGCAAGAGATGGTGCTTATGTAAGAGAAAAATTCTTTGGAAAATATTCTCAAACTTTAGAAATGGTCTCGAGTTTATCCGATAAAGATATTTGGAGATTAAACAGAGGTGGCCATGATCCACATAAAGTTTATGCAGCATATGATAAAGCAACCAAGCATCAAGGCAGCCCGACTGTTATTATTGCTAAAACTATTAAAGGATATGGTATGGGAAAATCTGGAGAAAGTGTGAACACAACCCATCAAACAAAAAAATTAGATGTAGATGATCTAATGTATTACAGAGACCGTTTTGATGTACCTTTGACAGACGAACAAGTTAGAAATATTGAATATTTTAGACCAGATGAAAAATCACAAGAAATTAAATATTTAAAAGAGAGACGAATTAAACTAGGTGGATTTTTACCAGAGAGATCAACTTTTGCAAAACCTATTAAAGCACCTTCAAAAGATATTTTTGACTTTATGAAAGTATCAACTGGTGAAAAAGAAATGTCTACAACAATGGCTCTCGTCAGAATGTTAACTAATTTAATGAGAGATAAAAATATTTCTCCAAGATTAGTTCCAATCATTCCAGATGAAGCAAGAACATTTGGTATGGAAGGGTTTTTTCAAAAAATTGGAATTTATGCTCATGAAGGTCAAAAATATGAGCCAGAAGATTCTGCTCAATTAAGTTCATATAGAGAAGAAAAAAGTGGACAAGTTCTGGAGGAAGGAATTAATGAGGCAGGTGCAATGTCTTCATGGATTGCTGCAGCAACAGCTTACACAAATCATGATATTGAAATGATTCCAATCTACACTTTTTATTCTATGTTTGGTTTTCAAAGAATTGGAGATCTTGCTTGGGCAGCTGGAGACAGTCAAGCTAGAGGTTTTTTGATTGGTGCAACTGCAGGAAGGACAACATTGGCTGGAGAAGGTCTACAACATCAGGATGGCCATAGTCATTTAATTGCATCTACTATTCCAAATTGTGTAACTTATGATCCAACATTCCATTATGAACTAGCGGTAATTTTTAGAGAAGGTTTGCGAAGAATGCACGAGAAAAAAGAAAATGTCTTCTATTATATTACGACAATGAATGAAAATTACTCTCATCCAGAAATGCCAAAAGATAAAAATACAGAAGAAGGAATCTTAAAAGGGATGTACAAAATAAAAGATTTTGACAAACATAAAAAAACTAAAATTCAACTTCTTGGATCAGGTACAATACTTCGAGAAATGATTTCGGCAGCTGAAATTTTGCAAAAAGATTATCAAATTGATAGTGAAATTTGGAGTGTTACTAGTTTTAATGAACTTAGAAAAGATGGAATGGAGGTTGAGAGATATAATTTGTTAAATCCAGACAAAGAACAAAAAAAATCTTTTGTTGAGAAATGTTTAGGTAAAACGGAGGGTCCAATTATGGCTGCTTCAGATTATATGAGAATGAATTCAGATCAAATTAGACCTTATACTAATAAAAGTTTCTACTCTCTGGGGGCTGATGGTTTTGGTAGGAGTGATACAAGAAAAAATTTAAGAAAATTCTTTGAAGTGGATAAAGAGCACATAGTTGCATATGGATTAAGTATTTTAGCAAAAGAGCAACTTATAGCATCAAAACATGCAAAAGATGCAATGAAAAAATATAACATTGATAGCAACAAGCCAATGCCTACTAAATTATAGAATGAAAGAAATTGATGTTAAAGTTCCGAATATTGGTGATTTCACAGAAGTCGAGGTAATTGAAGTTTTGGTTGATCAAGGCCAAGATATATTGAAAAATGATCCATTAATCACAATTGAGAGTGATAAATCTAGCGTTGAAATTCCATCAAACTTTGAAGGAAAAGTCAAATCTCTAAAATTAAAAGTTGGAGATAAGGTTTCGGAAGGTGATTCAATTTTAACATTAGAAAGTTCATCAAGTGAAAAAAAAATAAAAGAGGAGACCAAAATTGAAAAACAATCTGAACCAATTAAAGAAATAAAGCAAACAACAGAACAAATTTCTATATCACAAAAAAAAATTTCAGAAATTTCCTCTGCAAGTCCAAAAACTAGAAAATTTGCAAGAGAGCTAGGCGTTAATATAAACCTAGTGGTAGGAAGTGAAAAAGATGGAAGAGTAATAGAGGATGATATTAAAAAATTTGTTTCTTCAAAATCAGTAAATAATAATGTGGCAAAAGAAATTAAACCAATTAAAATCAAGAATGAGTATGAGCATTCAGATTTTGGACAAGTTGAGATTAAAGATATACCAAGAGTAAAAAAATTAGCTTCAACCTATCTTACAAATTCTTGGACAACCATTCCCCATGTAACTAATCATGATGAGGCAGATATAACAGAAATGGAAAGTTTTAGAAGTTCTTTGAAAGATATTTATACTGGCGAAAAAATAAAAATTACCCCTTTGGCATTTATTATTAAAGCATTAGTTGCTTCTTTAAAAAAGTTTCCAAGTTTTAATTCTTCAATAGATCAAATTGAAAGTGGAAAAATGACTTTAAAAAAATACTATCATATTGGAATTGCTGTCGATACTCCTAATGGATTGATGGTTCCAAAAATAAGAGATGCAAATAATAAAAAAATTTCAGTAATCAGCAAAGAACTAAAAGAAGTCAGTGAACTTTGTAGAAATTTAAAAATAGATAAGAAGGAATTATTTGGTGGATCAATGACGATTACAAGTCTAGGAGGAATAGGTGGATCTTTCTTTACACCAATAATAAATTATCCTGAAGTAGCTATTCTGGGAGTCGGAAGGTCAGAAAAAAAACAAGTTTTTTTGAATGGAAAGTTTCAAATAAGAACAATGTTACCAATTTCTCTTTCTTATGATCATAGAATTATTGATGGAGCAGAAGCCGCACGGTTTAATAATGATTTAAAAGAAAATTTAGGAAATAATTTTGCTTATAAGTTAGCCGTATAATTGTTTATGACAAAATCTATATCTTTACTCAGTGCTTTGCTGTGTACTTTTATTTGGGGAACAACATTTGTAGCTCAAGATACTGGGATGGATAATATAGGACCCTTTACATTTAACGCTGCCCGATTTTTCATCGGTTTTTTAGCTATTATCCCTTTGGTACTTATATTCGAGGTGAAAAAAATGAAATCTGAGTTTAAAATTGACTTTAAAACATTTGCAATCTTCTCTTTTTTGATTGGTTTGTCTCTTTTTTTAGGTTCTGGTTTGCAGCAAGTTGCTTTACTTTATACTGACGTTGCTAATGCAGCTTTTTTTACAATTTTTTATGTTCCAATGGTACCGATTATAATTTTTTTGTTTGGAAAAATTTCTATTCATTGGAGTATATGGCCATCTGTAATTTTATGTTTAATAGGAGGTTATTTATTAACTAATTTTTATGATGCTACAATCAGGCTAGGAGATGGTTTAGTTATTTTAGGGGCACTTTTTTGGAGCACTCATATTATTTTTGTTGGAATTATAGTTAAGAAATACAATCTACCACTCACTATAGGCGCTGTGCAAACATTAATAGTCTCAATATTTTCATTTG
>CACBYG010000013.1 GCA_902543535.1 uncultured Pelagibacteraceae bacterium
AAAAGCTTCCTTTAAATTTTCCTCAGTTTTACTTCCTTTTAATGACATTTTATTCTCCTTAATTTAATAATTAATACGATATAATACTTCTAAAATGATTGTCAACAGTTTAGAATAATTATAATTTATAATTTAAGTTATTGATTTTATTGAATTAATTTTGATTTTGATTATCACTCGCAACTCTGACCAAAACTTCTACTGAATTAATTTTTTTTCCAGTTATATTTTTTTTAACACTCACATTTTCTATTTCATTTTCGTCACAGTCTATTAACTGATGAGTATCTTCATCATAAAAATGATGATGAACAGTGGTGTTAGTATCAAAATAGCTTTTGTCTGAGTTTATTGATATCTCCTTTAAATATCCTTTTTTTTGTAGAGCATGAACTGTGTTATATACTGTTGCAAGAGATATTTTTTCATTCAACTCTTCAGATATTTTTTTAACAAGATCGTTAATTGTGAAGTGAAAAGTTTTGGCTCTGTTGAACAAAACTTCACAAATTTTAACCCTTTGCTTTGTGGGTCTGAGACCAGTTTCTCTTAATTTTTCAATAAAATTGAAGTTTTTTGTCATATTTCTTTATAATAATTCTAAACTAAGAATAAATTCTATTGTTTTATTATATTATATTATCATTAAATCAAGTAATAAGGGAATTCAATTTTTATGAAAAAAAACTCCTATAGCTATAATGACCTAATTACTTGCGGAAATGGTGATCTTTTTGGCCCTGGTAATGCTAAATTACCCCTTCCTCCAATGCTAATGTTTGATAGAATAACGGAGATTAACGACAATAACGGAACCTTTAACAAGGGATCTTTAAAGGCTGAGCTTGATATTAAAGATGATCTATGGTTCTTTGATTGTCATTTTAAATCTGACCCCGTTATGCCTGGTTGCTTAGGGTTAGACGCTATGTGGCAACTTGTAGGTTTTTACTTAGGATGGTTAGGAAATCCTGGCAAAGGTAGAGCACTAGGAGTTGGAACTGTAAAGTTCACAGGTGAAGTATTGAAAAATGTTAATTTAGTAACATATAAAATTGATATGAAAAAAATTATGTCACCAGGAGGCACAACTGTTGGTCTTGCTAATGGTGTAGTTTTTGCAGATGATAAAAAAATATATTCAGCAGATAGTTTAAAAGTAGGATTGTTTAAATAATGAGAAGAGTAGTAATTACAGGTTTGGGCGTTGTTTCATGCTTGGGTAATAATCAAGAAGAAGTACATCAATCATTATTGAAAACAAAGTCTGGAATATCTTTTAGTGAGGAATACAAAGAACATAATTTAAAAAGTCATGTACATGGTAAGCCAAACATAAAACTTGAAGATCATATTGATAGAAAAACAATAAGATTCATGGGTTCTGGTTCTGCTTATAACTACATAGCAATGAAAGAAGCAATCGAAGACTCTGGATTAGAGGAAAGTGAAGTTAGTAACTTTAAAACAGGAATAGTTATGGGTTCAGGTGGACCCTCAATTGAAAATGTAATTCTAGCAGCAGATAAAACTAGAGCTAAAACTCCAAAATTAATGGGACCATTCATTGTGCCAAGAACCATGGCTAGTACATCATCAGCTACACTTGCTGTTCCGTTTAAAATTAAAGGCACGAACTACACAATGAGCTCTGCTTGTGCAACAAGTGGCCACTGCATTGGAAACTCAATGGAATTAATTCAAATGGGAAAACAAGATGTTGTTTTTGCGGGTGGCAGTGAAGAGATACACTGGGCAATGACTGCAATGTTTGATGCAATGACAGCTTTATCTTCGAAATATAATGATACACCAGAAACAGCATCAAGAGCATATGATAAAACTAGAGACGGTTTTGTTATTGCAGGAGGTGGTGGAGTATTAGTGCTTGAAGAGTATGAACATGCTAAAGCTAGAGGTGCTAAAATATACGCTGAATTAACCGGTTATGGAGCAACTTCAGATGGATACGATATGGTGGCCCCATCAGGAGAAGGAGCTGTAAGATGCATGAAGATGGCTATGGCAACATCAAAAAATAAAATTGATTATATCAATACTCATGGAACATCTACTCCAGTTGGAGACATTACAGAATTAAATGCAGTAAAAGAAGCTTTTGGAAATGAAATTCCTAAAATTAGTTCAACAAAATCTTTGTCAGGTCATCCTTTAGGAGCCGCATCCGTTCATGAAGCGATATATTGTTTAATCATGATGAAAAATAATTTTATAGCAGGATCAGCAAACATTAATGAGATGGATGAGGAAGCTAAAAAATTTCCTATAGTTGCAAAAACAGAAACAGGTGCAACTTTAAATACTGTTATGTCTAACAGTTTTGGTTTTGGTGGAACTAACGCTGCTTTAATTTTTGAAAAGATTTAAATTATGAGCTTGATGAAAGGTAAAAAAGGATTGATCATGGGTGTTGCCAATGAAAGATCTATCGCTTGGGGTATTTCACAAAAACTTGCTGAAGCTGGGGCTGAACTTGCGTTCACTTATTTAGGTGATGCTTTAAAAAAAAGAGTAATTCCATTAGCTGAAAAATTAAATTCAAAAGTTACATTTAGCTGTGATGTAGAAAAAAAAGATGATGTAATAAAGTTGTTTGAAGATGTTAAATCACAATGGGGTGAGATTGATTTTGTAGTTCATGCAATTGCTTTTTCAGATAAATCAGAATTATCCGGTGAATATTTAAACACAACTAGAGAAAACTTTTTAAGAAGTATGTTAATTTCATGTTTTTCATTTACTGAAGTTGCAAAAGAGGCATCTAAAGTAATGAAGGAGGGTGGAAGCCTAATTACTCTAAGCTACGAAGCTAACAAAGCAATTCCAAATTACAATGTAATGGGTGTTTGTAAGGCAGCACTAGAGTCTAGCGTTAAGTATCTAGCAAGAGATTTAGGTACTAAAGGCATGAGGGTAAACGCCATAAGTGCTGGACCTATTAAAACGCTGGCAGCATCTGCAATCGGGGATGCAAAATTCCTTTATAAATGGAATGAAGACCATTCTTTACTCAAAAGAAACGTTGATATCCATGATGTTGGAAATTCAGCATTATACCTCTTAAGTGACCTTGCAAACGGTGTGACCGGTGAAATTCACTACGTAGATGCTGGATATAACAAGGTTGGGATGCCAGATCCTAAGAATATAACTTAATGAAGCGGCAGGATTTGAACCTGCCACCCCCTAATTTTGATTATTCAGCAGCTTGTTTCATAGAAAGTTTAACTTTACCTCTATCAAAACCAATTACTTTAACTTTTACTTCGTCACCTTCTTTGACAACATCTGTAACTTTAGCTACTCTTTTATCTGCTAGTTCTGAAATATGAACAAGTCCATCTTGTTTTCCTAAGAAATTTACAAATGCACCAAACTCCATAATTTTCATCACCTTGCCTGAATAGATTTTATTCATCTCAGCTTTTGCAGTGATGTCTTTGATCATTTGCATAGCAATGTTTCTAGACTCTTCATCTGGAGCAGCAACTGTTACAACTCCTTCATCATTTACATCAACTTTTGCACCTGATTTTTCAACAATCTCTCTAATTGTTGCTCCACCTTTTCCAATAACGGCAGCAATATCTTTTTTATCAACAGTTACTTGTTCCATTTTTGGAGTGTGTTTTCCAACATCAGATCTAGATTCGCCTAATGCTTTATTCATTTCACCTAAAATATGAATTCTGCCATCTTTAGCCTGCTTCAAAGCCTGCTCCATGATTTCAAAAGTGATACCAGTAATTTTGATATCCATTTGAAGTGAAGTAATTCCGTCTTTTGTTCCAGCAACTTTAAAGTCCATATCTCCTAAGTGATCTTCGTCACCTAAAATATCTGATAGAACACTAAAATCATTACCTTCTTTAATTAAACCCATTGCAATACCTGCAACTGGTTCTTTAATTGGAACACCCGCATCCATTAGTGCTAAAGATGCTCCACAAACAGTAGCCATAGAGGAAGATCCATTAGACTCTGTAATCTCTGATACTATTCTAAAAGTATATGGAAACGCCTCTCTTGAAGGTAATGACGAGTTAATTGCTCTCCAAGCTAATTTACCATGACCAATTTCACGTCTACCAGTTCCAATTCTTCCAGTTTCACCGACTGAAAAAGGAGGGAAATTGTAGTGAAGCATAAATCGTTCTCTTTGAAGACCGTCTAGACTTTCAATTCTTTGTTCATCATCAGATGTACCTAGGGTAGTTACTACAATTGCTTGTGTTTCCCCTCTAGTAAACAAAGCAGAACCATGAGTTCTTGGTAAAACACCAACTTCACATGAAATAGGTCTCACGTCAGACAATCCTCTACCATCAATTCTGTTTTTATTTTTAAGAATATCAGTTCTAACAATTTTCTTCTCTAGATTTTTAAGCTGGGAGTTAACATCAAGGTCAGAGTAATTTTCATTTTCTTCAAAAAGTTTTTTAGCTTTATCAGTAATTTCTGAAATTTGATTTGATCTATCTTGCTTATCTCTAGTTGCGAAAGCTTTTTTAAGATCTTCTGTAAAAGTTTCTTCAAGTTTTTGTTTAATTTCAGATAAATCTTTTTTCTCAACTGTCCACTCAGGTTTTCTGCATTCTTTTGCAAGTTCCTCGATCATCTCGATTACTGGAACAAATCCTTCATGACCAAATTTTACTGCTGCTAACATTACTTCTTCAGATAAACCTGATGTTTCAGACTCAACCATAAGCACTGCATCTTTAGTACCTGCTACAACTAAATCTAAACTTGATTTTTCTAATTCTTCTTTTGATGGGTTAAGAATATATTTACCATCAACATAACCTACTCTAGAAGCTCCTACAGGACCCATAAAAGGCATCCCTGAAATTGCTAACGCTGCTGAAGAAGCAGTGATTGCTAGAATATCTGGTTGGTTTTCTTTGTCGTACGAAATTACCGTTGGCAACAACTGTACTTCATTTTTAAATTCATCAGGAAACAAAGGTCTGATAGGTCTATCAATTAGTCTTGAGATTAATGTTTCGCTTTCAGTTGGTCTTGCTTCTCTTTTAAAATATCCACCAGGGATCTTTCCACCTGCATAGTATTTTTCTTGGTAGTTAACTGATAAAGGAAAATAATCCATATCTGGATTTACTTTTTTTGCTCCAACGACTGTTGCTAGAATAACTGTTTCACCACATGTTGCGATGATTGCTCCGTCTGCTTGTCTTGCTACTTTACCTGTTTCTAAACTTATTTTCTTTCCCGCTACTTCTATTTCCTTCTTGTGTACTTTAAACATTTCATTTCCATTTCGTTTCGTTCGTTTCGTTCCATTCCGTTCTATCTATCTTGACTTCTATTTTCTTAAATTCAATTTCGATAGTACATTCTTGTAAGAATCCATTTTTGTTTTTTTTAAGTATTCTAACAATTTCTTTCTTCTATTGACCGCTCTCAACAATCCAACAGACGAATGTTTGTCTTTTTTGAATTGCTTAATATGTTTAGAGAGAGTTTCAATTTTCTCTGTTAACAAAGCAATCTGTATCTCAGAAGATCCAGTGTCTTTATCATGCATTGCTAATTCTTGTGCCTTTTTGTTCATGCCTCGTTTTTCCTATTTATTTGTTTGTTTTATTAAGTTTTCTATTTTTTCCGCATACTCAAAAGACTCGTCTTTTCTAAAAAGTAATTTTGGTAAAAATTTCATAACCACTTTTTGTGATAAAATTTTTCTTATTAAAAATGAGTACTCTTTTAACGTATTTATTGTCTCCTCAGCATCTTTTCCTCCTAATGGAAGTACATATGCTTTAGCAATTTTTAAATCTGGACTCATTCTAACCTCGGTAACCGTTATTGTGTTTGTTTCTAAATTGGGGACCTTAGCCTCATTTCTTATAAAAATCATGCTTAAAGACTGTTTAATCATTTCTCCAACTCTAAGCTGTCTTTGTGAAATTGGTTTTCCTATTCTATCTGCCATTAAATTGACCTCTCTGTAGATGTCACACTAAAAGCTTCTATTGTGTCATTTTTTTGGAAATCCATATAATCTTTAACTGTTATTCCACATTCTTGTCCATCACTAACCTGTTTTACTTGGTTTTTTTCTCTAAAAATAGTTCCAACTTTTCCAGTATAAATAATCGCTCCATCTCTAATTATTCTAACATCCGAGGTACTAGTAATTTCTCCTTCAGTAATTTTTGAACCTGCAACCTTACCAGCTCCAGAGACTTTAAAAATTTCCAAGATTTGAGCTGACCCAGTTATTGCTTCTTTAACATCTGGGGTTAATAGTCCCGACATTTTTTGTTTAATATAATCTAGTACTTCATAGATAATATTATATGAAGAAATTTTTATTTTTTCATTTTCAGCAAGTTTTTTTGCCTCTTTACTTGGCTTAACATTAAAAGCAATTAACACGGCATTCGACGCTTTTGCTAAAGTAACATCAGTTTCTGTAACCATTCCAATGTCTGCTAAAATAATTTTAGGTTTTACTTCATCATGTTTAATTTGACTAATCGCATTTTTAATTGCTTCAGAAGATCCATGTACATCAGATTTAATAATTAAATTTAATTCCTCTGAAGATTTGTCAGAGAATGCTGATTCTTGTGTAGCAAATGTTAAAGGATTTTTTCCATTCTTTGTTTCTTCTGCTCTGTTTTGACTTAATGTTTTGGCCTCTTTTTCACTCTCAAGAACAATAAAATCATCTCCTGCTTTTGCTGCACCATTAATACCTAAAATTTCAACTGGTGTAGATGGAGAGGCTTCATCAATATTTTTACCTTTATCATTGATTATTGCTCTAACTTTCCCCCATTTCAATCCACTAACAAAAAAATCTCCTTTTTTAAGAGTTCCTGTGGTTACAATAATTGTTGCAACTGGTCCTCGACCTACATCAATTTTGGACTCTAACACTATTCCTGTAGCTTTAGACTCAAAATCAGTTTTCAAATCTAAAATTTCAGCTTGAAGAATTATAGACTCAACTAGTTTATCTAAATTTAATTTTGTCTTTGCTGAAATCTCTACCATCAAAGTATCACCTGATAGATCTTCGGCAACCAACTCGTGTTCTAATAATTGATTTTTAATTTTTTGCGGATCTGCATCTGGAAGATCACATTTATTAATTGCAACAACAATTGGAACATTTGCTGCTTTAGCGTGTTTAATTGATTCAATTGTTTGTGGCTTCACACCATCATCTGCAGCAACTACTAATACAACTACGTCTGTTAATTTTGATCCTCTTGCTCTCATTTCTGTAAAAGCTGCGTGACCCGGGGTATCAATAAAAGTTAATTTGTTATTTTGGCTATCAATTTGATAGGCCCCTATGTGTTGAGTTATTCCACCAAATTCTCCTGATACGACGTTTGCACTTCTCAAAACATCAAGGACTGATGTTTTACCATGATCAACGTGTCCCATAACTGTAACAATTGGTGGTCTATTTTTTAAATTTTCTACTCTTGTTGCTTTTATTTTCTGAATTATTTCCTCTGCTTTTTCTTCTCTAATAGGATTGTGTCCAAACTCTTTAACTAAAAACTCAGCTGTATCTGCTGCAAGAGTTTGGTTGATTGTAACTGTTACCCCCATACCAAATAAATATTTAATCACGTTGCTAGATTGCTCAGCCATTCTATTAGCTAGCTCTCTAACAGTTATAGCTTCTGGAATATTGATATCCCTTTTAACTGGTTTGAGACTTTCTTGATTTTGGTCTTTAGTTAAATTTTTATTCTCTTTAAGTCTTGCTCTTTTGACTGAAGCTAAACTTCTTTCTCTTGCCTCTATTTCATCACTTAGAGCCCTTGAAACTGTTAATTTTAATTCTCTTTTCTTTGTTCCAGACTTTAGAGTTTTTTTATCTTTTCCATCACCATCACCTTTAAGTCTCTTTGTGGCTCTTTGCTCTGCAAGCTTACGTCTTTCAAAATCATTTGTTATAGGGGGTGATTTTGGTGCGAAAGATGGTTTAATTCCAGTACCTCTAGTAAAAGAAGAGTTTGGTTTTGGTTTACCTGTGTTAGGTCTAAAAGATCCTACTCTATTTGGAAATTTTCCAGCTTGCTTTTCTATGACAACCGCGTTTTTGCCTTGAGTTTTAGCAATCTCAATATTTTTGATCGATTTTTTGGCTGAGCCAGATATTGTTAATTTTGTTTTTTTTTCCATAGCTCATCACTCAATCTTTGTAAACAATTTTTCTAGCAGACATTATTAGTTCATCTGCCTCTTCCTTCGATAAAGCAAAATCTTCCAGGTATCCCTGAATTTTTACTCTCTCACCTTTTACAATGTCAAAACCACCAGTTAACTCATCAGATGCTAGATCTGCAAAGTCTTCTAAGCTTAATATTTTTTGTTCTCCTAAGGTAACCAACATTCCTGGAGTAAGCCCTTTTAAATTAATTAAAGTATCCTCAAGACCCAATTCTTTAATTCTTGAAGATATATCTTCTTGATCTTTTTTATGAAATTCTTGAGCTCTTTCTATAAGCGCTTTTGCAGTATCTTCTTCAATTCCTTCAATCTTAATCAAATTTTCTGATGAACTATCTTTGATATCATCAATTGTTGAAAAGCCTTCTGCTACCAATAACTGACCAAGGGTCTCGTCTAATTCTAAATTTTTTACAAAATTTTCAGTTTTTTCTTTAAATTCTAATTGTCTTCGCTCAGAGTCTTCAGCATCTGTCATTATATTAATTTCATAATTCAGTAACTTCGTTGCAAGTCTTACGTTTTGACCTCTCCTACCAATGGCTTTACTTAAATTTTCTTCTGTAAGTATTACATCAAGTTTTTTTCTTTCTACATCAACATTTACTCTTTGAACTTCTGCTGGAGATAATGCGTTTGATACTAAAATAGCTGGATCCTCTGACCAATTAACAATATCAATTTTTTCACCCTGCAATTCGTTCACAACTGCCTGAACTCTTGATCCTCTCATACCTACACATGCTCCAACTGGATCTAACGATGTATCAACAGCTTTAACGCATATTTTTGCTCTACTTCCAGGATCTCTTGAAGAAGATTTAATTTCTATTAATCCATCATAAATTTCTGGCACTTCTTGCACAAAAAGTTTTTCCATAAATTTTGGATGTGCTCTTGATAAAAAGATTTGTTGGCCTCTTGGTTCTCTTCTTACATCATAACAGTATGCCTTAATACGATCTCCAGCCTTGATATTCTCTCTTGGAATTAATTCATTTTTTTGAATTATTGCTTCAGTTCTTCCTAAATCAGCTATCACGTTTCCAAATTCTAATCGTTTTACAATTCCACTTAAAATTGAGTCTTTTTTATCTATAAAATCGTTAAATTGTCTTTCTCTTTCAGCCTCTCTAACATTGAAGCTAATAACTTGTTTTGCAGTCTGAGCAGCTATTCTTCCAAAATCAAAAGATGGTAAGGGCTGAAGGACCTCGTCACCAATCGTCTTATCTTTATTGGTTTCATTTAGATTAATTGCATCCTCTAATTTTATTTCTGTATTCGCATTTTCTGGATTTTCAGCAATTATTAATTTTCTAAAAAGCTCAATATCTCCACTATCTCTATTTATTAAAACTTTAATTTCATTTTCTTGACCAAATTTAGATTTAGCCGCTTTTGCAATACCTGTTTCCATTGAACTAATAATTAGCTCTTTATCAATTGATTTCTCTAAAGCTACAGCCTCTGCAATTCTTAATAATTCTAGTTTGTCTGCTCTTTTATTTAACATTTTTATTTATTCCAAAAAAAAATGGGCTTAAGCCCATCTTGTAACTTCAATAATGTAAGGGCAATATAGTAAAGTTTTTTCTTAATTCAACAGAAACTATTTTAAAAAGGCTTTTATTTTATCTGTTTTTTCCCAGGAAAAAGAGCCATTTTCCTCTGGGCTTCTTCCAAAATGACCATATGCAGCTGTTTTTTCATATATAGGTTTATTTAGTTTTAACATTTCCCTAATTCCTCTTGGGCTTAAATTAAAATTATCATTAATTTTTTCTACAACGAATTTATTTTTTTCAACATCGTTATCAAATAAATCAACATAAATTGATAACGGTTTAGATACGCCTATTGCATAGGCTAATTGAATTAAACATTTATTAGCGATTTTTGAGGCAACTACATTTTTTGCAATATACCTTGCTGCATAAGCTGCTGACCTATCAACTTTAGTTGGATCCTTTCCTGAAAATGCTCCCCCACCATGGGGTGCAGCACCTCCATAAGTATCAACTATAATTTTTCTTCCCGTAAGCCCGCAATCACCATCTGGGCCTCCGATAACAAAATTACCTGTTGGATTTACATAAAACTCATCTTCATTGAAGCCATCTAAAAAAATTTTTGGAATAGAGTTTATCATATAGGGTCTTAATAAATCTCTAACCTGCGTTTGATTTACATTTGAAGAATGTTGTGATGAAATAACTACAGATTTAACTTTTGTAGGTTTTCCATCAACATACTCAAAAGTAACTTGGCTTTTAGAGTCTGGTTCAATATTTTTGAGTTTGCCAGACTTTCTATCCTCAGCCATTAGTCTTAAAATTTTGTGTGAGTAGTGAATAGGTGCTGGCATTAACTCTTCTGTTTCATTGCATGCATAACCAAACATTATTCCTTGATCTCCAGCTCCTTCGTCTTTATTGCCTGAAGAGTCTACACCCATTGCTATATCTGATGATTGAGAATGAAGATGGCTTTCTATTTTTGTAGCTTCTTTCCAAGTAAAACCCTCTTGATCATAACCAATATCTTTTATACAGTGTCTTACTTTTTCAATTAAATCATTTTCCTTAATTTCTGGACCTCTTACTTCGCCAGCTAAAACAACTTTATTTGTTGTTGTAAGTGTTTCACAAGCTACTCTTGAAAATGGATCTCCTGAAAGATAACTATCAACTACCATATCAGAAATTCTATCTGAAACTTTATCGGGATGTCCTTCTGAAACTGACTCGCTAGTGAAAAGAAAATTTTTTAAATTACTCATTGTTAATTCTATTAAATGAAAAAAATAAAAAAATATACAATAAAATTATTAATCCAAAAATTTTATTTCCATATTTAGAAAATACTGTTGGTTGAACTTTTTTGAATTGACTAAAGTCAATATAGCCTGTTTCATTAAAACTAACTTCTTGTTCAATATCACCAGTTGGATTTATTATAGCTGATATTCCATTATTTGATGAACGCAAGACGTATTTACCACTTTCAATAGCTCTATATACGCTGTGGATAAAATGTTGTTTTGGTCCAATGGATTGACCAAACCACCCATCCTCTGAAATATTTATTATAAAATCAAAATCTGGATTATTAAAAATTCTTCCAGAATAAATTATTTCATAGCAAATTAGGGGTAAAAATTTTAAGGAGGAATTGTTTTTGTTAATTTTAATTATATTTCTCTCACTTCCTTTTGAATAAGACTGATAATTATTAGTTAACGTTTTTAAACCAATATTTTTAAGTATATTTTCAAGTGGTAAAAATTCGCCAAACGGGACAAGGTTATTTTTATCATATGAATTTACTAAATTTAAACTGTGATCATATACTGAAAGAGAATTAAAATATTTTACGGTGCCTTTTTGAACAGATTTACTATTTATACCAAGGACTAATAAATGATTTTCATTAAAATGATTTTCAAATAACCTTTTGTAATCAACTATTTTTTCTTGAGATATGCCTGGTAGTATTCCCTCTGGCCACACAAAAATAATTTTTTCATTCTTATCAGGTTCGCTGATTTCAATTAAATCCTCAATAGCTCTTATTGGGTCAATACTAGAATAAAATCTATCTAATTTAATGTTGGAACCAATAACTCTAACCTTAGGATTAATAGAATTTATTTCAGCTTCAGTAAAAATCTTTTTGGAGTGAGATCCATAAAGATAAAAAATAATTGTGATTAAAAGAAAAAATATGCAGACCCATATGTCAACTCTTGTATCTCTTAAAATGAACACTGCTGGACTTATAAACAGTGAAATGCAAAATAAATTGAAACCATAGGTGCCTATAACAGAAGTGATATTTAAAATTTCTAAATGATTTGAGAAACTATAGGCAATTAAATTCCATGGAAATCCAGTTAAGATAGAACCTCTAACATATTCTGTTAAACCAAAAATTAGAGAAAAAAGAAAGAAAGATGAAATTATTTTTTTAGTTTTAAAAATAAAAAATAAAAAAGAAATAAGTCCGTGAAATAAAGCTAAAAAAGCAGGAATAAGAATTAATGTTATTGGTATCAAAAACTTAAAGCTTTCATCAAAAGTTAATGAAATAGATATCCAATAAAGATTTGTGATGAAGTAACCAAAACCAAAAAGCCATCCATAAAAGAAGAATATTTTTTTATTTTTGGTTTCTTTTGACCTCTTTATTAAAAAAGCAAATAATAAACTCAGGGTAACAAAGTTAATAATTATATAGTTAAAAGGTGGTAGGCTTAGGGAGGTTACAGCTCCTAAAAATATTAAGAATATAAATTCAATATATAATTTTTTAGTCAATTTATTTTGTTTTAGAAATTACGGACTTATATATTTGCCCCTCTTCTTTTAACATTTTTATGTAATCTTTATTTTTTTTATGATCAAAACCTAATAAATGGAGGAATCCATGAATGAGTATTTTAGTCACTTTCTGTCTAAAGAGCTTTGTATTTAATGATTTAGGTTTATTTATAAAATTATAACTAATTATTATATCTCCTAAATAGGTTTGTTTGGAAATTCTTACTTTTTTATTTAACGGGAATGATAGGATATCTGTAGGCATATTTTTTTTTCTAAAAAGTTTATTTAATTTTTGAATATTTTTATTATTGGAGAGTAACAAGGTAAAACTTACTTTTTTATTTAAAAACTTATATTTTTTTGGGAAAGCATTACAGATTTTTTGAAAAAAAAGATCTTTATTTCTAAGCCTTTTTGACCAAGCCCTCTCTTCTGAGAAGACATTTATATTAATCATTCTTTGAGTAAGCTTTTACAATTTTAGAAACAAGCGGGTGCCTCACAACGTCAGAATGGTCAAAATCAACAACTGAGATCTCATTCAAGTGTCCTAACAACTGTTTTGAACGCACTAAACCTGACATATTTTTGTTTGGTAAATCTATTTGGGTGGGATCACCATTTACAATAATTTTAGAATTTTCTCCAATACGTGTTAAAAACATTTTGATTTGAGTATCTGTAGCGTTCTGAGCTTCATCTAAAATTGCAAATGAATTTTTTAATGTCCGTCCTCTCATAAAAGCTAAAGGAGCAATTTCTATGTCGCCTATTTCAATCATCCTTTGAATTTTTTCAAAATCAAAAAGATCATACAGAGAATCATATAAGGGCCTCAAGTATGGATCAACTTTCTCCTTCATGTCACCAGGTAAAAACCCTAAACGCTCACCTGCCTCAACTGCAGGTCTTGATAATATAATTCTCTCAATTTTTTTTTCTAACAACATTGTCAATCCTACAGCAACAGCTAAAAAGGTCTTTCCGGTCCCAGCAGGACCAGCAGAAATTACAATATCGCTTTGTCTTAGTGCTCTTACATAATCTTTTTGTTTTTCAGATCTTGGGATTATAGATTTTTTTGGAGTTTTAATTATATCGGTAACATTGTTATTTTTAACTTTTTCAGTAATCATAAATTTATCTACTGAAGAAACTATATCTTTATTTTCGATACTTCCATTGTTAATAAACTGATTGGCTAAAAATTGAATGGCGTTTTTTAATAACTCGTTTTTTTCTGAATTTGATTTAATTAATATTGAGTTTCCTCTAGAATATAAATTACATTTTGTTATTTTCTCTAACTCTTGTAAGTTTTTATTAAATTCACCCACGACACCCATTAACAGATCATTATCATGAAATATAACACTTAAGGAATTATTGTCTGAGTAAACAAACTTTAGAGATGGATCAATATTTTTTTTTGATATGCTGCTCAATTGTTATGCTACCTTTTTATTTAAATCTTCAACAATTTCACCAAATAAGGTTGTTCTATTAAATTTTTTAATTTTTACTGGAACAATTTTTCCAATATGTTCTTTCTTGCCGTTGAATACTACTGATGTCATATATTGAGATCTACCAAAAGTCTGCATTTTGTCATCAGTTAAATTTTCAACTAACACGTCTATTGTTTGATTTTTAAATAATTTATTTCTATTTATTTGATTTTCAAACAATTTATTCTGTACTTTCTCTAATCTCTCCACAGAAATTTTTTTATCAATTAAATTTAAATCAGCAGCAACAGTTCCTGGTCTTGGGCTGAAAATAAAAGAATAGGAATTTATAAAATTAATTTTTTCTATTAAATTTAATGTATTGTTAAAATCGTTTTCTTGTTCTCCTGGATAACTAATAATAAAATCACTTGAAAATTCGATTTTACTATTAATCTTTTTTAATTTTTCAAAAATGTATAAATAGTCATTAATAGTATGCTTTCTATTCATCAATTTTAAAATTTTATCAGATCCACTTTGTATTGGAAGGTGAACAAGTGGCATTAATTTTTGAGAAATTTTATAAACATCTAACAAATCTTCTGTCATATCTTTTGGGTGAGAAGTAGTGTATCTAATTCTTTTAATATCAGCTATTTTTTCTATCTCCATAATTAGATTAGATAATTTTTTTTCACCATCGTTGTAGGCATTAACATTTTGACCAAGTAATATTATTTCTTTAGTCCCTTTTTCAGATAAGTATTTGGCCTCATCTATAATTTTTTGAAAGGGTCTTGAGTATTCAGGTCCTCTTGTATATGGCACTACACAAAAATTACAAAATTTATCACAACCTTCTTGAATAGTTAAGAATGAAGATACTTTTCCGGCCTCATTTTTAATTTTACTGAAGTATTTGAATTTCGATATAGCATCGAACTCTGTTTCTTCCATTTTCTTTTTTTTTTGGGCATAATTTAATATTGTATCATTAATTTTATGATAAGATTGAGGTCCGATTACTAAATCAATGTAAGGCTCGCGTTTTAACATTTCTTGATTTTCAGCTTGTGCAACACATCCTGCAATAATTACTAATGGTTTTTGTTTTGATCGAAAAATTTTTTTAACTCTACCTATCTCATGGTAAACTTTTTCTTTAGCTTTATCCCTTATATGACAAGTATTAAGAAGATAACAATTTGCATCCTCATAATTATCAGTTTTTTCAAAACCTATTTTTTTAACCGAGTCAAATATTCTATTAGAATCATATTCATTCATTTGACAACCAAATGTTTTAATAAATATTTTTTGAGACATTTTGCTAGGACTTTTTCTTAACCCCATAAAGTTCTAATTTATGATCTACCAAAGTATACCCATACTTTTCTGCAACTTTTTTTTGAAGTTTCTCAATTTCTTCATCAACAAACTCTATAATCTCTCCAGATTTTACATCAATTAGATGATCGTGATGCCCTTCATTCAACTCTTCGTATCTAGCCTTTCCACCCTTAAACTCGTGCTTTGTTAAAATTCCAGACTCCTCAAATAATTTTACTGTTCTGTAAACTGTTGCAATACTAATTTTTGGATCAATTTTAGAAACCCTATTGTACAATTCATCTACATCTGGATGATCGGATGACTCGGACATCACTTGGGCAATTATTTTTCTTTGGTCAGTTAATTTAACTCCTTTAGTTAAACATTTTTGTTCAATCGTTTCTGACATAGAGTAATTCTAACTTAAATAAATGGGATTAATCAAATTTTTTTTGATTTTAAATTTGTCACACAAATT
>CACBYG010000014.1 GCA_902543535.1 uncultured Pelagibacteraceae bacterium
GCAGATTTTGTAAAAGGAATATCGAGACTTAAAGTGGTTCAAGCTAAATCTATTATGCAAACAATTCAAGATTATGAGAAAAAAAATAGTGCTTTATCTGATGATTTAGAAACTGTTCATGAACATGATCTATTAAGTAGGCTGATAGAAATCTCAAAATCAAAACAAAAACCCTTGGTTGTTAAAGATGAAAACAAAAAGTCAGTAGGAGTGATAACACAATCAGACCTTTTAAGAGCAGTGGTTGAGGGTGGCGATGGAGAATAATCAAATTAATAACCCCACAAGATCTGAATTAATTTCAGATTTTGTTAAATCTAATCCTGATTACTATATTAAAGAGTTTAAAAAAATTGGCAGTAAGCCTTCCTTTTCTTTCTCTTTTAACTTATATGCTGCAATTTTAGGGCCTGTTTGGTTTGGCATGAGAAATATTTGGAATTGGTCCTTAGCTTTCTTAATTATTGAAACTTTTTCAATAGTACAAATAGTAAGAGGCTTATTTGGAAATATTACCAAAGAAGCAGTTCAAAAAATTGAACAAGTTCAATCAACTATAGCATTTAGAAACCAACAGCTGGAGGCAGCAATTACTAACAATCCAGATAAAGTCGAAGTTTATAAAAGAAATATAAAATCTTTAGAAGATGCTATGCAAGGGTATATTGATGAGGTAGCAAGAATTGAAGCTTCAGCAATTTGGATTACTATTCTTGGAATTAGTCTTTTATTTTTTATAAAAATTATTCAAGGAATATTAGCTAACTCTATTCTAGAAAAAAGATATTCTGAATGGCTATCAGATAAAACAATTATGCCAGGTATGCAAACTAAAAACTTAATTTCAAGTATCATATTTAGTTCTGTTATAATGTTTTTTTCTGTAGTTCATTATAGTTTTCCTGGTTTAATTAATGTCATGGATGATTTCCCTACTCATCCAGACATAAGATTAACTTCTATTAAGTGGGTAGAGACAATATTTGATTATGCAGTTCTAAAAGGAGATGCATTGTTTACTGCTATTACAATTGGTATTAGATCAGTTTTAGATTTTTTAGAATTATTATTTGTTAAAACTCCATGGATAGTAATTATAACTACCATAGTGACCTTAACTGGATTAGCAGCTGGTCCAAGAGCTGCAATATATTCTGCAGGATTTCTATGTTATATGGGTTTTTTAGGGTTTTGGGTTAAAGCGATGACAACGTTGGCGCTATTGGGTACTGCAGCAGTTTTAAGTATTGTAATTGGTATTCCCCTAGGTATTTTTTGTGCAAGACGTCAAAGATTTTACTCAATGATAAGACCTATAATGGATTTTATGCAAACGATGCCTGCATTTGTTTTTATGATTCCTGTTATTGCTTTCTTTGGTACCGGTAAAGTTGCAGCAGTAATTATAACAATGATTTTTGGAGGAACTCCAGTTGTAAGATTAACTGTTCTTGGATTGAGAGGAGTTCCCGAAACTATTCGAGAGGCAGCAATAGCTTATGGAGCATCTAAATGGTATTTATTGAGAAAAGTTGATTTACCTTTAGCAACACCATCTATATTAGCAGGAGTTAATCAAACAGTAATGTTAAGTTTAGCAATGGTAGTAGTTGCATCCTTAATTGGCGCAAAAGGTTTGGGTCAAGATGTTTTAGAAGCTTTACAATATGCAAATGTTGGTCAAGGAATCTTAGCAGGAGTTGCAATATTATTTGTTGCATTAATTTTAGATAGGGTTGTTCAAGGTAAGAAAAGAGTTTAATTAAACCTAATGGAATTTCTATTATTAGGTTTTTTTACAAGTCTAAGCTTAATATTAGCCATTGGAGCCCAAAATATATTTGTAATTGAGCAGGGCTTAAAAAAACAATATACATTTATAGTTTGTTTCATATGCTCAATTTCAGATTGTTTTCTTATATTTGTTGGTATTTTTCTTTTTTATTATTTTAATAAATATTTTACCCCTACGATTGAATTAATTTTTAATATTCTTTTAGTTTTATTTTTAATTTATTTTATTTATTCAAAAATAAAATTGAGGAGTAAAAATATTGATTTTAATCAAAATTTTAAAAAAACTTCTTTAGTTAGTATAACTTTTAAAACTTTAGGTTTTACTTATTTAAATCCTCATGTTTATTCAGATACTGTATTTTTTTTAGGTAATTTTTCAAAAAGTTTTTTGCTTAATGATAAAATAATATTTGGTATTGGAGCCTCTGTTGCCTCTACACTTTTTTTCTTTTCTATTGGATATGCATCGAATTATTTTTCAAAATACCTAAATAACAAAAAAATTTGGAATATAATTAACTGGATAATAATTTTTATTATGTCTGTAATTACTTTATATGTAATCAGGGAAATAATTTATTCAGTTAATCTTTAATTTTATTCCACTCAGCAATACCACCAGAAATATTCTTTACATTCTTAATTCCCATATCCTTCATAGTTTTTGTTGCTAGTGTACCTTGTCCGCCAACACCACAAAATACTACATATTCTTTATCTGGATTATCTTTAAACATTTTGTTTTCAAGAGGGCTTCCTTCAGCTAAATAAAACTCAAGTAAACCTCTATCCATGTGGATCGCATTTCCTATTGTTCCTTTTGAAAAGCTTTCTTTATCTCTAACATCAATAAATTGGACATTTGGGTCATTAATCTTTTTCTTTGCATCCTCTGCAGTAATATTTTCAATCTCACTGGTCACGCTCATTAGTTCTTCAAATTTTTTCATTATTCTCCTTTGAATTTAATACTTATCCTAGATAGTACCCAAGATTTTATAAAAGTGAATTATTTTAATTATTATTTTTGTTGTGACATAGGTGTTTATTGAAATAATAAATTTTTTTCGTATGAGTATAAAATGAATAATAAAAGAAATTTCATAAAAATTGTTAGTCTATCGTTTTTGACATTACTTTTAGCCCCTTACAAATTTACTTTTTCGGAAATTAAAAAAATTATCAATAAAAATTTAACCAAAAAGCAAAAAGAGATCATGTTTAATGAAGGCACAGAAAGGGCTTTTACAAGTAAATTACTTAATGAGAAAAGAAAAGGATTTTACCATTGCGCTAATTGTGGAGCTAAATTATTTTCATCTGATGCAAAGTTTGATAGTGGAACTGGATGGCCTTCTTTTAGTGAGGCATTACCAGGTGCTTTTAAAACTAAAATAGACTATTCCTTTGGCATGAGAAGAATGGAATATCATTGTGCAAATTGTGGTGCTCATCATGGACATGTTTTTCTTGATGGCCCAACTGCTACTGGAAAAAGATTTTGTAATAACGGTTTGTGCCTGTTGTTTGTCCCTGAAACTTAAAATTTAAATATATTTTTATTTATTTTATTTATTTCTTTAAAGGCACCATTAAACTTTTTAGACTTGTGAAATTTTCCAGGAAAAATAAAACATTTCAATTTAGCTTTTATTGCAGAATTAAGACTTTCCTGTGTATCCTCTATCGCAATACATTCTTTGGGACTTAGTCTAAGTTTTTTTAAAGCTAATTTGTATATTTTAGGAGATGGCTTAGGTTTTTTAACCAATGTTGAATTACCAATAAATTTAAAATCTTTTTTATTTAAATTTTCTCTTAAGCAAAAAAAAATAGAATTAATATTATCAAGAGTTGTTGAGGTAACTAAAGCTAGTTTAATTTGATTTTTTTTACTGTACTTTATTATTTCCTTAACACCGGGTCTTAATTTAAGTTTATTTTTTTTTAGGTAACGATTAAATATTTTTGTTTTTAATTTTCTTATATTTTTGGAATTAACATTGCTTTTGGTCTGTTTTGCATATCTCAATATTCTTTCTTCACCCCCAGATTTATCGAGTAAATTTTTGTAAATTTCCTTTGTCCAATTCCATTTAAGACCTGCAATCTTAAATGCACTATTAAATGATTTTCTTTGAATTTCAGATGTTTCAACAATAGTTCCAATTGATCCAAATAATAGAGCCTTGTATTTTATCAACCTTTGATAGCTCCAGCTGTTAGACCACTAATAATTTGCCGTTGAAAAAACATTACTAATATAAAAAGAGGAGCTGTAGCTGATACAACGGATGATACGGCCCACATTAAGTTTCCTTCATGTTGATTAGTTCCAAGATAACTTTGTATTTTTGGAACCATTGTGTGATTTTCTTGATTTAACAATAACGCAGTCACTGTGAAATCATTATAAGCTAACATTAAACTAAATAAACCTGCGGTTATCACACCTGGCCACATAACAGGCATTATAATATGTCTGAATGTTTGAAAATATGAGCAGCCATCTATCAAAGCACTTTCATCAAGTTCCTTAGGAACAGTTTTAAAAAATGAATACAGAAGCCATAATGTAAATGGTTGGTTAATAGCTACTAATACTACTATTGTTGTTGGTAAAATTTGTAATTGAAAAAAAGGAAATAAATATCCAGAAACCAAAGTTATGTGAGGCATTGCTCTAAAAATTAGGGCAATTATTAATAACCAAAATGCATAATTTTTTGTAGATCGTGACAATGCATACGCACCTAAAGTTCCAAGAAATAACGATATTGAGACTACACTTATTGTAACTATGACTGTATTTCTAGATGCTTTCCAAAATTCTCCCTCGAACCAAGCACCACTATATGCTTCAGTTGTAAATTTTGCTCCAGTTTCGATTAATGTATTGAAAGCTGTTATTGCATACCACCAATCTGCTCTAGAAAAAAAGTCTGCCCTTACTTTGAAAGATCCCCAAAAAGTCCAGATAAATGGAAAACATGCAATTAGTAACCAAATCACAATAAAAATTGTATTTGAGGTTTTTAAACTGTTCGATTTCTTATCTAGTCCGTAATCCATAGTTATCTATTAATTTTAAATTCTCGCCAAGTTCTAATCAATACAGGAGCAAGGATTATTGAAATTCCTATAATTGTCATAATTGATGTTGCTGCTGCAGAGCCAAATAATATTACCTCTTCATTTACTAAATTGTCATAAATTAACCAAGATAAAGATTGAGCACTTCCCTCAGCACTAAAACCAATTATTGGTTCAAATACTCTAAAATTATCCATCAAAGAAATTAACGCTACAAAAGTAACCACAGGATATATATGAGGCAAAACAATATGCTTAACTCTTTGAAATCTTGAAGCGCCATCTATGATTGATGCTTCTAAAGGTTCCTGAGGTACTGTTTGAAGAGCAGCATAAAACACAACAAAAGCAAAAGGGGAGTGATGCCAAACTCCATAGATAATAATTGTAATCCACATCAATGTCTTTGAAGACTTTAAAGATAAATAGGGGTCATTCATTAACATTTGTAAGTTGGCTCCTATAATTCCCTCTGCATCTATCATCCAAAATAAAACTAATGAGCCAACCAAAGGAGTTACAATCATTGGTAAAATTGTACCAAAAATTAAAGGCCCTCTTATTTTTCTCGAAATTGCATTTAAACTTAATGCAATTATAAATCCTAAAAGTAGAACACATGGAGTTACAAAAACACAATATGTGAGAGTAAAAACTAAAGCTTTATAAAATGGTAGATTTCCAACTTTGTTAATAAAATCTCCAATCGATTTACTTTCACCCCAAAACTCTGATACTTGATCTACAGCTAGGTGATTTCTATCTATATAGGTACCAAAGCCGTTAAACTTTCCTAAAGGTTTTTCATCTTTAATCTTAGATGTTGCCTCTTGATCAACAACTACTGAAACTTTGCAACCAAATGGGTCACATTTTTTAACTTCAACAAGTATTTGGTCGTGCTGAGCATAAAAAGACTGAATACCAGTTGAAATGATAGGTAACCCAATGAACAAAATCATTGCTAAACCTGCTGGTAAAAAAAACCAGAAAAAACTTCTATTTGGCATGAGATTTTAAAGCGGGGGAAATTTAACCCCCACTTAAAAATTTAGACTTTATAGAAATCCTTGTTCTTTTGCTTTAGTCATGTAAGCAGCCTCAACATCTTTTAATGCTTGCTCTGCTGACTCGTTTCCCTGCAAAAATTCAACAATTTCACTTCCAAGAGCACCGTGCATTAAACCCATTTGAGGTAACATTGGGTATGGTTTTGCTCCCATTTTAACTGCTTCGATAACTCCAACGGATTTTGGACCAGGTACAAAACCTTCAACTAACCAAACTGCTTGATCAGCAGCTTTTGCAACCATCTCTTTAGAAGATGCCGCGTGAGCCATTGCTCTAAAAGAAGCTTCTGCATCTGCATCAGATCTATTTTTTGCTAGTGTAAATCCATCCCACCATAATGTTGCTGCAGGAATATTTCCTCCACCAACTGTTGCTGGTGCAACTAATTTTGTAGCTGCAGTTATTTTTGCATCACCGTCATCATCTAATAAAGTTCCAGATCTTGAAGCCCATAATGTCATAATAGCTACATTTCCAGATTCCCATTCAACTTTAATAGCTTCACTATCGTGAGTTAAATAATCAGGATTACTTAAGTCTGCTAATTTTTTTAACATATTAAGTGTTGCTACACCTTTAGCATTATTAATATTCGGTTTTGCAGATCCAGCTTTGAAAAATTCTCCACCATGACCAATGTACATGTTTACAAATTCCTCAGCTAAATTCCAGCCTGCTTTATATGCTGCAGCATAAGGATATTTCATTTTTCCAGCTGCTCTAATTTTCTCAGACGCCGCAACAACTTCCTCATAAGTTTTAGGAATAGCAATGCCATTTTCTTTTAAAACATCTGTTCTTACGTATAAATGTTGAGTATTAGCCATAAAAGCTACAGCCATAACTTTTCCATCAATAGTTATTAATTGAGAGTCTTGAATTCCTTTACCATATTTTTTAACTAGATCATTCATAGGTCTAATTAAGTCTGCATTCATTAATGGAACAATAGAACTATTTGCGGCAACTCTTACAGAAAATTCTGATGGATTCGCTGTTAAAGCTGGGACAGCAATTTTGTTATGTTCTGCTGAATGCGTCACTTTAAAGTCAGCTTTTCCCTTACACTCACTTGCAGTTTCTACAAGAGTTCTTAATGCAGGAAAATCATTAGCTAAAATATTTATTGAACCTGATTTTATATTACAGTCTGCATTGGCGTAAGTACCAAAAAGTAAAAACGTTAATGCAATTAATATTTTTTTCATATTTATTACCTTTCTTTAAATTTAGACTAAACTCTATCAAATACTATTATGTATTTTATTAGGACATTTTGTCGTTTTTTTTAACAGTTGGAAAGTAAAAAATTAGAGAACTTTATTTGCAAGTTCTGTTCCCATCACAAGAGACTCTAATTTTTTATAAACTATGTGTTCATCAACATTTCCAAAACCAGCAAAAGTGCTAAAACCACAGTCAGTTCCAGCCATTAATTGACTTTTATCAATCACTTTTGAAAATTGAATTAGTCTATTTTTTACAACTTCAGGATGTTCTACAAAATTTGTTGTGGAGTCGATAACTCCTGGGGCTATAATTTTATCTTGAGGTAACTTTATTCCCTCAAACGCTTGCCATTCATGTGAGTGTCTGGGATTAGAAGATTCTAGTAAATAAGTTCCAACATTTGCTTTTAATATTAATGGTAAGATCTTTTCTAAAGAAATATCATGTGAGTGTGGACCTTCGTAGTTACCCCAACAAATATGCATTCTAATATTTGATTGAGGAATATTTTCTATAGACTGATTAAGAAATTCTATTTGTTTTTCTGCTCTTTTTAAAAAATCTTCTTCAGACAAATCTTTAAAAGTCATATGTCGTGCTAATGCAAGATCGGGGCAATCTAATTGTAAATAAATTCCATCTGAAACAATTTCTTCATACTCTAACTTCATTAGGTTAGATAAGGCATTTAGATATTCATCATCATTTTTATAAAATTTATTTGGTAGAAATGCAGAAATTACACCTGGAGATGCAGCATTC
>CACBYG010000015.1 GCA_902543535.1 uncultured Pelagibacteraceae bacterium
TAATAATTAAAGTTAATTTTTCATAATTAATTTTAGTATTCTCTTTACTAATATTATAAATATCATCTTTAGTAATGATCATTAAAAATATTTTTTCACTCACAGCATCTATTACAAGCTTGTTCATTGTAATTTTATTTTCTAGTACCAGTTCTAAAGCAGATGAAAATAATATCAAATATTATTCTAAGGATGAGGGAATTCTATCAATTATGTATCATCGATTTAATGAGACTAAATATCCATCAACGAATATTCAAATGGATATTTTCAAACAGCATATTCAGATAATTAAAAACTCTGGTTTTAAACTTCATAATCCATATAATTTTAAAGAGCAATTCAGCTCCATAAAATTAAAAAAAGAAATTCTCATTACTATTGATGATGCATTTGAGTCATTTTATTTTGAAGCATGGCCATATATAAAAAAAAATAAAATTCCTTTCATTTTGTTTGTTTCAACAGAGCCTGTTGGTAAAAATGGATATATGACATGGGATCAGATTAGAGAAGTTGAAAAAGAATCTTTTGCTTTAATTGGACATCACTCACATAGTCATGATTACCTTATTGATGAAACAACTGATAAATTTATAAAAGATATTGAAAGTGCAAATAATATTTTTTTAGAAGAACTAGGATATATTCCAAATTTATTTTCTTACCCATTTGGTGAATATTCTAAATTTATGAGAGATTATATTTCTGAAAATTTTGAATTTGCTTTTGGTCAACACTCTGGTGTAATTGATTTAAATAAGGATAAATTTGAATTACCAAGATTTCCAATTAATGAGAAATATGGTGAGTTAAAAAGGTTTAGTTCAATCATAAATTATTTTCCATTGGAATATAAAAAATTGTTACCTTTAGAAAAAAAACTAACAAAATTAACAAATCCACCAAGATTTATAGTTGAGTTTTTTGATGAACAAAAAAATTTAAATAATATTAATTGTTATTCCAATGAAGCAGATACATGGGCAAAGTCAAATACATCTTTTTCAGGTAATACATTATCAATTAAATTTAGAGCACCATTTAAGCCACGAAGAGGAAGAATAAATTGTTCTCTTAACGATAACGGTAAGTGGAGATGGTTTGGGGTTCAATTTCCAATTAAAACAAATTAAATTAAACTTTCTAAATCCTTGCTTGAAGGCAAGAGTCGAGCTTCATCAAAATCTTTTAGATTATTCTGAATTATTATTTTCTGAAGTACTTCTATATATTCGGTTCCTGTTTCTGCGTATTTATCAAGATGATCTGATAAAATTAAACTATCCAAAGGTTTATTTTTATTTCTAAGACCTGTTCTTGCTTTTCTTAAATTTTTATAAGAGGAGTGGGTATTTAGATTTCTTAAATAAGCCCTCACTGAAAGCTGTAAGCTGTGGAATTTCATCACTTTATGCTCTTCACCTTTTTCCGCATTTTTAGGCCTCAGTCCCTCACCAGACCACGTCCATTGTCCAAATAATGCATTGCCTTTTAATGCAAATCTAGAAGTTCCCCATCCTGTTTCTTTAGCTGCTTGAGCTATAGCTAATGAAACTGGGATCTCATCCATTCTAATTTTTAAAGTTGAAAGATCGTTTTGTCTTACCCCATATTGTTTATATTTTTTTTCTAACCACTTTTTTTCGATATCTGTATTACTATTCTTACTTAGAATTGTAAAAAGTCTTTTTCTATCTATTCTAATTTTATTATTTTCTTTAACAATTAAAGGTAAAACAATTTTAATAAACATTTCTTTTCTTTTTTTTGTGCTACCTATTTCTTTAATTTCATTAGGAAGTAATCCAATGTCTACGGGTTTAACTAATTTTGTATCTCTTACTTCTTTCAAATCATACTTTACTTCCTTAAATAAAGCACTGATCTCTGAGGTGGTGTATCTTACAAGATTTATTTCAGAATTATTTTCCTCTAAAATATCGTATAAAAGATCTATTTCATCGCCTTGGATCAATTCATCATTCTCTTCAAATGTTTTGTCATTTTTCAAGGTCTTATTTAAAATATTTTTAGAGTTATTTGTAAATTCTTTATTGTTAAAATTTTTGTTCGCAAAATTTATCAAAATTGGTGCAGCATAAAAAAATGATGCAACAACAAAAGCACTTAAAGAAAATCTTGTAAATGTATTTAAGATTTTATTTTTAACTCTTGAGTGTCTTATTTTTATCTTTGAATTCATAATTTAAATAGCAATTACCTCTTTAACCTCAGGTAAGTAATGACATAACAAATTTTGGACGCCCTGTTTTAATGTCATGGTTGAACTAGGACAACCAGAACAACTGCCTTGTAATTGTACTTTAACAACACCATCTTTGTATTCTTTAAACTTAATATCTCCACCATCTCTAGCAACAGCTGGCCTTATTTTTTGATCTAAGATTTTTACAATTTTTTGCTCAATTTCATCTAGGTCAGTTTCTTCTTGTTTAATATTTTCATCAATAACAAACTCTTTTCCATCAGAATAAAAGTCATTTATAAAAGAAATCACAATATGTTTTATTTCTTCCCATTTAGTTTTACCACTTTTGTTAACTGATAAAAAATCTTGTCCTAAGAAAACACCTTCAACTCCATTGATAGATAAAATATTTTTAATTAATTCATTATTAATTTGATCCTTATTAGTAATTTCATAAGGACCGCTATTAGAAACTTTCTTCCCAGGAAGAAATTTCAATGAATTTGGATTTGGAGTTACTTCAGTCTGCACAAACATAAATTATATATAGTTTATATTTCAGAAATTAAAACTTGATATTAATTTTTTATTAAAAACCTACTATTTCTTTTATATTTTTCATCTTTTTTGACGCAATTTTTTCAGCACGTTCAACTCCATCTAGAAGAATAGAATCAAGATATGATTGGTCATTGAGTAATTTTTTTATCTCTTTAGATATTGGAATAATTTTATTAATTACTAATTCTGATAGTTCATCTTTAAATTCTGAAAAGTTCTTGCCCATAAAATTTGCTATGGAAGACTCTAAGGTTGAGTTACTTAAACTGGCATAAATCCCTAACAAATTTTGAGCCTCTAGCCTCTTTTCAAGTTCTTTTATATCTTTTGGCATTGGTAAAGGATCCGTTTTAGCCTTTTTAATTTTATTGATGATTTGATCCTTATCATCAGTTAAGTTTATTCTGCTTAAATCTGATAACTCAGATTTACTCATTTTTTTTGAACCATCCTTTAAACTCATAATTCTAGAAAACTCCTTTTGAATTAAAGGCTCAGGAACTTTTAAAAAACTATCTACACCAAAATCATTATTGAATTTTTGAGCTATATCTCTGCATAACTCTAAGTGCTGCTTTTGATCATCTCCTACAGGAACGTGAGTAGCATCATATAACAAAATGTCAGCTGCCATAAGAACAGGATAAGAATACAATCCAATACTAGCTTTTTCCTTATCCTTTCCAGCTTTTTCTTTAAATTGTGTCATTCTATTTAGCCACCCCATACGGGCTACACAACTCAAAATCCAGGCACCTTCGGAGTGAGCTGCTACACCTGATTGGTTAAAAACAATACTTTTTTTTGGATCTATCCCACTTGCAATAAATGTTGCAACGGTTTCTCTAATATTTTTTTTTAACTCTTTCGGATCTTGTTTGACTGTTATTGCATGTAGGTCCACTACACAAAAAATACATTGATTTGAATCATCATTGTTTAGTTCAACAAAATTCTTAATCGCCCCTAAATAATTACCAAGATGAAGATTGCCAGTAGGCTGAACACCTGAAAATATTTTTTTGCCCATAAAGTTAATACTTTAGTTGAATATCGCTTATTTTAAAAGCTTTGATGAAATAGGAAATAATAAGGTAAGACACAAGGCCTAATAATGCTGATAATATTAAGTAAAAAGATTTAAATCTTTGCTCAAATGCTAGTTCGTTTTGGAATAGATTTAATAAAAACTGAAATACAAAACCCATTAAAATTGAAGCAATAAGTATTTTGACAAACTTTATTAAAAATATTTGATTGAATGAAAATAGTTTCCCATTTTTTAAAAAGATAAATAACAATATACCGTTGAACCATGAGGAAATTGTCGTTGCAATAGGTATTATTATAAATCCAATTTCATTAAAATAATAAACACTAATTAAGACATTTAAAATTACAGAAATTAAAGAGATATAAAAAGGTGTTTTAGTATTATGATTAGCAAAAAAGAAACTGGAGAAAACTTTAATTAAAGCAAATGCAGGTAGACCAAAAGCAAAGTAATATAGAGCTAAACTTGAATTTATAACTGCAGTTTCATCAAATGATCCATAGCCAAATAGTGCTGAAATTATTTGTTCAGAACCAAGGATCAATGCAATAGATGCTGGCAAACTTAGAAATAAACTTAACTCAAGCGCTTTGTTTTGAATTAACAAAATCTTATCTTTTTTCTTAGATTGAATATGTTTTGATAATTGAGGAAGTACTACTACTCCAATTGCAATTCCAGCTATTGCAAGATTGATTTGATATATTCTATCAGCATAATACAAGTAGGAAACTGCACTTGCCTGAAATGAAGCTATAATGGTTCCAACAAGTATATTTATTTGAGTTACACCTGATGAAAAAATACTTGGTAATAATTTTTTATAAAAAATCTTAACTTTTTCAGATATTTTAATTTTGAAGTTAATTTTAAGTGAGTAATGTTTTTTCACAAATTTATACAAAAATAATAATTGTAATAATCCTGCTAAAGAAACTCCATAAGATAAATAATATACTAGGCTGTCACCTAGGGAGTTTGAGAATAATAGAACTAAAACTAATACAATATTTAATATTATTGGTGCCCCTGATGCAGCTGCAAATTTATTATATGAGTTTAATATTGCTGCAAAAAAAGATGCTAAACAAATAAATAATAAGAATGGAAAAGTGATACGAGTCAGTTTTATTGCTATTTCCATTTTTTCAATGTCCCCTACAAAACCAGGCGCAATAAGAGATACAAATACAGGCATAAATAATTGAATAAGCAATGTTAGTAATAACAAACCTAGAAATAGAAGATTAAAGATATCATTTGCAAATTTGTTGGATTGTTTTTTGCCCTTAACCATTTCTGATGCATAGCTTGGAACGAAAGCAGCATTAAAAGTTCCCTCTGAAAATAATCTTCTAAATGTGTTTGGAATTCTAAATGCTACAAAAAAAGCATCTGCTAACAAACCTGTTCCTAAAAATATTGCAATTAAAATATCTCTTAAATATCCAAGTAATCTGCTTATGATAGTATAAAAACCAAATGTGCCTGTTGACTTAAGTAAGTTCATAAATCATATTAGTCTTAAATTTACCCTAATTGTACACATATTATAACAAATGAAAAAAACAAAGATTGATCATTACACAGATAAAGAAGCTTTAGATTTTCATAAAGAGAAAAAACCTGGCAAGATTGAGATCATTTCTTCAAAAAATATGATTACTAAAAGGGATCTTGCACTTGCATATTCTCCAGGGGTTGCGGCCCCAGTGAAAGAGATCAGTGACAATCCAGAAGCAGCTTATGATTATACAAGTAAAGGAAATTTAGTTGCAGTTATCAGTAATGGTTCAGCTATTTTGGGAATGGGGAATTTAGGAGCATTAGCATCTAAACCAGTAATGGAGGGGAAAGCAGTGTTATTTAAAAGATTTGCTGACATAGATTCTATAGATCTTGAAATAGATTCTAAAGACAGTGAGGAAATTATTAATTCTATTAAAAATTTTGCTCCAAGCTTTGGTGGAATTAATTTAGAGGATATAGCAGCTCCAGATTGCTTTATAATTGAGCAAAAATTAAAAGAAATTTTGGATATTCCAGTTTTTCATGATGATCAGCATGGTACTGCAATAATTACAACAGCAGCACTAATAAACGCTCTAGATATAAGTGGTAAATCAATAAAAGAAATTAAAGTTGTTGTTAATGGTGCTGGAGCATCTGCCCAAGCCTGCACAGAATTATTTAAAAATTCAGGAGTGCCTTCAGAAAATGTGATCATGCTTGATAGAAAAGGTGTAATTTATAAAGGAAGGACTGAGGGTATAGACCAGTGGAAAT
>CACBYG010000016.1 GCA_902543535.1 uncultured Pelagibacteraceae bacterium
GATAACATCAAGATATTTAGATCAAATATTACAAATAATAAAAACTTACAAAAAAGATATTGTCAGAATTGAATTTAGAATAGTTGAACTAGATAATTCTGTTAAAACTAATGATGCTTTAAATGAAGGTAATTTAAAAGAGAATGTTTCCTTTATCAAAGACTCTTATTTACAATATAATCGAATTGATCCTAATAAAAGATTTGATAATTTTATCACGGGATCAAGTAATAAGCTAGCTTACGAGGCATCACTAAAGGTTTCAGAGAATATTTCGCATTACAACCCCCTATATATTTATGGTGGTGTTGGAATGGGCAAAACACACTTATTAAATTCAATTGGTTATGAGTTAAAAAAAAATAATAAAGTTATGTTTATTTCAGCAGAACGCTTCATGTATCAATTTGTAAAATCAATCAAATCAAATGATATGGTAAAGTTTAAAGAATACTTTAGAAACACTGACATATTGTTAATTGATGATATTCAATTCATAAGTGGTAAAGAGGCCATGCAAGAAGAATTTTTTCATACCTTTAACGCTCTATTGGATAAAGGTTCACAGATAATCATCTCTGCTGACAGACCTCCTAATAAATTGTCAAGAATTCAAGAAAGAATTAAATCTAGATTTTCAGGTGGATTAGTAGTTGATATTCAAAAACCAGATTTAGAATTAAGAAAAAAAATTGTTAAAAAAAAAACAGAAGAATTAAATAGTATATATTCAGATCAATTACAGATTTCAAAAGACATACAAGATTTTATAAGCACTGAAATCAAAGGCAGTATAAGAGAGCTAGTTGGAGCAATAAATAGAGTGGTTTCTTTCTCAAGAATTTATGACAAAGTCCCAAATTTATCCGAAACAAAAGTAGTCCTAAAGGATTTATTGAATCTATCTGAAAACAAGGTCACTATCGATTTAATTCAAACAGTGGTGTGTAAGTTTTTTAAAATTAGTAAAAATGAGATGTTATCTTCGAGAAGATCAAGGTACCTAGTTAGACCTAGACAAACTGCAATATATTTAACCAAAATTCTTACTTCAAAATCTTTACCTGAAATTGGAAGAGAATTTTCAAACAGAGACCATACAACAATAATACATTCGGTTAAAACCATTGAAAAAATTAAAGAAAAAGACTCAGAGATGGTTGACAATATAAGTAAGTTAAAAAATCAAATATTATATAATAATTTAGATAATGAAATTTAATGTTAATCAACAAGACCTTCAGCAGGCACTCAATTATTGTCAGGGAGTTATAGAAAAGAGAAGTACTCTACCAATTTTATCTAATATTTTAATAGACGCAAATAATTCAAATCTAATAATAACTGCAACAGATCTAGATTTAATTTTTATACACAAAATAAATAATGTGGAAGTATTAGAGGAGGGAAAAACCACAACTGTATCATCGACCATATATGATATTGTCAGAAAATTATCCTCCGGAAAAAAAATTAATTTAACTTTGAATGAAACAAGTAAACTTCATTTAGAGTCTGAGAAATCTATTTTTAATTTAAATTGCCTCAGCCCGTCAGAGTTTCCTCTCACAGATGAAAATTTCAATCAAAATGAATTTATTATTAAATCTAAACAACTTTTAAAATTACTAAATAAATGTAAATTTTCAGTTTCTAATGACGAAACAAGACATTACTTGAGTGGAATTTATTTTCATCAAACAGAGGTAGAAGACAAAAATTATCTTACAGCTGTAGCAACTGATAGTCATCGGATGTCTATTTCTAAAATTAGATTAGATAAAAAAATTGATTTTGATCCAATAATATTACCAAAAAAAACGATATTTCAGCTATGTTCTCTTTTGGATAGCTATGATGGTGACGTAAAGGTTTCAAATGTAAAATCTAAAATTAAATTTGAATTAAATAACAGTATATTAATATCAAAATTGATAGATGGTAAATTTCCTAATTATATTCAGGTAATTCCTAAAAATAATCAAAAAAAATTGGAAATAGATTTAAAATTATTTTTAAATTCTGTTGATAGGGTAGCATCAGTTTCGTTAGATAAAAAAGATGGAGTAAAATTTAGTTTATCTAAAGATACACTAGATTTATCAGTTAATAATGCTAACAGCGGTGATGGTAAAGAGACCTTGAATGCAAAATTTGATCACGACTTAGAAATAAGTTTTAACTCTAGATATTTAATAGATGTAGCTTCTCAATTAAATGGAGAAAAAGTAGAAATATTTTTTAATGATACAGGTTCTCCAGCTTTAATAAAAGATCCAGGCGATTATGACAGTATATATGTTGTTATGCCTATGAAAGGCTAACCTAATAAGTTAAGCTCGTTATAAATTTTACTCTCTAAAATCTGTAAAAAATTTTCTTTATCCATTCCAGCATTTATAGGTTTTAAAATAGAAACAATTATTGTTTTATGACTATTTTTTTGACCCTTTTTTGGCCACACATAACCAGAATTTACAGCAATCGGTTGGCAGGCAATATTTAACTCTTGATAAATTCTGGCAGCTCCCTTCTTGAAGGAAGGACGCTCATCAGGCAAAACTCTGGTTCCTTGAGGAAAAATTATCAATGGTCTATTGCTACTATTTACTGCTTTTAAAATATCTCCAAAAAATCCCAAGTTGTCTCTACTTATCTTGTTTCTATTTATAGAGATAGATCCAATTTTTTTTAAGTACCACCCAAAGATTGGAATTCGTAGTAATTCTTTTTTTAAAATAAATACTGGTGAATTGAAAACAGTTTGTAGGTAAAATGTTTCAAACATAGACTGGTGAGAAGCAGCAATAAAAAATTTTTGGTTGGTTATAATGTTTTCTCTACCTTTAATGATAATTTTTACTGATAGAAAAACTCTTACACAAAACCCAGCCCAATAACCCATCAATTTTCCTCCGATTAAAGTAATTTTTCTTGGCAAAAGTAATGCAGGTAAAAATATTATTGAAATTATAATTATTCCTACAAAAAAAAATATTGAAAATAATAAATTTCTGATCATTTTTATCAAAAGCTAAATTAAGTCTGTATGCTTTTGTCTATTTTTAATTATTTTAATTGTTCTTCCTTTTATCAGTAATTCAACAGGTTTTGGCCTAAGATTGTAATTAGAGCTTAGAGACATTCCATATGCACCCACATCACATATAGCAATAAAATCTTTTTCTTTTAGTTTTTGAAATTTCTTTAAAGTTACAAATTTATCTGTACTTTCACAAATAGGACCTACAAATTCATAAATATTTTTTGAGACATTGTTTGATTTATTTACTGGTAATATTTTATGAACTGCTCCATATAGAGCTGGTCTCATAAGATCATTCATTGCAGCGTCTAAAATAATAAATTTTTTAGCACCACCATCTTTGATGTAAATTATTTTAGATATCAAAGTTCCTGTATTACCGATTATTGATCTACCTGGTTCAAAAATTATTTTTGTGTCATGTTTTTTTAAAAAGTTTTTAATTGCTGAATTATATTTTTTATAATTAAGCTTTTTAATTTTATCACTGTAAGAAATTCCCATGCCTCCACCTAAATCGACAAATTTAAATTTGTAATTTGTTTTATTAATTATATTACTTACAGCTTTGAGCATTCTTTCATATGGCTTATAATCTAATATTTGACTACCTATATGAACACTTAAACATTCCAGACTTATATTTTTAGAATTTTCACAGTATTTTACAAGCTCATAAAATTTTTTACTGTTAACACCAAATTTATTTTCACTTTTACCAGTAGAAATTTGTTTTAGAGTTTTTGCATCAGTATTCGGATTTAGTCTTATACCAACTTTTACTATTTTCTTTTTTTGTTTTGCAATTTTATTAATCTCTTGAATTTCACTTTTTGACTCGGCGTTAATAAGCAGTATTTTTTTTTCTATAGCAAAACTGATTTCTTCATTAGTTTTACCAACTCCTGAAAATACTATTTTACTTGCACTCACTCCTGCTTTTAAAGCTAACATAAGCTCTCCTTTTGAAACGACATCAGCTCCTAAACCAAATTTCTTAATTTCCTTAATTATATTTAGATTAGTATTCGATTTTACTGAAAAGCATATTAATGGAGAAAAGGATTTAAAATTTTCTTTAAAATTATTTATGTTTTCTTTTAATTTTGAGTATGAATAACAGTAAGCAGGTGTGCCAAATTTTTTTGCTAAACTTTGAAAATTGATATTTTCCGTTGTTAATTGTTTATTCTTATATTTCATTAAGCTTTATTAATTGAAAGTAATTGCATATTTTTTTTTATCGTAGACTCTTTATATTCAGGATCACCTTTTTTCCCACAAGAGATTAATATGCAAAATAATATCAAAGCTAAGGTAATTTTTCTGATCATATTTATTTTTTATATTTCATTATCATCTTTTTAATATTATCAAAAGATGTTCCCCCAAAAGATTTTTTTGAATTAACAGAATTGTTTAAATCAAACACTTTTAAAACATCTTCTGTAAGTTTAGGCTCAACTTTTTTAAGTTGATCTAAAGATAGTTCATC
>CACBYG010000017.1 GCA_902543535.1 uncultured Pelagibacteraceae bacterium
AGTTCTTGGGTTACAGGTCAGATAATTGCTGTTGATGGTGGTAGATCTAAACTTTCATAAAGTGATTAGATTTTTCTTATCTATAATTTTTTTTGCTTTTCTATGCTCAAATGGTTTTTCTGCAAATTTAAACTTTGAAAAAATTGCCAATCTTAAAGATCCATGGGGCTCATCTTTTATCAGTGAAAATGAAATTATAGTTACAGAAAAAAGTGGAAAAATAAAAATTATAAATATTGCTACAAAAGAAATATTAGAGGTAAAACATAATTTGAATTTTTTAGAGTATGGCCAAGGAGGATTACTAGATATTATTTATCAAAACAATACTGTTTGGATTTCTTATACTGAGAATAGGGCAAATTGGAAAACTAGCACCTCAATTGCAAAAGCAAAATTAAATAAACAAGAATTAAATTTTAAAAATATCTTTCAAGCTAATCCACCAATAGACTCGGGTTATCATTTTGGATCAAGACTTGCTATTAAAGATAATTATTTATTTGCATCTGCTGGTGAAAGAGGACAAGGTATGATTGCACAAGATCCATCTCAACATCCTGGAAGTATTATAAGAATACACTTAGATGGGAGTATACCTAAAGATAATCCGAAGTTTGAGGGGAAATCAGATTGGCTACCAGAAATATATCAAATAGGTATTAGAAACCCTCAAGGTTTAACCTTGTCACCTTATGATGGAAAAATTTATATGAGTAATCACGGCGCTAAAGGAGGTGACTGGTTTGGTGAGGCAAAAAAAGGTGAAAACTATGGATGGAAAATTTTAGGCTGGGGTGGAACAAATTATTCAGGAAGCAAAATTGGACCAAAATGGAAGCCTGGCTTTACAAAAGCTATCAAATATTGGGTTCCTTCAATTGCAACTAGCGCCATCACAATTTACAAAGGTTCAGAATTCAGTGAATGGAATGGTCTTGCTTTAGTAACTTCTTTAAAAGATAAATCACTAAGAGCAATTGATTTTTCTGATCTATCTAATGTCAAAGAAAATGTGGTCTTTAAGAACAAGATTGGAAGACTAAGAGACATTCAAGTACATCCTAAAAACGGTAAAATTTATTTTTTAGCTAGTGATAACTTGTGGTTAATGGAAAAAAATTAAAGAATTGTTATTCTGTGCATAATTCTATTACCTTTAAAAGGTGTTGCTTGATGCAACATGGATCTGTTATCCCAAATAGCTAATTGATTTTTTTCCCATTCCAATGAGTGTTGAAATTTTTTTTTTATTTGGTGTCTGAATAGTTTTTTTTTTAAATCAATTGAATTTTTGATTTTTGGCTGAAATCCAACTAGATGACCTGGACTAGAGTAAATTGCATAGTTTGAGCTGATTTTTCTTATAATTTTATGAATGGATTTTAATTCTTTTATTTTCTTCCCTTTTTCTTTTACTCTTTCTTTTGTCGTAACTGAAATAGGTCCTTCTGAGGAATAGACACCTTTTAAACTTAATAACTTTCGTTTCATAGATTTAGTTAAATCCTTAAAAGCATAATATTGTGAACAAAATTCAGTATTCGCTTTTCCTTTTTTGGGAACTAGTTTTGATAACAGCATAGTAAATCTTGGCGGTTTTTTTTGTATAAATAGAATCTGTGTGGAACTGTTCCCCAAAACTTGGTCCTTTATCACTTTCTTTTCTTTGAACAACAGTTATCTGGGGATATTTTTTATTTAATCCTTTTAATCTTGGATAATTTGCAAGTTTTCCAAAGTTTTTAGCAAATTGTATATAGAGCTTGGAGGAAAGATTTTGTCTTCTAAAAAAAATCATTCCATATTTATTTAAAGCATTGGTAATACTTTTAAAATTTTCTTTTGAAAGTTTTTGAAGGTTAGTATCAATCTCAGCCCCAATATTATTTTTATTGGGAATAATTTTTAACATTTTAAGTATCTAGTAATTTATTTTTTGCTTTCTCAAACTCCTCTTGAGTGAGTACTCCACTTTCGCGCAAACTATTTAATTTTGCTAACTCATCACCCAGTGAATTGTTATCAGTAGATATGGTTGTTTTGGTTTCTTCTTCTAATTCATCTTTTTCAGCTCTGTTGGCTTCTTTAGCATTAAATCCATTCATAATTGCCATGCCACCTAAATATAAAACGTAACCCATAATAGGGATTACTAATCCAAAAAAAATTATTTTTTCCATAAACTAATCTTCATCCTCCTCTCTCCATTTTTTTTCATACAATAAGTAAGCTGCATAGATTACTGAAAAAGTACCTACTATCATTCCATAATCAAACCCTGTTTGCTGATCGTAAAGGTACCAACCAAGTTGAGTGGCTCCAATTGTCGGAAAAGTTAGTAAAAGAAAAATTATGGCAATCCTATAGGGATACTTTGGTTTTTTCATAACCAAGAGTAACAGAATAAATTGTGAGATTTAATCGCTAAATTTGCGATCTTTTGAAACACTCTATTGTATTTTTCAATAAACAAGCGATTGTCATTGGGCCTACACCACCAGGAACTGGTGTTAATGCTTTTGCATTTTTAGAAACTTCATCAAAATCCACATCCCCTACAATACCCTTATCAGTTTTATTAATACCAACATCAATAACAATAGTATCTTTTTTAACCCAGTCACCTTTGACAAGTTCTGGGATTCCAACTGCAGCTACTATTATATCTGCCTCTAAACATTCTGCTTTCAGGT
>CACBYG010000018.1 GCA_902543535.1 uncultured Pelagibacteraceae bacterium
TTTGATTGAATATTAGACTTATCTAATTCTCTTTTAATTCTTGGCCCACCACCGTGAACAACAACTGTAGAAAGACCCAATTTATTTAAAATAAATAGATCTGTTATAAAATTATTAAATACGCTTCTATCAATTAAAACATTTCCTCCATATTTAATTACAATTAAATCATTTTTATATTTTTCAATATATTTATTTACTTCACTTAAAGGTGGCCCGTCTTTGGGCAGTATATTTTTTAGATCCATTTGTTGTTAATTATTTAAAATTATTAGGTTACAGTTTTAACTGTTGTACGCTTCATGATGAAGACCTGTTGTGCCATAGTTAAAATATTGTTAACTGTCCAGTAAATTACTAATCCTGCAGGGAATGGAGCTAATATTATTGTTAAGAAAAGTGGAAAGAACATGAATATTTTTGCTTGCATTGGATCTGTGGGTGCTGGATTAAGTTTCATCTGTACAAACATGCTAATACCCATTGCTATTGGCCACGCTCCTATAACTAAAAAAGAAGGTACGTCATAAGGCAATAAACCAAATAGATTAAATAATGAAGTTGGATCTCTTTCTGATAAATCCTGTATCCAACCATAGAATGGCATGTGTCTCATTTCGATAGTCACAAATAATACTTTATATAAAGCAAAAAAAACTGGAATTTGAACTAGAATTGGCAAACATCCTGACATAGGGTTAACTTTTTCCTTCTTATATAGTGCCATCATTGCTTGCTGTAATTTCATCTTGTCATCTTTATGAAGCTCTTTAAGTCTTGTCATTTCTGGAGTTAAAGCTTTCATTTTAGCCATACTTCTAAATGAGAAATTTGCTAAAGGGAAAAATGCCAATCTTATACAAATAGTAATTGCTATGATTGCTAAACCGTAATTACCAAGTAGTTTAAAGAAGTAGTCTATTCCAAAAAATAATGGTTTGGTGATAAAATATAAAAAACCCCAATCTATTGTTAAATCAAATTTATCTATTTTTAGTGACTCTGCATATCCATCAATAACATCTACTCTTTTAGCGGCTACTATAATCTGCATTTTATCTTCTATTGAAGAATTACTATTTAATTCAAGCGGCTCTGTCCCTACAAAGTTTGCTCTAAATTTATTTTTATAATCGAATGTAGTTTTAAATTCTTTTCCTTTTGGAGGAATTAATGAAGTGATCCAGTACTTATCTCCAATACCAAGCCATCCTTTTTGAGCAGTTCTCGTGAATTTTTTTTCTTCAATGTCATCGTAATCTTCCTCAATAAGCTCATCATCAAGTGTTGCGACTAAACCCTCATGAAGTATATAAAAATTTGTTATCTCAGGAGCCTGATTTCTAATAATTTGGCCGTATGAATAAAAATCATATTTATTATTTGTAGAATTAATTACACGTTGTTTGACTGTGAATAAGAACTTATCATCAATTGATATTTCTTTTTCGAAGGTTATTCCTTGATCATTAGCCCAAGTTAATTTTATTGGAGATTGTGCAGTAAGTTTACTACTACCTGATACTGACCAAATAGAATTTGAATTAGGTATTTTGACATTTTTGTCGGTTGTGATAAATCCACTCTCTATTAGGTATCCTTCTTTAGAATTTCTTGGTGCTAATAAGTTTACTTTTTCATTACTATTTAAAACCACATTGTATTCTTTAAAAGTTAGGTCATCTATTGCAGCTCCTTTCAAAGATATTGAGCCAATTATACTTTGGTTCTCAAACTGAACTCTTTCACTTTCACTTAATGCCTGTTCCCTCGAAATTTCTGTAACATTTTCTTTTTGATCCAAACTTGGAGCATCAGAATTTTGTTCGGTTTTATTTTTTTCAATTAAATTTTCTTGAGTCACTGGTGGAGGTGCAAAAAATAAAGTATAGAGAATAATTACTGCTGCTGACAAAGAAATAGCTGCTATTATGTTTCTTGTTTCCATTATTTTTTAATCTTCATTTCTTTTTTGACTGGATCAAATCCTTCACCACCACCTAAAAATTTAATAGGATGACATGACAGAATTCTTTTAATACTCATGTAAAGTCCTTTAACAAAACCAAATTCTTTTAAAGCATCAATGCTATATTCAGAACATGTAGGTAAATATCTACAAGAATGTCCAAATAAAGGACTAATTAGATATTTGTAACCCTTAATAATTTTAATTAATAATTTCGTAAATATATTCATTATTTAATTTTTTCTAAGTCCTGAAACAGAGTTTCTTTTATATTTTTGTATTCATTATTTAGCATAGAAGGCTTGGCTATAACAAGAAATGAATAGTTATAGTTTATTGATATATTCTTAACTGCTTCATTTGTTATATTTCTTAGTCTTCTTTTAATTTTATTTCTTTTAACCGCATTACCAATTTTTTTTCTTTGTTACAAAGCTAATATTAAGTTTTGTTTTATCCTTATTAATTAGCTTTCCAAAAAAAATTGTTACATATTTGTTTGATACTTTTCTTTGACTTAGTAGATTTTTAAATTCTTCGTTTTTAGAAAGAGCAACAATTTTGCTTTTCATTAATCTAAACTGAAACTGTTAGTGACTTTCTTCCTCTAGCTCTTCTTCTCGCTAAAAGTTTTTTACCACCTTTCGTTTTCATTTT
>CACBYG010000019.1 GCA_902543535.1 uncultured Pelagibacteraceae bacterium
AAATTAAAAATACTTCAGCGGTTGTGTGACTGTGTAATCCAGAACCATTTTTTGGATTAGCACTAACAGCTCCAAGATTATAACCATGAGGACTTGAAATCTTAATTGACTGTTTACTATCTTCTGCGACACCTGGACCTACAATTGAATAATTTTTTCTTTCCTTATGACCTTCCATTCGTCCCTCAACAAAAGGTAAGGTGCTAGGTGTAAGCTCATTAAATCTTGCAATTCTTTCAACCATAATATTTATTAATCTTTTTATTAAAAATTAATCGTTCTTATATATGAAAATTGAAAATTTTGACACAGGACTTAAAGGATTAAAAGAAATAGAGAATATTATTATTACACCAGAAGAAAATTTTAAAAATAAACAAAAAGTAAAAAAATATTTAACAGATATAGTTTATTCAGGAAAATCTAAGCTAGATGATAATTTAAACAAATATTTTATTAAAGATGTAAAAGTTAATTGTTTTCATCCAGTTAATGAATTTAGTGGTGTTGAAAAATTTAAAGAAGAATATTGGTTACCTCTATTTAATGCTTTTCCTGACTTAGAAAGAAGGAACCAACCATATTTTACCTACAAAGGGTGCAGGTAGATATACGGGAGGATTATTTGTTGGTAAATTTATAAAAACTCTAAGTTTTCAAAGAATGTCAAAAGAATCTACAAAAACTGTAGGGGCAGCTTGTGCAAGAATATCAAGATACGAAGGTATGGAGGCTCATGCAAGAACTGGTGATGCTAGATTAAGAAAATATGGCTTTCAAAATTAAGATTTAATTCTTTTTCCAGTTTCATCAAAAACAAAAATATCTTTAGAATTAAAGCCGATTGTATTGTCTATATTATGTTTGCTGGATATTTTAGCACTTATTTCATATTGATCTATTTTAATATAAGCAATTTTTTCATTACCTAAATTTTCAATTAAATCTACTTTTGGATTGAAACTATATTCATTATTTTCTGACACATTAAAATGTTCAGGTCTTATGCCCAGATAATAGTCTTTTTTAGAAAAATTTAATTTATCTAGTTTAACTTTATTACCTAAAAAATTAATTTCATTATTTGAGATTATATGATCACTACTTATTTTAAGGATATTCATTTTTGGAGTTCCAATAAATTGAGCAACAAAAATATTTGCAGGATCACTGTAGATTTCATCAGGTGTACCTACCTGTTCAATATTTCCATGATTTAATATAACTATTCTATCAGCTAGTGTCATTGCCTCAACTTGATCGTGTGTTACATAAATCATATTTGTTTTGATTTGGTTATGTAGTTTCGAGATTTCAACTCTCATTTCAGCTCTAAGCGCAGCGTCAAGGTTAGATAATGGTTCATCGAATAAAAAAATCTTAGGATTTCTTGTTATGGCTCTTCCAATTGCAACTCTTTGTCTTTGACCGCCAGAAAGTTGTTTTGGTCTTCTCTCAAGTAGTTCTTCAATTTTTAAAATTTTTGCAGCCTGAATTACTTTTTTTTCAATTTCTTCCTTTGGTCGCTTTTCTATTTTAAGACCAAATGACATATTTTCGAATACATTCATATGTGGATACAAAGCATATGATTGAAAAACCATAGCAGTCTCTCTTTTTGAGGGGTGCAGTTCATTAACTAGTTGGTCATTAATATATATTTCACCTTCATCTATCTGCTCCAATCCTGCAATCATTCTTAACAAAGTAGACTTTCCGCAACCTGACGGACCAACTAAAACTAAAAATTCATCCTCTTTACCCTCTAGATTAAAATTATTTATAATTTTATTTGTTCCAAACGATTTGTGGATATTTGTAAATTTTATATTAGACATTATTGTTTTTAATTAGTTGAAAAATATCAACATCAATTTGTTTTAAAATATGGGCCAAATCAATTGGAACCCAGTTCTCTCTTATTTTTCCTTCATCATGGTGATAAAAATCCATTACTCTCATTGTAACATTTTTATGATTAGGAGTATATCCTAACCAATCACTTGAACCATAAATAGCTTGAATACTGTGCCATCCGGCGGTAAGAGAAAATTTTCCATCTCCTAACTCAGAATAATGACCTAGTTTCCAATAATTTCTCTCTTTAAAAGTTTTTCTAAAGGGTAGTTGATGATTATCAATAAATCCTTCTAAAGATCGTGCAGTCCCTATTCCACTAGGTCCATACCATATCATTTTATCATGCCAAAATTTTGCTTGTGGATGATCAATTAGTTTTGATTTTAAATCTTTATCTACATCCGTTTCCAGCTCAGGCTTAATATTTAAACTTCTTTGCATAGTAAGTGCTTGCTCTAAATTAAATTTTGAAGTGTCAAAATCTTGTTCAAAAAAATTTACTCCATCAGTATTAATTGGACTTAACCAATTGCCTTCTGATCCTCTTGATTTATTAATAGGATAAACGCCAGTTTGAAAAATTAGGTCGATGACATCTATTAAAATATGACATTCTACTATTTT
>CACBYG010000020.1 GCA_902543535.1 uncultured Pelagibacteraceae bacterium
TCACCGTTAATTGATAAATTTTTATTCTTATAATTTAAATTTAATTTATGATTATCGAGTAAAATTAGATCATCAACTTTTGAAAAATATTTATTAATTATTTTTGAATTTTTATATTTTAACTGGGTAATATTTATATCAGAATTTAAAATAATATTTTTAACTTTGAATTTTTCATCTATTTCCAAAGAAAATTCATTATTTGTTTTAAATTTAGCATCATCAACAATTATATTTTCAAAACTTAAATTTAATAATTTTAATATATTCGAATTTAAACTTGATTGATCGTTTTCAAGAATAACATCAATTAAAAAGCTATTTTTTTTCTTTTTTATGTTAAGTTTTTTTGAAATAAAATTTACTTCTTCTGCTTTAAAATTTATTTCATCAAAATGATAATTATCTTTTTGAAAATTGAAATTAAAATTTATATTTTTAAAATTAGCCCTGTCTAAAAAATTAATACTTGCATCTTTTATCAAACCTTTAATGATATAATCATTTCTAAGTTTACCATTTTTATCGATGTTCAAACTTAGATCTATAATTACATGACCATTTTTCACAATTTTTTCTAATATAAATAATTCAGGTTTGTTGGTTGTTGTACGAATAAATTTAATTAAATCATTTAATAATATAGACTTAGTTTTTACCTCTATATTTGATGAGGAAATATTATTTTTAATTAAAGAACTAAACGAAACTTGCGTTTTAATGCTTTCTAATGCTAAAGGTCTTTTTGCAAAATATACTGTGGTACCAACTGTTTTTGCATAAATTTTTAGTTTAAAAGGATCTAGAGTTAATTTAATTTTTTTTAAATCTATATCTATCTTTTTATTTATTAGTAAAATTTTTTTTTTAATTTGATCATTAAATTTATCTGTCTCTATACCTACAGTGCTGAGGTAAACTATCAAAATAACTAACACTGATAGAAGCAGAATAAAATATTTTAAAATATTATTTTTCATTTAATTTATAAAGTGATTGTTCCAAAAATTCATCAAGATCGCCATCTAATACTTTATCTGGACTAGTGCTTTCAAAACTAGTTCTATTATCTTTTACAAGTCTGTAGGGTTGAAGAACATAAGATCTAATTTGATGGCCCCACCCTATTTCTGATTTAGAACTTTCAACATTTTGATTTTCTTCTTCCCTTTTTTTAATTTCATAATCATATAATCTTGCTTTCAACATATTCATGCATGTTTCTTTGTTTTTATGTTGAGATCTTTCATTTTGACATTGAACAACAATTTTTGATGGAATGTGTGTTATTCTAACTGCGCTATCAGTAGTATTAACATGCTGGCCACCTGCTCCGCTAGATCGATAAGTATCTATTCTTAGATCTTTTTCTAAAATTTCTATACTAATATTCTCATCAACAACAGGGTATATCCAGACACTTGCAAAACTTGTATGTCTTCTAGCGCCTGAATCAAATGGAGATATTCTAACTAATCTATGAATACCAGACTCTTTTTTAAGCCAACCAAATACATAATCGCCTTCTATTTTTATCGTTGCTGATTTTATTCCAGCTTCATCTCCCCTATGTTCACTTATTAGGTTAGATTTAAAATTTTTTATATCTGACCATTTTAGATACATTCTTCTTAACATATCAGCCCAATCTTGGCTCTCTGTACCTCCGGCGCCTGCGTGTATCTCAATATAACAATCTAATGGATCAGCCTCACTTGATAAAAAACATTTAATTTCACTTTTTTTTATTTCAGACCTAAGTTTTTTAATATTTTGTATAATTTCAACTTGGACATCTAAATTTTTTTCTTCTAAAGCTAAATCATTTAAATCATTAAAATCTTTTAATTTTTGAACAGAAGAATTTAAAGAGTTTATTAAATCCTCAAAAAATTTTTTTTCTTTAACTACTTTTTGGGAATTTTTTTTATCTTGCCAAAAATTGGCGTCTAGCATTTTTGTATTTAGAGACTGAAGTTTTAAATAAATATTATTGTTTTCAAAGATACTCCTTAATTCTTTGATTAATTTTATCTATTTCTTCTTTATAATTTTGAAAATTACCACTCATTAATAAAACTTTAGTATATTATTACTGTCTAATCTATCTGTATTTGAATAAAGAACTTTTCCATTAACCACATTTTCTTTTTTAAAGACCTCTATGATAGTATTTTTTGAGGAAAATTTAGCTTTTTGCCCAGTTTTAGGATCTACAACCATCATAATTGTATCTTCGGCTGCTTTAAATGGTCTTGCTTCTGATTTTTTAACAGCTTGCTTAATAAACTCTTTAAAAATTGGTAGCGCAGTTTTTGAGCCAGTTTC
>CACBYG010000021.1 GCA_902543535.1 uncultured Pelagibacteraceae bacterium
GAAGACATATAAAGCATATCTCCTTTACCTAGCAACTGTTCTGCTCCTTGTTCACCTAGAATTGTTCTACTATCAATTTTTGAAGTAACTTGAAAAGATATTCTAGTTGGAAAATTAGCTTTAATAGTTCCTGTAATTACATCAACACTTGGTCTTTGAGTAGCCATTATGATGTGAATACCGGCTGCTCTAGCCATTTGTGAAAGTTTTTGAATATAATTTTCTATCTCTTTACCGGCTACTAACATCAAGTCAGACATTTCATCAACCACCACAACTATATAAGGCATTGAAAGCTTATGTTTTGCGTTATATCCATCTATATTTCTGACACCCTCTTTAGTCATTAATTTGTATCTACTCTCCATTTCTTTAACGACCCAACCAAGTACAGAGGCAGCTTTTTTTGCTTCCGTTATTACAGGACACAACAAGTGCGGTATCCCTTCGTAAGTAGAGAGCTCTAGCATTTTTGGATCTATTAAAATGAATTTACATTTATCGGGTGTGTGTCGATAAAGAAGAGATAAAATAATGGTATTAATACAAACTGATTTTCCAGATCCAGTAGTTCCAGCAATAAGCAGGTGAGGCATAGAAAATAAATCTCCTACAATAGGTTTGCCAGATATACTCTTACCAAGAGCAATTGGTAATTTTATTTCTTTTTTCTTAAAATCTGAGGTGTCCAGTATTTCGCTTAGATAAACATTTTCTCTAGAATTGTTTGGTAGTTCTATTCCAACAGTGTTACTTCCTGGTATTGTTGCAATTCTTGCAGACTCTGAACTTGTATTTCTGGCTATGTCATCTGATAAATTTATAATTTTAGAAACCTTAACACCTGCAGCTGGTTCAAACTCATTAAGAGTTACTACTGGACCATGACTTACTTTTTTTATATTTCCGTTAACACCAAAGTCTAAAAGAATTTTCTCCAAAAATTCTGAATTATGACTTTCATTTTGATTGGAATTTTCTCTTTCTTTTTTTGTTGGAATTTTTAATAAATCAAAATTTGGAAGTTTAAATTTTATTTTTTCGTTATTTTTATTTTCAGCTTTTATAAAAGGTAGGTCTTCTTGGATAATATTTTTAATTTCATCCTGAGGAATATACTCACTTATAACTTCGCTTTTATCGGTATAGTTCTTTTCTTCTTTTCTAAAAAGGTAATTATAAATCTTTAAAATAGAATTATAAAATTTAATTGGATTAAAATTGATACTAATCAAAAAAAATAAAATTGTTAAAAAAATTAAAATATAGAATGAAGTTGCTTCATGAATTTGAACCAATGAATTTAAGAATGTTTGATTAAAATAATTCCCAACAAAACCGCCATTTCCATTTATATAGAGTGTAAAAGCATCAGCATAAAAATAGCTAAAAAAAAGTGTTCCAAAAACACAATAAATTGTAGTAAAAAAAATATTTTCAATAAGTAGAAAAAACTCTTTAAGTCTAATTATGTTAATACCAGTTAAAATAAAAGTGAAAGATAATAAATAAGATATCAGGCCTACTGATTGAAAGAATAGATCTGAAATAAAACTACCTTGAAAGCCTAATAAATTTTTAATCTCTGTGTTATCAGGAAATATAAAGTTAGGGTCTTCAGGAGAGTATGTAATTAATGCTATTAATAGCAAAGCACCTAACGAAAAAATTAATAAACCAAAAATTTCTGCTAAACGTTTTATAGCAAAATTAAGTAATAAATTAGCTGTTTTTTTAATATCCATATATGAATCAATTTAATCACTTTGTATCATCTAATTTTTGTTGTTAAAATTAAAAATAATATGAGAGTTTGTATTCTAGGCGCTGGCTTATCAAGTTTAACTTTGGCAAAAGCTTTAGTTAATCAAAATATACATGTGGATCTTTATGCACAAAAAAAAATAAATTCATTAAATAAGTCAAGAACCATCGGTATTTCTAAGAGTAATATCGAATTTTTTAATGAAGCAATAATTAATGTAGATAAAATTTCGTGGAAATTAAAAAAAATAGAAATTTTTTCAGATAACTTAAGAA